>NZ_PJBS01000156.1 GCF_002836055.1 Psychroflexus sp. MES1-P1E
TATACGACATTATAAATTTAATTTGGTATAAAGCAAATGAAAACCCTTAAGAAATGTATCGAAACCCACGAAAGCTAAAGAAGGCAAAATCAATTTAAAACAGAAACAAAAAACCCTGAAGCTTTGCAAAACTTCAGGGTTATAACTTAATTAGAAAGGCTTGTTATCTAAAGCTCTAAGGCTTTTTCTACATTTCCGTTCATCAATAATTCTTTAGGATCTTCTAATGCCTCTTTGATGGCAACTAAAAATCCAACAGATTCACGACCATCAATAATTCTATGATCGTAAGATAAAGCGACATACATAATTGGACGTATTTCAACATTACCGTCTATAGCGACTGGGCGCTCTACAATATTGTGCATTCCTAAAATCCCACTTTGCGGAGGATTGATAATTGGAGTAGATAACATAGACCCAAAAACACCCCCATTTGAAATAGTAAAGGTTCCTCCTGTCATTTCATCTACCGTAATCTTACCATCTCTAGCGCGAGTTGCCAAGCGTTTTACTTCTTGCTCAACCCCTCTAAAACCAAGATTTTCGACATTACGCATCACGGGTACCATCAAACCTTTAGGCCCTGAAACGGCAACACTAATATCTTTATAATCGTAAGTAATCATTTCTTTACCATCCACCATACTATTGACAGAAGGAAATTTGTCCAATGCACGAACAACGGCTAAAGTGAAAAAAGACATAAAACCAAGACTAACGCCGTGAGTTTCTTTAAATTTTTCTTTGTACTGAGTTCTAAGATCAAAAATAGGCTGCATATTGACTTCGTTGAAAGTCGTTAACATAGCCGTTTCATTTTTAACACTTACCAAACGCTCAGCAACCTTTCGTCTCAACATAGACATTTTACTTCTAGTCTCGCTGCGTTTCCCAACTCCTGGCGACCCCATAGAAATTTTCGCTTCTGCGTTGACGGCATCCTCTTTGGTGATCCTACCATCTCTACCTGTCCCTTTCACCTCTTTAGAGTCGATTCCCTTTTCGTCTAAGGTTTTCTTAGCGGCTGGAGAAGGCGTCCCTGTTGCATAAGTCTTTTTAGAGGAAGATGTTTCCTCTTTAGTTTCTTTTGAAGCTGGCGTTTCCTCTTTTTTAGGGGCTTCTTTTTTATCTTCTGAAGAGCTTTTAGAAGAATCTTTAGACTTAGATTTTTCTTTTTTATCGTCACCACCAGATGGCTTTTCGGCCTCCGTATCAATCAAACAAACGACATCGCCTACCTGAACAACATCCCCTTCTTGGGCTTTAAAGGTGATAATTCCAGAGGCTTCTGCAGGAAGTTCCAAGGTTGCTTTATCGCTATCTACTTCAGCAACAGCTTGATCTTTTTCTACATAGTCTCCATCTTTTACTAACCATTCTGCGATTTCAACTTCGCTAATTGATTCTCCCGGAGAAGGGACTTTCATTTCTAAAGCCATAATATTATGTGTTTCGTAACTTGGTTTTTATTATTTGTAGTCGTTTAAACAATTGTCTTTTGAAGCATCGAATACATAATCGATAACTTCGTCGTGTCTTCTCTTGAATCGTGCTTGACTCCCTGCCGCAGGAGAGCCATAAAAACGTCTACTACAGACTCTAAAGTCTTTTGTTTTATCATATTGCAACAGAAGATGTGTGTAGGCTCCCATATTCCTTGGTTCTTCTTGAGCCCAAACCACATCTTTGGCATTCTTATACTTCTTGATGATTTTATTCATCTCTTCTTTAGGCAAAGGAAAGAGCTGCTCAACTCTCACTAAAGCCACATCATTTCTTTTTTCTTCTTCTCGTCTCTTTTTAAGATCAAAATAAAATTTACCAGAGCAGAACACAAGAGTCTTTGTCTCTTTTACCTTAGCCTTGGCATCATCAATAACAGTTTGGAAACTTCCCTCTGCCAATTCTTCTTTTGAAGATATTACCTGTGCATGCCTCAATAGACTTTTAGGCGTAAATACAATGAGAGGCTTTCTATAATTTGTTTTTTGCTGACGTCTTAACAAGTGAAAATAATTTGCTGGACTGGTACAGTTGGCGACAAACATATTGTCTTTTGCACACAACTGAAGGTATCTTTCCATTCTTGCTGAAGAATGTTCTGACCCCTGACCCTCATAACCATGAGGTAGCAGCATCACTAAACCATTTTGCGTTTTCCATTTATCCTCTGCTGAGGAGATGTATTGATCGATAATGACTTGAGCTCCATTACTGAAATCTCCAAATTGTGCCTCCCAGATGGTTAGCGACGAAGGACTTGCCATGGCATAACCATAATCAAACCCTACCACAGCATATTCTGAAAGAAGAGAATTGTAAATATAAAATTTAGATTGTTCTCCACCTAGATTATTATGGGGGATATACTCTTCTTCGCTATTTTCAGTTATGATAACCGCATGTCTGTGGGAAAAGGTTCCCCGCTCTACATCTTGTCCAGATATTCTTACATCATGACCTTCTTTCAATAAAGTTGCGTAAGCTAGAAGCTCGCCCATTGCCCAGTCTAACTCATTTTTTTCAAAATACATAGTGTGACGAGTTTTCATGAGCTTATTTATCTTCTTCATGAAAATCTTATCCTCTGGCAAGGTCGTGATGGCTTCTGCTAGTTTTGAAAGTTCATTCAAGTCGAAGGTGGTGTCCACAGGCTTGAGCATCTCATCTTTATCTGCAGCTTCATAACCCTTCCATTCTTCTTGGAGAATTTCGGTAATCACTACATTATCATCTTTCTTAGAGTCTTCGAATTCTTCGCTAAGTTTAGACTTTACACTTTCCTCTAATTGGTCCAAGTAATCTGTATTTATGATCCCTTGTTCCTCCAATTTGTCTGCATAAATATCTCTAGGATTTTTATGCTCAGAAATTGCCTTGTATAATTTGGGCTGAGTAAATCTAGGCTCATCCCCTTCGTTATGTCCATATTTTCTATACCCCAACAAATCTATAAACACATCTCTACCAAATTCCATTCTAAATTGGAGTGCAAAATTCATCGCATGGACAACCGCCTCTGCATCGTCTGCATTCACATGGAGCACAGGAGATAAGGTCACTTTAGCGACATCTGTACAGTAAGTTGAGGATCTTCCATCTATATAATTGGTAGTAAACCCAATTTGGTTATTCACTACAATATGGATAGTTCCTCCTGTTTTATATCCGTCTAGCTGTGCCATTTGGACTATTTCATAGGCAATCCCTTGCGCTGCGATAGCTGCATCCCCATGGACAACGATAGGTAAAACATATTGTTCTTCTCCCAAATAATGGACGTCTTGCTTTGCTCTCGCTATACCTTGCACAATAGAACCAACAGTTTCTAGGTGAGACGGGTTAGGAGCCATGTTGAGATTGATTTCTTTACCTGAGTCGCTTTGGCGTTTACAGGTCCATCCTAAGTGGTACTTCACATCACCATCAAATCCATCGACTTCATAATCTTTACCTTCAAACTCGTTGAAAATCGTTTTCGCACTTTTACCAAAAATATTCACCAAGGTATTTAAACGGCCACGGTGAGACATTCCCATCACAAACTCTTTTACTCCTATATCTGCTGCTCCTTCTATTAAGGTATCTAAAGCAGGAATTAAAGATTCGTTACCCTCTAGTGAAAATCGTTTTTGTCCAACATAGCTTTTATGTAAGAATGTTTCGAAAGTAACAGCTTCATTAAGTTTTCTTAAAATATTTTTCTTCTGAGTATCAGAAAAATGAGTCTTATTTTGATTGTGATAAATTTTATCTTGAATCCATTTTATTTCTTTCGGATTTCGAATATAGGCGTATTCTACACCGATAGAATCACAGAAGACGTTCTCCAAAAACTCGACGATTTTTCTCAAGGAGGTTTTGCCAATGCCTATAATTTCTCCAGCTTCAAATTCTATATCCAGATCTAACTGGGATAAACCAAAGTTTTCAATGTCTAGTTTTGGTGAATATTTACGACGCTCCCTGACAGGATTTGTTTTAGTAAATAAATGTCCGCGGTGGCGATAGCCATCGATAAGGTTAATAACTTGGAATTCTTTCTGCACATTTTTTGATACCTGAATCTTTTCAGTTTCTTTGGTTTCAGAATTATTTAGGGTGACAGTTGTTGTTACATTAGAGGGTTCTCCAAGAGGTTCTCCAGACTCTAAACCAAAGTCGAAACCTTGAAAAAAGGCTCTCATGCTTGGCTCTGTACTGTCAGGATTTTGTAAATATTGATTATAAAGATCTGCTAATAGCGATGGAGACATCGCATTTAAAAAGGAATATTTGTCCATATTGGTATTACGTCTTGTAATGTGTCTTACAAAATTACGATTTCTATCTAAAACTATCTTCTTTTGGAATAATTTTATCATTACTTCTGCGATAAGCCTTGAGGCTTAAACAAAATCGAGGTGCCATCGCAAACAATTTTATAAAAAACAAGTTAGAAACTTCAAAAGATTTATTTTAGCACAAAAAAATTGATGTTGGATTTAGAAGCTTATAAGTTGTCTTTTTTAGAATATATGGAGGCTCAAGTTCCGAAGAAAGAACCTAGAAATCTATATGAACCTATAGAGTATATTCTTGGACTCGGAGGAAAACGACTGAGACCTGTGTTGGTCTTAATGAGTGCCGATATTTTTGGTGGAGGCCGAGAAAAAGCAATGGATGCAGCGCTAGCAATTGAAATTTTTCATAATTTTTCTTTGGTACATGACGATATTATGGACGACGCCCCTCTGCGAAGAGGACAACAAACCGTCCATGAAAAATGGAATATCAATACAGGAATTCTCTCTGGAGATGCCATGCTCATCAATGCCTACCAATTGTTTGAAAATTATCCGGCAGAGCATTTCAAGCCCTTAGCAGAACTCTTCACAAAAACAGCTATTGAGGTGTGTGAGGGACAACAGTATGATGTCGATTTTGAAGAAAGAGATGACGTCACTATTGAGGAATACCTTAAAATGATTGAATATAAGACCGCTGTTTTGGTAGGTGCGGCTCTAAAAATGGGTGCTATTGTAAGCGATGTATCTCAAAGTATACAGAGTGAAATCTATGAGTTCGGAAGACTTCTAGGTATTGCCTTCCAAATCCAAGATGACTATTTAGACACCTTTGGAGAGCAGGCCGTCTTTGGAAAACAAATAGGCGGAGACATCATAGAAAACAAGAAAACCTACTTATACCTAAGAGCTTTGGAGTTGGCAGACCAAAGTAGCGCAGAGCAACTGAAACATCTCTACACTATTTCGCCAGAAAACCCCTCTAGTAAAATAGAAACTGCCAAGCAAATCTTTGAAGATTCTGGTGCGGGAAAAGCAACGACAGCCAAAATAAAAGACTTTACTGAAATGGCTTTTGAGCGCTTAGAAGATATCGATGTGTCTCAAAAAGGAAAAGACTTCCTTATACAATTTGGCACTAACTTGATGAACCGAAAGATGTAAATGAATTGCCCTTCAGAACTTAATGAGGTTATTGACCAGCTAGACAAGTATGCCGAGGTTTGGGAGCAGCTTATTCAACAACTCAATAAAGATATCGCCTTGGTTGGGCTTAGTGATATCGAACTGCAAACCAAAATCACACCAGAAGAACTATGGATCGAGCTGCAGCCCCTCTTTTCTGAACTGATGCATCAGAAAACAGCAAGCCTTATTCATCTGTTGTATAGAATAGATATTCACGAGAAGGAAATTCAAGACTTAATGAGACACGACGACTTTTTGGAGCGTTTAGTCTACAGAGTTGTGGAGCGAAGCTTTCAAAAAATATATTGGAGATCGGTTTATATGTAAAGTTCAGCTTTAAAAACGGTTTTAGCCTCTCCTAAAATAAAGACACTACCCTGCTTCATCTCGAGTTTTAATTGTCCTTTACGCTCAGAAATTTGTTCAGATTTCAAAAAGGATGTGTTCAGTTTTTTAGACCAATATACCCCGAGAGCACAGTGAGCAGAACCTGTAACGGGATCTTCCAGAATACCCAAATTTGGCACAAAACACCTGCAAACAATATCCCTCTCTGGGGTGTTGGATACTGCTGTAAATATGCTTTGACCAAGACCTAAATCCTGAAGTTGCTTGGCTTGAGGAACAAAATTTTGAAGCTCTTCCTCCGAGGATAATACCAATAGATTCCAATCGTTGGTCACTCCAAAAGCCTCCTCCACGTTTATATTCAATAGATTTTGGTCAGCTGCTAGAATGAAAATTGGTTTTAACTCATACTCTGGAAACTTCATCTGAAGTTTCCCTCCTATTGATCTAATTTCCAACACATCCTTCATCGCGTTGAAGCGAATCACTTCTGTGGATAATACGTGTTCAGTTTCAAAAAGAATATGAGCTGCAGATAAGGTTGCATGTCCGCAAAGAGGCACTTCTGCTTTTGGAGTAAAAAATCGAATATCGAACTCTTTTTCTCTAGGAACCACGAAAGCAACTTCAGACACATTCATTTCCTTAACGATATTTTGCATGAGATCTTTTTCCAAAAATCCGTTTTCTAAAAGCATAACTCCAGCGGGGTTTCCTTTAAAGAGCCGATCTGTAAATGCATCTACTTGATAAATTGTGGCCATAAGTTCAAAAATTGTGGAGTAAATCTAAGGTTTTTCAAAACCATCTTAAACAAACTTTAACAACTAATATATTAGTTTAACTATAATGTTAGTTTATATTAGTCAAAAATTATAACTTATGAAACCACTCACCAGAGCCGAAGAAGACATTATGCAACTTTTATGGCAAAGAGAAAATGCACGTGTTGCTGAGCTTATCGTTGATATGCCAGAACCCAAACCTGCTTATAACACCGTGTCGACCATAATAAGAATTTTGGAAGACAAGGGATTTGTAGGTCATGAAAAAGCAGGCAGAGGTTTTAAATATTTTGCCCTTGTTGACAAATCTACTTACCAGAAAGCCAGTATGAAAAAGATGGTAAACTCCTATTTTGAGGGATCGTTTAAAAACATGGTTTCCTTTTTTGTAAAAGAGAAAAATATGAGCGCCAAAGATTTGGAAAGTATACTTAAAGACATCGATAAAACCGAAGACTAATGGGACTTTATATCTTGGATGTTATCCTTTTTCAAAGTTGCTTTTTAGGACTCTATCTGGTTTTTAAAAAAGAAACCTTTTATTCCTATAACCGCTTGTATTTGCTTGGGACTGCTTTGCTTTCTTTTATACTTCCCCTGTTAGACTTAGGTTTTTTGGCCTTCGATTTGGGGAGTGCTAATTCCACAGAACAAACCGCCTCTCAATTACAAAATTATTTTTTGATGGGTGAGGAAGTGAACTTAACGGCTTCAGGGCAAACCTCTAATCCCCAGACGTCCTCTTGGACTCTAGACGCGTTTTTGAAGCTTGTATATCTTATGGGCTTAAGTATATTCTGCCTCAAATTCAGCATAGGGTATTGGAAACTTAAGCAACTTACAGCAGCTGCAACTTTTGAGTCTTATAGAGAGAACATAAAATGTTACAGCTTGTCATCCTCCAATACTGCTTTTACCTTTTGGAATTCCATTTTTATTGGAGACCAAATTACTAAAGACCAGCGGGATAAAATTATCGTCCATGAGCTGGAACATGCCAAAGCCAATCATGGAGTTGACCTGTTATTTTCTGAAATAGTACGCACTTTACTGTGGCTTAGTCCAGCCCACCATGTATTGAAAAGAGAGCTATTACTGGTGCATGAGCTTCAAGCGGATGCAGTTGCGGCTCAGCACATAAGCAAGAAAGAGTATGCCCAAAGCTTACTTAACCAAGCTTTTGGGACACAAAATTTTAAATTTTCCAACTCGTTTTTTAACCATTCACAATTAAAATTAAGACTTATGATGTTACAAAAAAAGAATTCCAGCTCCAGAAGTAAATTAAAGTATCTTCTGATTTTACCACTTGTCGCTTTAATGCTTATGTACACCGCCTGTAAAGAGGAAAGCAAGGAAGATATCCAGCAACTTTCCAAGCAATCTGAAGCAGAACAACTCAAAGCCCAGTATATGTATGAGCTTAAGGACGCTGTTGAAAAATACGGAATGTTTTCAGACGATATGCCAAATAAGTTTGAATTTAAAAAAGACAATGAGATTAACTCCAAAGAAGATTTCTATAGGCGAAATGTTTATATGATTTTCATGGCTGAAAAAATGGAAGAAAAAAGCACTGAGCGAACTAGGATTACATATTCTGATAATGCTGTGTTTGAAAAATTTAAAACTCAGACTTACGATGAATTTCTCGAAGAAATAAAAAATAAAGATGAAATCATTGAAGTGATAGAAGAAGAAGCTATTGGAGATGTGCCCTTTGCCGTTATTGAAAATGTTCCCGTTTTCCCAGGTTGTGAAAGCTTAGACTCTAATGTTGAACGCAAAGAATGCATGAGTAAAGAGATAAGTCAATTTGTTAATGAGAACTTCAACACCGATCTAGCCTCTGGTTTAGGACTTAAAGGAACGAATAGAGTTTATGTCCAATTTAAAATTGACAAAACTGGCAAAATAGTAGACGTAAGAGCTAGGGCTCCACATCCGATACTCCAAGCTGAAGGGGAACGAATCATCAATAAATTACCCACTATGAAACCTGGTGAACAGGGCGGTGAGAAAGTGGGTGTTCTCTACTCTTTGCCTATTGTTTTTATGGTGTCTGATGAAGATTAAAAAAAACTTCATCCTTCTTATTCTTGTACACCTTTTTGGAGGTGTACAAGTTTGTTTTGGTCAGGATCTAGATAGTTTGTTTGCTGTCGGGGAGTATTCTAAAGTCCTTGAGAATTATGAAGACTCACCCCCCTACTCACTTTGAATCTAAAATACTTAAAGCAAGAAGTCTTCACGCCAAAAGGTATTATAACAGAGCATTAGACGCCTATCGGGAGACCTTATTCCCAGAAGATGATAAACCCAGATATCAATTTGTATATGCCAAGCATTTAAAAGATGATGACCAATTTAAACCTGCAGATAGTTTATTTACTCAGCTTCATGATCGCTATCCTAGCAATCCAGTATTCTCTTACCAACTGGGACTTACCAAAGCAGAGCAAGGCTCTAAGTCTGTGGATATATTTTATTTGAAGGCTTTACAACAAGACCCTAATCATCAAGCTGCCGCCTATGCTTTGGCAAAATATTATTTCAAGATCCACAGTTTTAAATACCACCATCAATTAACAAAAGTATATTCCATGCTTAAGGATTTTGAATCTGCAGAAAGCCATGCCCAGCTCTCCATTGGGTTAAAGGACACCAGCTTGGACCAGAAGCGTTTTACTTTAGCTTTGGCAAGATCATGCAAGACAAATTAAAAGAAGGTATACAGTTGCTAGAACTTGCCATAGGAGAATCCCCTAAGTTTGAAAGAGCTTATGTAGAAATGGCGTTGACCGCAGATCGACTCTATACAGATACCGATAAAAAATTAGCGTACTATAAACGCTACGAGACTCAGTTTGATAATGATGAAACCTCAACCTTCAAAAAAATCATTTATCGAAGGTTAGCCGACCTAAAACGGGAGGAGCATTTTAAGGCAAATGACTAATGACTTTCTGTTTATTTTGAAAGGGTTACTTGTTTTATTCTCCAGAAATAAGTTTTGATGGATTTTTTAAAGAGTTTGATCCTCTTTTTTATCTTTTTTCATTTTGATATATCCCCTCACCAATCGCATTCCTAGTCTTGCGAATAGAATGATTGCAATTACCATGACTATATTAAATCCATCCATTTATCATTTGGTTTTTTGCTCGCACTAATTTTATACCAAATTAAACCTATAATGTCGCAATAAATCGTTTTACCGAAACAAATTCGGCACGGGCTTTTTTCACCTTCTTTTTATCAAAAATTATTACCGCAACTAAAGCTATGCTAATTATTTTTATCTTCAATCTATCAAAGAATAATTTAATTTAGTGTACTTCAATCTCATTATGAAAAAATTAATGCTGTTTTTAATTGTGTTTAATTTTATAAGCTTTGTGACTAAAGCTCAATATGATGGCATTTTCACCGAAAGTAGACCTATGGTTTTGGGGGTGAGTTTTGATTATGCTAATTTATTAAAACATACAGAATCGCTTAGACAAATTGACAACGCCTATCCCTTTGCCATACAATTGGATTGGAGTAAACACTTGATTACACAAGAATCTTGGGCCTTTTGCAATTGCTTTCCCAGAGTAGGAGTTAGTCTTGCGTATTGGGATTGGGATAACCCTGAAGTGCTTGGTATAGGTATTATGCCTTTAGCCTATATAGAGCCTTACTTCCTAACTCAAAAACGAATCAATTTATTTGTAAGAATAGGCCTTGGGGGTGCCTTTTTAACCCAGCAATATGATGAAATAGACAATCCTCTAAACGAGTCTTACAGTACCTTGTTTAATTTTATAATTGTATTAGGAGTAGGCGTGAATTACAGGTTAACAGACAAGCTCAATCTAAGATTAGCAGCCAAATACAATCACATTTCCAACGGAGGGGTAAGAACCCCCAATAAAGGATTAAATTTTCCAAGTTTAAATATAGGAGTAAACACCAGTCTTAAGCCCATTGAGTTTCCCTCCCCTACAAAAAACGGAAAGCGGAAGCCTCCAGACGACAAAACACGATGGTCAGTGGTGCATTTTTCAGGCTGGAGCAATGCCAATGTGGGAGATAAAGATAAGTTCTATGTTTTAGGTTTTCAAGGAAACTATGCAAAATGGGTTGGGGGCAGAAGTGCGTTAACAGCAGGAACCGAGTGGACTTTTGACTATTCCAGGAAAGAACGCCTTAACTTAGAAGGAAGCAATGCTGACTTCAGTCAAGGGGCGTTTTTAGGAGGCCATGAGTTTTGGTTAGGCAGCGTTACCTTTAGCCAACAATTAGGGGTGTATTATTTTAACCAGAATCGCTCTACAGATGCAGTATACCAACGCTATGGACTCAGCTATCTTTTTACAAAACATGTTTTTGCAGGATTTAACTTAAAAACACACTTGCACGTTGCAGACTTTTTTGACTTTAGGATAGGGTATGTTTTTTAAAGTAGTGGTCTTTATTTATTTTCTAGTTTTAATTCTATCTTGATGGCAGTAATTAACGCATCATTCATTTTTCATAATCTATATATTTAGTGGTTGTTAAATAGTTTTGTTTTTAATACTTAAGCTGAAAATCCGGATGCCCACTTTGCCACATCACAAAGGCCAATTGGTCGGCAAAATTTGCCCAAGTGACTTCGTTATCTTCGGTAAAATGGCCGTTATCGTAATTCACTTTCATCAATACAGGTTTGCCGGAAGCACTTGAATTTTGAACGGCTGCCGCAAATTTTGCAGGTTCCCAAACGGCAACACGAGAGTCGTTCCAACCGCCAATACAGATAACTGCCGGATAATTTACGCCATCTTTTACGTGTTGCATACCATCCATTTCATATAATGCTTTCGCTTCAATTGGGTCTGTTACGGTTCCAAATTCTGGTATGTTGACTGGTCCGTTTGATGAAAATTCGCCTCTCATTGCATTGGAGCATCCTACATTATTAATGGCTGCGGCAAACAAATCGGGCCGTTCGGTAATGGCTCTTGAAATTAAAATGCCACCAGCACTTGTGCCCATTCCAGATAATTTTGAAGATTTTGTATAGCCTTTGTCAATCATATATTCGGCACAGCTAATAAAATCTTTCCACGTATTTGGTTTGGTGGTTTTATAGCCTGCTTTATACCAAGCTTCACCTTTTTCACTGCCACCACGAACGTGCGGAACGGCATACACAACGCCTTTTACTACTAATGCGTTTATTATAGAATTAAAAGAAGGCGTCATACTATATCCGTAAGCGCCATAGCTTCTCATAAAGCAAACATTGGAGCCGTCTTTTTTTGTGCCTTTTCTATAGATGATAGATAAGGGAATCATCACACCATCGTGACCTTTTACTTCTACTTCCTCAACCACAAGATCATCATATTCATAAGGATAGACAGATGGTTTGTTGTATTGGCTAGCTGTGAATTTTTCTGTTTCAGCATTAAATAAAAATTCGGTGTAGGGTTTGTTCCAAGAGGTAATTCCTACTATGAATTCATTGGTTTTGATATCTATAGATTTTGAAGAAACCGTACCACTTAATGGCATTTCAACTTTTGATGTTTTATTGGATTTTGGATTAAATTTGAAAAGATGCATATTAATACCATCACTATAACTCAATAATAAATAATCTTTAGAGCGTATTGCAGACTTTAAAACCATTGTGTTTTCGGGAACTACAACGGTTGCATTGTCCCAATCGGGATTTTTTAAGTCTGTTGAAACGAGTTTATAATTTTCAGCATCCTTATGGGTAATAGCATACATTTTACCATCCAAAACGGACGGTTGCCCAATCAACTTATCTGATGTGTCCATCAATTTTTTCCAATTGATGTTTCCTGAATTGAATTCACTTATGGGCGCATACCACATTTTCAATTCGTTTTGTACCGTGCCTTCGCCAGCAAAAACATAATCTTTTGTTTCATCCATTAAGACAATATAAGGGTATGACTTTGCTTCAATATTTAAGTTCGGATAGGTTTCATTACTGAAAAAATCGGCGTCGGTTTTATAATCCGTTCCTATTTTATGAAGTTTTGTTTTTGGATTCAGTCGTCCTTCGGGATCATTATTGTCGGCAGATTTTATCCACATATACAGTATGGCACTATCATCGAAACTCCAAGCCATAGCGCCGGCTGTTGCAGGAATTTTGTCTTTCATAAAAGTTTTTGAATCAACATCCATTATTTGCAGGGTTGAGACTTCTGCACCTTGTTCAGAATAGCCGATCACTATCTTTTTACCATCATGACTTGGCATTGCGGATTCAACAATTAAGGTTTTGCCTCCAATAAATGTTAATGGGTCAAACAGCAACACTTCAGGACTGTTCAAACTTTCCTTGAAATACACTTTGCTCACTTTCTCGCTGGGCATTTGTTTTTGGTAAAAAATGCGGACATTTTTAATGGTTTGGTTAGAATAGCTGGCAGGTTGTAGATTATTCAGTTTTCGCCATTCGGCAATCAATTCGTCCCTGCCGTTGATGGTGTTCATTGTAGCGTTAGAAAAATCAGCTTGCTGCTTAAACCACGATTCAACTTCGGGGTTTTTCATGTCTTCGAGCCAGCGATAGTTGTCTTTATAGGTAATCCCGTGATAAGTATCACTTACTTCTACTTTTTTGGTCGTTGGGTAATCCCATTGCGCGAAAACGCTTGAGCCAAAAAGGACGACCATTAAAAATACTATTATATTTTTCATAGTGATTGGTTTTTATGTGCCTACTCTATTAAGGTTTTCGGCTTTACCCTTTTTTAATATTAGTTCATAAAATAGACCTTTTGAGTTTTCTCCTTTTCATCTTGCTCGAAAACCTTAGAAATATTAAACTCAAGATCAGGCAAACCCGTTATTAGATTTTTATAATAGGCTTTAAAATCGTCAACCCCTCCAATGTTTTCAGAGCTTAAAATTGTTATACTTGTCTTCGCAAAATAAATGTCGTTCAGACTATCTATTTGCCTTTTATTTATAAATTCATCCCAAACCTGTCCGTACATTTTGATGTCTTTTTTAATCGTATTTGTATCGGTAAAGGAAGCTGTCATCCCAATAATTATCAAAATAAATAATAGCTTTTTAGTGTTTATGAGTTTGATCTTTAAATTCTATTAGTATTTTTTCATTAAAATGAATACAAACAGTCTTTGACAGGTTTAAAATCCATATTCAATTCTTTTTTTGCTAAATCGTTTTTATACACAATAGACGCACTTTCTTTTGGCTCTTGTTGATTTAGCATCAGGTTCATATCCGATATTTTATAGGTTTCTTTAGCCAATAGGTAATCTTTTCCATGAAGGCCTTTAGTTGTAGCAGCCTTAAAAATAGCTTCAGCAACATCTTCTACATCTATCAGAGAAAAAGGGATGTCATTGTCAAATAACATTTTTACAAAATCATCTGGCGCAATTTTATTTTTAATTAAAAACTGTAAACCTCCTGAGGTAGAATCTTCTCGATTGGAAAGTGATTTCCCCATAACGCCCACAGGAGAAACCGTTGTAATTTCGAAGGCTAAATTTGGATTGGCTTTTATAAATTTTTCCACCAGTTGATTAGCCATAAATTTGGCTTGCGCATACGGATGACTTTCGGTTGAAGTAAACCGGGTTTCTGTTTCATCAAATGTATCGGTAAAACTTTTACCTTCCGCTGGAAATGGAAAATTGGTATTCCAACCCGCAACCGAAGCTATAAAAACAACTTTTTCGATAGTTTTATTCGCACTGATGACTTCTAGAAAATTCTCTGTTCCCTTAATGGTTGGGTTGAACAATTGAGTATCTGCGTTTTGAAAATCCAATAAAAAGGGGGTTCCCCCATGAATAACAATCTCGCAATCGGCGATAAAGGTTTTAAGTTGTACTTTATTTTCAACATTAAGCTCGCTAAAGCTTAGGCGATCTGAGTTATTGAGTTGTTTTAAATGTTTGTATTTTTCTTTTTGAGAAAGATCGGTTGAGGACACTTTAACCTCAAAGCCATGATCTAAAAACTGTTTTGTGACATAGCTCCCAATAAAGCCAGAACCACCTATAACACCTACTTTTTTCATGAAAATTTAGTTTAAGAATTGATACTATTAGTTTTTATGACTTAGCTAAATTAAGTATCCATAAGTTAATTGTCAATCACATATTGATGTGGTATTGGGTGGTGATTTTTTCTAGATATGCATTATGCATACACTTCAATGTAGTATTGTGACTAACCGATGGTATTGAAGCTAATCTTAATTTAAAAAAACAAAAAGACAACATCACCAATCTTATAAAGATTTTTGATATTGCCTTTAAAATAGATGTTCTACTAGTTCTGCTTGGCAGCTAATCCATACCCCATTGCTTCTCTAATAGCTAATCTATCATAGTAAATACTTGACCTTACAATTTTTCCGTTGGCAACCATTGCTGTAAGTTGATAAGGTGAATTCATCTCAATACCATTTTCTGTAAACGTGTAAGTACCCCAAACAGATACCCAATCGCCTTTAAAGTCACCATCGATGACTCTAAAAGTTTGGCTCACGTAGCCATTTTTTTGGTTGGTGCGGACTTTATGAATTTCCTTCCAAGATGCAACGTGTTCTGTTTTGAGTTTTTAATGCTGGGTTGTTTTTAAATTAATAGGTATTAATATTCTGAATTAACAGGACTAAACTAACCCATATTTAGAATTTTGTCAATCACATGTTCATGTGATATTGATAGCTAACTTTTTGTACATTTGGAAGTTAACGTTCATAAAACAGTTAATCAGCACGTTTTGAAATTCTTCGGAATCCTGTTCGTTTTAGTATTGCAAGTGGGTTTACTTTTGGTAGTCCATTCTTTCTATGCTCAAAACCCTTCACAAATTGATGTTTTTACAACCGAACAAGGTTTACCTTATAGAGACATCAAATCCATTACTCAAGACAAGAACGAATTTATATGGATGGGCACAGCGGTTGGTTTGCTGCGTTATGATGGATATAATATCAAAACCTATAATTCAAATAAAAGTAATCCCCTTTTTATTGAAAAAGAACATATTATGGGAGGGTTGGATATTGATGATGCTACCAATGAGCTTTGGTATATAGCCAATGAAGAACTTTTTAAGCTCAATCCATTAACTGATAAAGCGATAACTTACAATAAAACTCATAACATCATGGGTTCCGTTTTATTCTTTCTAAAAAATAAAGATGGTAGCTTTTGGATTGTAAGTGATGATTACAAGACCGCCAAAAAAGGAAAGGCAAAACAATATCTTCAAAAATTTAATGGTGATCGGTTCGAAATTAAATATTCTATTTTAAGGGGAGAAGTTGATTACACCAGATTAATTTCAGATTCCAACAGTCATATATTATGGAGCACCTCTAATGGAAGTTTAAAATTTGATCCCGATGGAAATTTAGAAGCCAAATTTAATTTATCAAGTTTTAAGTGGTTTGGAACCGATTTAAAATTTAATATATCCTTTTATGATTCTTGTAATATTCACTATTATTTTCCACAAAAGGAACGCGGTATTCATATTTTTGATGAAGACAACCTCACTCATAAACGCATCCTTGATAAACCCATTCAATTTTATAATGCTATAGAAGATTATCAAAAACACATCTGGTTTTCCGGATTAGATGAGCTTTACCGGATGAGTCCGGAAGGTGAGTTTACAGACTATACAGTCCAGCTAAAAGCTCGATTTAAGTATTCCATAATTAGAGATCTGTTTATAGATGCTAACAAATTACTTTGGGTTGCAACAGATAATGGTTCTTTTAAAATACGGATAGGCGATGAACTTTTTAAACCCTTATTTAAGTCCAAAAATGAAGGTTGGGGAAATACCATGCGTGGTATTTTTGAAGATAAAAACGGGACAATTTTTGCGAAATGCGAAAATAACAATACTCTTCTATACAAAACCCTAAATGGTGAAGTGGATACACTGCAAATCCAATTGGATAAAGTGGACTTAGAGGCCATTCAACACACCGCTAATTTTTTTGTTGTAGACAACAAAAAAGAACATGTTTTTACGTTGGGGGAGACCTTAATGAAAATAAACCTAAAGGATGGCAGCGTAAAACGTTACGATGAATTTCGAAACTACGTTACTTTTAAGGGCCAAAACCCGTTGATTAAATTGAGAGACGGTAAACTGTTTTTTGGTCAAAGTTTATCACAATTAGTACTTTTTGATATAGAAAACGAAACAAGCACGCTCCTATTTAAGGATTCTGAAATAGAGGATGATATTTCAAACTACATGTATTTTGAAGAAAGTAAAATAGATAGTCTTATTTGGATAGGAACTCAAAACGACGGATTACTAAAAGTGCATCTAAAGGGTTGCTTAGAGAAGAAGTTTACAACAAAAACGACTCCATATATTTCACGAAATAGTATTCGATCTCTTGAAGAAGATACCGATGGAAGCCTTTGGGTTGGGACTTATGGTGGTGGTCTCGATCATATTTCAGCAGATGGCAATAGGGTAAAAACCTTTACCAAATCTCAACAACTGCCAAATAACAATGTGGTTGGTTTGCTATCAGACGATGCTAATGGCTTATGGATAAGTACTTATAATGGCTTATCTCATTTTGATAAAACCACCAAAATTTTTCAAAATTATTACACCGAAGATGGCTTAACACATTACGAGTTTAATTATGCCTCTTCTTTTAAAGATAGCAGAGGTCATTTTTATTTCGGAGGAATGAATGGGTTAAATACGTTTAAGCCCGAAGACATATTTAGAGAATCAAATCCACCAAAACTTCGCCTTCTAAGTGCGTCAAGGTATAACAACCAAAATAAATCTAGTTTTACAGAAGATTATATCAAAACTAAATTCACAGTTTTAGAATTATCTCCTTACGATCAGTACTTTGAAATCAATTGGACGATGCCAAGCTATTTTCAAAATCAAAAAAACACATATAGCACAAAACTAGAAGGCTTTGAAGACCGCTGGTTTTACCAAGGCAACTCGGCGTCAATTCGCTACAACCAATTGCCGGCAGGTGACTATATCTTAAAAATAAAAGGAAAAGATTCCCAAGGAATTGATAGTGCTTCTATGTTATCAATTCCAATTACTGTACGTCAAATATTTTATAAAAAATGGTGGTTTATGGCTCTGATTTTTTTGACTTTAGCTGGCATAGCTTACTCAATTTTCAGGTATCGATTGCAACAAGCTTTAGCTATGGAAAGACTACGTACTAAAATTTCAAGCGACTTACATGATGATGTTGGCTCATTATTATCTGGTCTCGCTATGCAAACCGAACTTATGGAAATCAACGCCAGTGAAACCGACAAATTTAAACTTCAAAAAATTGCAGGCATTAGCAGGAATGCTATTTCACAGATGCGAGATTTGGTGTGGAGTATCGATAGCAGACGCGAAACCATCGAAGATTTATTAGAGCGCATGCGCGAGTTGGCCGAAGAATTATTGTTGCCAAAAGACATCTCCTTTCAAATGGATAGTTTCAGTGTTAAAAACCCAAATAAAAAATTATCAGCACCCACCAAGCAGCATATATTTTTGATTTATAAAGAAGCGATCACCAATATTTTACGCCATTCTGACGCCACTCATGTAACTGTTACTATTACCAACGAAACTAAAGGTTCCTGGCTTATTATAAAGGATAATGGGAATAAAAAGGAGTGCTATACCTCAACAGGATTGGGCTTATCTAATATGACTATGAGGGCTGTAAACCTTAAAGGGAAACTGGAATTTGATAAGGAAAGCGGATTTGAGGTGAAGCTATTTTTGCCGTTTACACTCTAAACCACATCTTAATGTGATTGCACAAGCTAGTTTATTAGAATATATTTACTAATACTAGCAGTATTTTTTAAAGTTAGACTGTTTTGAAGCATAGAACATGGACAGCATTAGGTTAGCCATTATAGAAGATGATACCTTAATTCAGGAGAGCCTGAAGGACTACTTCAATGCTCAACCCCACCTAGAGTGTTTGCTCATTACAGCCTCGGTTGAAGATTTTATTAAAGTTATAGAACTCTCTAAAAACTATCCCGAAATCATCCTTTTAGACATCAATTTATTAGGAATGTCGGGGATTGAAGGGATCCCCCTAATTTTGAAGGAATTGCCAGAAGTATCCATCATTATGCTCACCACATTTGAGGATAACGATAGTATTTATAAAGCTTTATGTGCTGGAGCTTGCTCCTATTTGTCTAAAAAAACACCTCTTAAAAAAATACTAGAAGCAATTCTGGTAGTACACCAAGGCGGGTCTTATATGTCACCAGCGATTGCACGTAAAGTAGCAAACCACTTTGCCCAAAAGCAGATTAAAAGCACTGTGCTTACCGAGAGGCAAAAAGAAATAGTTACTGGCATTGTTGCTGGTAAAAGCTATAAGATGATTGCCAACGATTTATTTATATCCATAGACACTGTTCGCACTCACATTAAAAACATATACAAGACACTAGAAATTAATAGTAAAGCAGAGTTAATAAGGAAGTCATACGATAATGAGCTTTAATTTGACTAGGCTTTATGTTCAAACACAATCCTGATGAGCTATGCTTGTTAGTCTGAAATGCCATATCAACAACAGCTCAATCCCATCCTTTTATAATTTGAATTTAATCTCTATTCCATTCAATGTGAATAAAGCCTTTTTCTATGGTCATATTTTTTTCCAACAGTCCCCTACCTAATGATTTAAAGCCTAATGTTAAATTTTAGCGAAACTTTGGAAACTTTTATTGTATAAAAAGTTTCCGTGCTTAGATTTGCTTCCTTAAATGAAACAAGATATCTTACACAAAGCAGGAGATTTGTTTTTGGAATTCGGTTTCAAGAGCGTCACCATGGACCATCTGGCTCAGGAGCTTGGTGTGTCCAAAAAAACCCTTTACGGTTATTTCAAAAACAAGTCGGACTTAGTCGAACAAGTCGCCTATTACATTCGAGATCGCATTCACAAGGAAATAGACGAAGTTCAAATTCAGCAGCTAGATCCTATTGAGGAAATGTTCGAGATTAAAAAGGTAGTAATGAAAAGGCTTAAGAATGAAAAAACCTCGCCTCAATTTCAGTTTCAAAAGTATTATCCAAAGATTTACGATAAAATGCGACAATCTCAAGTCTGCAAGATGGAAGAATCCATCAGCAAAAATATCGATCGTGGTGTAAAAGATGATTATTATAGAAAAGATTTACACAAGGTTTTTACTTGCAAGATCTACATCTCAGGCATTTTAAATCTAAAAGATGAAAAACTCTTTAAGGACAGCCAACTTACCCCTAAAGAACTTTACGAAGAATTCTTAAACTACCACCTAAGAAGTATCGTAGATACCAAAGGAAAGCAACGCTTAATAGAACTAGAAAAACAACAACTAGAATGAAAAAGTTAATTTTCAGTCTCATAGCCATACTAAGTATGAGCATATATGCTCAGGACCAATATGAGCCGAAGAGCTATAGATTCACCTTACAGGAAGCTATAGATTTTGCTATTGATAGCAGTTATGCTACCATCAACGCCAGACGCGATGTGGCTATTGCGCTAAAACAAAAGTGGGAAACCACTGCCGAAGGTTTACCTCAAATCGATGGTGATTTAACTTATGAATATAATCCTATCATTAGGCAAACTCCACTTCCTGCAGAACTTGCAGGTGGCGAGCCTGGAACTTTTGTTCCAGTAGAGTTTTCACCTAGACAAAATATGAATGCTTCGGTGACGCTTAAC
Organism: Psychroflexus sp. MES1-P1E; assembly: GCF_002836055.1. Lineage (GTDB taxonomy): Bacteria > Bacteroidota > Bacteroidia > Flavobacteriales > Flavobacteriaceae > Psychroflexus. The sequence continues at coordinate 20,379 of NZ_PJBS01000156.1, forward strand.
CAACTTATATTTGACGGCTCTTATATCGTTGCACTTCAAGCTGCTAAAACTTTCTTAGAGTATTCAGACAATAATGAAACACGCACTAAGCTACAAGTAAGAAAAGATGTGGTGAGTGCCTATGGCAATGTTTTACTCACTCAAAACTCTATTGGTATTATAAATAGTAACCTAGAGACTGCTAAAGAAAACCTAAGAGAAACGCGAATCACTTTTGAAAACGGTCTTGCCGAGGAAGAAGATGTAGAGCAACTTCAGATTACTTACCAGCAATTACAAAGTCAGCTCAATAATGCCAAGCGTATGGAGGATATTTCAAAAGAAAGCCTCAATATGGTGTTGGGTTTACCTATTTCTACTAAAGTCGAATTACTGGAAGATTTAGAAAACTTAGCCAATAGAGACGCTTTGGAAGCAAAACTTATAACGGAATATTTACAGGTCGAAAACACCATCGAATTTAAGATTGCAGACAATCTGGTAAAGCAGCGAGAGTTGGAAATGAAACTTGAAAAAAGCAAAGCACTGCCCAGCTTATCTGCTTTTGCAAACTATGGACAAACCAGTTTTGGGGAGGATTTTGAATTCTTTAGTTCACGAGCCGATTGGTTTGAATTCTCCACGATTGGGGTAAGCCTAAATGTTCCCATTTTCAGTTCTCTTCAACGAAGTGCTCGAACTCAAAAAGCTAAAATTGAAATGGAAAAAGCTGAAACCCAAAAGGTACAGGCCGTCAACCAGATCAAACTTCAGTTAAATAACGCAAAGAGCAATTTTGAATTTGCAATAGACAATTATGAATTATCGAAAGACAATCTGAAACTTGCAGAACGCATTGAACGCAAAAACCAAATCAAATTTAAAGAAGGAGTTGGTACGAGTTTTGAACTTAGACAAGCTCAGTTACAACTCTACACTGCACAAAACGAATTGCTGCAATCTATGCTAGATATTATCAATTCCAAAGCAGAAATCGAAAGGATCATCAATACTCCATTTACTAATTTTGAAAACTAAACCCATGAAATATATATCTTACCTCACTATACTTTCCCTACTTATTATGGTGTCTTGTGGTCCCAAAGAAAAGTCTATCGAAGATATTGTCGAAAATGGATCGAAAGCAGAACTGAATCAAAAACGTGAGGAATTGAATACCTCGATGAGGAAACTCAACAGCCAGATTAAAACCTTGGACAAAAAATTAGCTGATTTTGAAGATTCTTCAAAATATGCCTTAGTGGAAGCTTTAGGTCTAGCTCCAAAAGATTTTAATCACTATGTCACTGTCCAAGGCGATGTCACTACAGACCAAAACATCATGATTTACCCTCAGTTTTCTGGTGTATTAAAAGATATCTACGTCAAAGAAGGTGACCAGGTTAAGAAAGGACAAAAATTAGCCAAAATTGATGATGGAGGACAATCGAGCCAACTGAAAGAAATGAAGGCACAGCGAGAGCTTTCCAAAACGAGATTCGAAAGACAGGAGCGACTTTGGAATGAGAATATAGGTTCAGAAATACAGTACCTTGAAACCAAAACAGCCTTCGAGCAAATTGATAATGCCGTTGACCAAATGCGAAGCCAACTCAACAAATCTGTAATTTACGCTCCTTTTTCTGGGAAAATAGATGAAGTTATTACAGACCAAGGTCAGGTAGTTTCCCCAGGCCAAACACCAATCTTTAGAATTTTGAATTTAGGAGACATGTACGTTAGTGCAAATGTTCCAGAAAATTATGTCGGTAATATCAGTGAAGGCTCTGAAGCTATTGTAACCCTTGGAGCTATAGGAAAAAGCTTTGTAGGAAAGGTTTCCCAAGTCTCTAGTAATATTTCAGAAAGCAATAGAAATTTTAGAGTGCGAGTCTCTATCCCAGATAGTATTGACTTTGTAAAGCCCAACTTGATTGCTACTTTAAAACTAAATGACTATACCTCCAAACAAGCTATCGTTATCCCAGAAAATATATTGCAAGAGAATGCATCAGGACAATCCTTTACGTTTTCTCTTCAGATGGAAAATGATAGTATTGGCATCGCTAATTTCCGAGAGTTAAAACTCGGCAAAAATTATCAAGGGGAGATCGAAGTTTTAGAAGGTCTTAATTCTACAGATATTGTAGTCACTGAAGGCGCTAGAACGATCAAAAAAAATGATAAAGTAAGAGTGTTGAACTTTCAAAAAAAGTAAGTAATGGCCAAAAAGAACACTTATAAAGAATTTGCCTTATCGTCTTGGGCAATCGACAATAAGATGACGGTATATGTGATAAGCATCATTATACTCATCGGAGGAATTATGGCTTATTACGGAATGCCAAGAGAGGATTTTCCAGAGATTATTGAAACCAAAATATACGTTAGTTCTATAGAGCCTGGGACTTCTGTAGAAGATGTTGAAAAATTTATCACAGAACCTTTAGAAGAAGAATTTAAAGATGTGAAGGGCGTTCGAGAAATCACCTCTTCTACTTTACAGGATTACTCCATGGTGATTGTGGAGTTTGAAGAAGATGTAGAAATACAAAACGCCAAGCAACTCGTCAAAGACAAGGTAGACCAAGTTAAATCTGAAACCACCTGGCCAACACTGGACAATGGTGCAAAGGTAGAGCCCAATGTGTTCGACCTTAATATATCTGAATTGCTTCCTATACTGAATATTAGCTTTACGGGGAATTATAATATTCAGCAATTAAAAGATTTTGCAGAACACCTTCAAGATAAGGTAGAGTTACTACCTGAAATTAAAGAGGCTACCGTCCGTGGTGTAGATGAAAAAGAAGTAGAGGTTGCTGTAGACATTTATAAAATGGCTGCTATGAAAGTAAGCTTTACTGATATTATAACCTCTATTCGTAATGAAAACAGAACTATCTCTGGAGGTAACATCATATCCAACGGATTTGAAAAGAACATCAGGATTTTAGGAGAAATAGAATCCCCAGATGAGCTTTACAACATCGTGGTTAAAGATGATGGAGGTGAAGTGTATTTAAGAGACGTCGCTAAGGTAAATTTTCACACAAAAGATCCTACGACCTTTGCTAGAAATTACGGTGAGGCAGTAGTTATGCTAGATGTGAAAAAAAGAGCCGGTAAAAATATGATTGAGGCGGTAGAAAAAATTAAAACCATCGTTAATGATGAAAGAGAAAACTATTTCCCAGAGGCCTTAAATATCAGCCTGTCCAATGACCAATCTATAAAGACTGAAAACCAAGTGAATGACCTAGTGAATAACATCATCTTTGGTGTACTCTTAGTTATTATTGTTTTGATGTTCTTTTTAGGCTTTAGAAATGCTCTTTTTGTAGGGGTCGCTATCCCTATGTCTATACTATTATCGCTTATCATCTTATCAGGACTTGGGTTTACGCTCAATACAATGGTGCTATTCGGTTTGGTTATGGGACTAGGTATGCTGGTGGATAATGGTATCGTGGTTGTAGAAAATGTATACTCGCTCATGGCCCAGGGCATGAGTAGGACAGCCGCTGCAAAGCAAGGGATAGGAGAAATTGCTTGGCCTATCATCGCTTCTACGGCGACAACGCTTGCGGCTTTTTTCCCATTGGGATTATGGCCAGGAACCATTGGTAAGTTCATGATCTACTTTCCCATCACACTTTCGGTGGTCTTATGCTCTTCACTATTTGTAGCGCTCATCATCAACGCAATGTTAACCTCAAAATTTATGAAAGTTGAGGAAAATAAATTAAAAAATAAACAAACGATTCGATGGAGTCTTATCCTTCTTGGAATAGGTATTCTTTCCTTGAGCTTAGGGTTTATTTTAGATATTGGAGGCTTACGCGGTTTAGGAAATCTTGCCATATTAGCCTCTATTCTACTTTGGGTTTATAAGTTATTTTTAGTGAAAGCAATTTATTTCTTCCAGTTCCGATCTTTAAAAAAATTAGAAAACTCCTACGAGAAATTACTCAAGTTTGCGATATATAAAAAGAGAGCCTACTTCTTCTTTTTTGGGACTTTAGGTATTTTATTTTCCTCCTTTGTGTTTATTGGCATTGTACAGCCAGAAGTTTTATTCTTCCCCGAAAATCAGCCAAATCAGATTATGGCTTATATAGAATATCCTGAGGGGACAGACATTAATAAGACCAACAAACTGACCAAGAAGGTAGAGGAACGTGTTTTTGAGACTTTAAAAAAATACGAAGATGAGGACGGCTATAACTTTATGGTCGAGTCTGCTATTTCACAAGTCGGCAAAGGCTCTGGAAATCCGAATACAGACGCTGGGCAAGCCAACCAAATGCCTCATCGCGGAAAAGTCACGTTATCTATGCGAGAGTTTAAGCTTCGAAGAGGCGTAAGAAGTAGCCAAGTTCTAAACGAAGTCAGAGAATCTGTAAGAGGGTTCCCAGGAGTATCCATTGTTGTTGAAAAAAACTCCGCGGGACCTCCTTCAGGATATCCTATCAATATTGAGTTGAAAGGTGAGAATTACGATCAGATGTTATCTGAAGCAGAGCGCATGAGAGAATTTATCGACGAAGCTGGCATCGATGGGATTGAAGAATTAAAAATCGACATCAATAAATCCAAACCCGAAATGGACATTAGAGTCGATAAAGCAAAAGCTGGTAAACTTGGCATATCTACCGCTCAAGTAGGTCAAGTCATAAGACGTTCCGTCTTTGGGGAAGAAGCGTCCACTTACAAGGACGTGGATGACGACTACCAGATCAATGTGAGATTCAATGAAGATACACGCTATGATGAAAACACAATTTTCAATCAGCCCGTAACCTTCAGAAACAAAAAAGGTAAGATTATACAAACACCTATCTCTACCTTAATAGAAAAGACCCCGACATCGACCTTCTCCTCTATCAAAAGGAAAGATTTAAAGAGAGTTATTACAATTTACTCTAACGTCCTCGGCGGTTATAACGGTAATGAAATTGTTCAGCAAATAGAAAGCGAGCTTCAGTATTTTGACTTGAAAGAGAGTATGAATTATAAATTCACTGGAGAACAAGAAAAACAAGAAGAGAACTTAGATTTTCTTATTAAAGCACTTCTCCTTGCCGTAGGAGGGATTCTGCTTATTCTCGTGGCACAATTCAACTCTATTTCAAAGCCAATTATCATTTTGATGGCGGTGATCTTGAGTTTAGGCGGGGTGTTCTTTGGCATTGGTATATTCCAAATGGATTTTGTGATTATCATGACCATGATGGGAATTATCTCACTGGCAGGTATTGTTGTCAACAATGCGATTGTCCTTGTGGATTATACTCAAATTCTTATCGACCGACGAAAAGAAAAGTTAAACATAGAGGATGAAGAGATGCTTACCAGACAGCAGTATTTTGAGGAAATTGTTGCTGGAGGTAAATCTAGACTTAGACCTGTATTGCTTACAGCGATCACAACAGTACTTGGATTAATACCGCTAGCGGTAGGTTTGAACATCGACTTCTTTGGACTATTTGTAGATTATGCACCAAATGTTTATGTGGGTGGAGATAACGTGATCTTTTGGGGACCCTTGGCATGGACAGTGATTTTTGGATTGATTTTCGCGACTTTCTTAACCTTAATTATAGTTCCTGTGATGTTTTATTTGGTCCTTAGAGCCAAATTGAGATTTAAAAAGACACCAGACCCAGTAAATACATTAGCCTAAAATATTTGGAAGCTGATGTAATTTGAACTAAATTTAATTAAAATTAAGATTCGATGACAAAATTTGGTGAGATTATCGATAAGAAAAAGCCTGTTCTGATCAACTTTTTTGCAGATTGGAGCGAAGACTGTGAAGGTATCCATGACCGGTTAAAAGACGTGAGTGCTGCTTTAGGCGATAGGTTGAGGATTATCAAAATTGATGCTGAAAAGAATCCTCAGCTGGTTAAGGCTTTAAAAGTGAAGAATCTTCCTACCTACATGCTCTACAATTTAGGTGAAATGGTATGGAGAGAGAGCGGAAAGAAAGAAGCGAATGAACTTATTGTTGATCTGGAAGGGCAGACTCCAAGGAATTAAAAAGAAACTAGAAAATAAATTCAATTCGCTTTGTCAAAATCAAAATTACACTTATATTTGCAACCGCAAAAAGCGTAAGTTCTTATAAACATTGGAGAGGTGCCAGAGTGGTAATGGAGCAGATTGCTAATCTGTCGACGCGCATGTGTCGCCAGGGTTCGAGTCCCTGTCTCTCCGCTGACATATTTTAGATGAAGCAAAATCCATCTAAACTCAAATGAAGTCTACACTCGGGGTGTAGCGTAGCCCGGTTATCGCGCCTGCTTTGGGAGCAGGAGGTCGCAGGTTCGAATCCTGCCACCCCGACCACTAAAAGCCTTACACGAAAGTGTAGGGCTTTTTTGTTTTCTAGAGGTTGAAGCTTGCTTCAAAACCGAACAGAAGACAAAAAAACCCAGTAAACGCTGTAGGCGTTCTGGCTTTTAATGAGCAACAACCCCATTTTAGGATCACCGACTTTTGAGAGGTAATCCTGCCACCCCGACTTAAAATTCTTGAAATAAAAATCAAAGGTTCCTCCAATGCTTTGGAGCAGCTTAACTGAAAGAAGATTTGTAACCATAAATCCGTTTTAGGGTCAGGCTTAAGCAACAAATTGCTGAGATGGTGATTCCAGAAATGACTAGTTAGGTCGTGATGTTTTTATTCTTTGATGCGTTGACTGCTGGGATAGTAATACAATAAAGTTGTTAATGAGAGATGCTGAAAATAAATTCAGCATGACAGAAGGAAGATTTGTAACCATAAATCCGTTTTAGGGTCAGGCTTAAGCAACAAATTGCTGAGATGGTGATTCCAGAAATGACTAGTTAGGTCGTGATGTGTTTATTCGTTGGTGTGTACACTGCTTTAAATAGTAATATTGTGAAGTTGATAATGAGAGATACTGAAATAAATTCAGCATAACAGGTGGAAGATTTGTATTCGATCGCTCCCATACCGGGATCTCCCAGATAGGCTAATTGTTCTAATGGTGTTACTTTTTGAATTTCTCTAGCCGTTAACCATTCTTGAAAGATGATATGACCAAAGGTGTCTGGCAACGAATCTGCTATCATAGTCGGCAAGCCTTAAAAGGCAATTCGTAGGTATATCATTCTTACTAAGAGTTGATTTGTTGTATAAGAAATACTCATAACCTGTGGTCACTGTTTCAAACTATAAGAATAAGACCTGAAACACATAAAAGAACCATCAATAATTTTTTAAATGCAGTTTCATTAATCTTTATAAAAGTTCGTTTCCCTAAAAATTGAGCAAATAGAAAAACGGGGAAGACCAAGAGTGTCATTTCTAAATGGCTAAATTTCAATATTCCACTTACAGCTAGCGCAGGAACCCGCGTTAAGGTAACAAGCCCAAAAACCCCTATCATGGTCGCCCTTAATGCTTTGATGTCTTTGACAGAGTTTTCAACACAGATAACATAAAGAGGGCCTCCTGTAGAAAATACACCTGAAAAGAAACCAGCTATAACTCCAAAGCTAATGATACCTCCTTTATTTAGCTTTATCTTCTTTTTACCATATAAAACATAGGCTACATACAATAAAATAAAAACTCCAAGTCCCTTTTTTAGCAATACAGGTTTTGAGAAAGTAAGCAATAAGATTCCTAAGATGACCCCAATTACTGAAGTTATGGCGAGTTTAAAAATTATTTTTTTATCTATATTTTTCCATTCTTTGGTAATTAAAAAAGCACTTGAAAACAAGTAGAAAATTGAGATGTATGCAATTGCATCTTGTAATTGCATACCCAATAGAAGGATAGGCAAAGCGATTAAAGACCCTGCAAAACCAATGACTGTTTGGACATAGAACCCTATAAAAACACCGATTGTAAGGATTAAAAGAACTGTTAAATCCATAAAAAAAAGACTATTCATTTAAGTCAAAATTAGACATGCTAAGTTTAATGATAAAATTGATTGAATGGTTATAAAGGTATATTTACAAATAAAAAATCTATTTTTGAAGTAAAAGAATCGAATCAATGGTTAGCCATCTAGATATCCAAATAATCAAAATATTAAAGAGTAATTCCAGAGCCTCATTTGCGGAAATTGGTCGAAAAATAGCTCTTTCCCCATCTTCTGTTCGTGAACGAATTCAGAAGTTAGAAGATCTAGGAGTTATAAAATCTTACAACATCCAATTAAACCATGCGATGATGGGGAATGGTCTGGAAGTTTTTATAATGTTAAAAATATTTGATGGAAAGCTTAAGTATATCATATCAGAAATCACGACGTATCCAGAAGTACAGGAAGTCTTTAGAATCACTGGTCCTTATAATATACATATGCGTGTAGCGCTTCGTGATCAATTGCATCTTCAACAATTTATAGACAAACTCATTAAATACGGGAGTCCAACGACACACCTCATACTTTCTGAGCTCAAAATTGATAGTGAAAATGCAGGATGAAACAGCAGGTACCTTTGACTTGGAAGCAGAGTTGAAAATTTGGAATTCCAATGAATCTAACCCAAGTATTCAAAAAAAGTTTAATAAAGGTGTTAACGTTTATGATGTACAAAAAGTGCTAGCAAAGTATGTT
>NZ_PJBS01000077.1 GCF_002836055.1 Psychroflexus sp. MES1-P1E
GATTGAAGTTAAAAATAATTAGCATAGCCTTAGTTACGGTAATTATTTTTAATAAAAAGCAGGCGAAAAAGAAACGATTTATTGCGACATTATAGGTTTAATTTGGTATGATGAGTAAGTAGATAAAAAAAGTGATGGACAATCATCAGCTACAACAGATGGGGTGAACAGCTGTAGCGATTTCAAGGAAAATTTAGCCAACCATGATTCCGTTGCACTGGATATAAAAAGCGAAACAGGGAAATTTTCACATTGGGTGCATATTGGAATTAGTAATGCCAAGAGAGTTCTATGGGACACAGACCAGTCTATTGGAAGTGATTACCTTCAAAACTATCTCAATTAATTTTATTATAAATCCAACAGAAGATCTTTTGATTTGGTCTTTGAAAAGACAGTTATAGCAGCTGTTTCTTGTAAATGGAAAAGTAAGGTATAGATAATCTGATAGTCATGTCAATTAACTCTTACTGTTTAAAAATATTTGATTATGAGGGAATTACATCTTTTTTAGTTATCTTTAGATGACTTTTTTAATTTAATTTTTGGAACAAATAGACTCTAATCGTGAGAAAACTATTATTTACCAAATTATTAGGGTTATTGGTTTTATTCTTTCTATCCATTCAAGTCACAAATGCCCAAGAGGTTATCCACTGCTGGGATTTTAATGGTGGAGGTGCAAATTTCAATGCCACTCCTCTCTCTAATACGAATAGAGCAACTGGGAATGGCATAATTACTCATAATTTTGTAAGTGTAGGATCTAATCTTGGCACTAGTTCCAATGCCTGTGTTGGTAGTACTGTAGGACAATCTTTTAGACCAAGCGGTGCCGCTGGTCTCGCTAATAACGGTAAACATATTGATTTTAATTTTTCTTCAGAGGGTTATGAAAATTTATCACTTTCATTTTGGTCAAGACGCACACCAACAGGATTTGATGATAACCAGATACAATATTCTATTGATGGAGGCCTAAACTTTACAGATCTTTCTAATCTTAATTACACTCCAGCTCTGAATCCAGGGGCAATCTTAAGTCTAGATATTTCAAGCGAAGCTCCTCTTGCTAACAATCAACCCAATTTACTCATTCGAATCACCTTTAATGGTGCGACTAATGCAGTGGGTAATAACCGTATTGACAACGTTAAACTTCAGGGGGAATTTCTTTATGACCAAACTTCAGAAGTTGTTGCTCCTTCAACTCAGGTGGGAGTAAGTACTGTTGTTGCTTCCAATACAAGTACACTATCTGTTTTTAGCTTTGATATTGAAGATTTAGGCAGTGGTGATGTTTTGTCCACGACTGTAACTCAAATGCATTTTGTGGCTGGAGCTAATAATACTGTAGATTGGTCAACATTCTCGAACGTTGTTATACGGGATGCATTATTAACTGAAATTCCAGGAACAGTCGTCGTCTCGGCCAATGAAGTTATTTTTACGCCAGATAGTTCTGTAAGTGTTGCTGATGGTGCTTCAGATAATTTTACGGTCGATGTCACCTTGGATCAGTCTAATATTGTAGATGAAAGTGTAATCCAGTTTCAAGTTGCTGGAATTAATTCTAGTTTTGAAGCAGATCTTTCTGGGTCTTTATTTAGCTCTTCTTTTACAGCTGGTGGCGTGGTTGGAAATAATATCATTCTCAATGTGGTCGCGACAGAAATGGCCTTTTTACAACAACCCACTAACACGCGTTTAGATGAAGTAATGCAACCAGATTTAGAGGTTAGCCTTGTGGATGTCAATGGGAATTTGGATACGGATAATTTTTCTTTAGTAGATATTTCTTCGACTGGTGATCTTGAAGGAGAACCCGTTAGTGTATCTGCAGAGGAAGGAGTTGCTACTTTTTCAAACTTAATTCATACTCGTGTTGGAAGTGATCTGGAACTCACGGCAGATGCAGACACTTTTTTCGAAACGATTAGTACTCTTTTTAATGTTTCGAATAATGACAGGACCTCAGAAGTTGTTGTTCCTTCAACTCAAGTGGGAGTAAGTACTGTTGTTGCTTCCAATACAGGGACACTATCTGTTTTTAGTTTTGATATTGAAGATTTAGGCAGTGGTGATATTTTGCCCACGATTGTAACTCAAATGCGTTTTGTGGCTGGAGCTAATAATACTGTAGATTGGTCAACATTCTCGAATGTTGCTATACGAGATGCTTTATTAATTGAAATCCTAGGAACAGCTATTAGTACGACCAATGAAGTTATTTTTATGCCAGAGAGTTCTATAATTATTGCTGATGGTGCTTCAGATAATTTTACGGTGGACGTCACTTTGGATCCATCTAACATTGTAGATGAAAGTGTAATCCAGTTTCAAATTGCTGGAACTAATTCCGGTTTTGAAGCAGATCTTTCTGGGTCTTCATTTAGCTCTTCTTTTACAGCCGGGGACGTGGTCGGAAATAATATAACTCTTGATGTTATAGCGACAGAAATAGCTTTTATACAACAACCTAGTGATGTGGAAGTGAATACTTTTATGACTCCACCTGTCCAAGTAGCCTATGTAGATGAAAATGGGAATGTTGATACGTCTATCACAACAGATATTAACTTAACGTCTTCTGGAGGTGCTTTGGTCAACCTCCTCCATCCAGTTTCTGCTGTGAATGGTGCAGCTACTTTTCCTAACATAGCTTACACTGCTCAAGCTAATGGTCTAGACTTAACCGCAGAAACGTTGCAGGGTTTAATAGTTCCTAATTCAATTATAAGTCCCACTTTTAGTGTCACTATTCCTGTCATTGCTATTCAAGACTTTGATGGGACGCCATCAGAATTACTTTACACTACGAGTATTCCACTATTTAATGAAGGATGGGGGGCTGATTTTTTTGGAATAATTAATTCTGATGAGGCTTCACCTTTGGTGAGTGGAAGTTTTATCAATAATATTTTTGGAGAAAACGATTTAAATTCCCCAAATGGAACAACAGGTTTCGCCTCATTAGATTTTGTGACTGTTGATATTTCCGGATACTCCACTGTTGACCTTACTTTTGACTGGGAAGTTAGTGGCTATAATGTATCTGGAGATAGAATAGAGTTTGAAGTAGTTTATGATGGAGTGTCTCAAGATCGTCTATTTTTATTTGAAGGAGGAGCTACAGATGTTGCTTCAGGAACATTTAGTTTAAGTATCCCAGATACAGTTTCTGAGGTCTCTTTTAAATATTTTATTCAAAATAATGGGGCTGATGGTTATTCAGGTCTTGATAACGTAAAGCTAACTGGAGATTCCAATGCAAGAGACACGCAAATTATAGCGCCGTCAATACAAATTGCAGAGAGAACTATTATTGCAGACATAAATGATAATTTGGGGAGCTCTGTTGATGTGTTTAGTTTTGGTATAGTAGACTCTGGTAATTTTGACAACCTATCAACTAATATCACTAGATTAAGATTTGTGCCTGGATCTCTGAATACGGCTAACTGGGAAGATGCAATACAAGGAATTTCTATTTCAGATGGAACCACTATACTCGATCAAGCTGACCAGATATTATTGATAACGCCAACTGAAATTTTATTGGATATCGATGCAGATCCTGATAACATGCTCGTTATTGATGATGGAGATGCCAAGACCTATACGATTAGAGTGTTCTTAAAACAATCTGACATTATAGATCAATCGGTCATTCAATTAGCTATAGATGACGGTAATCAAGATCAAATCGCCTCTGGTGATGGGTCTATTTTTTCACAAGATATTTCAGCTTTTGAAGGTATTTCGTTTACTATTGATGTAGTGGGGGATGGTTTAGAATTTAGTGTTCAGCCAACGACGACTTTGGTGAATACCGATATGTCCCCATCTATAAAAGTTGCCAACACAGATAACAATGGGAACCTAGATTTGTCTAATAGTGGTGAAACTGTCTCGATTACGTCTACAGGAACGCTCACGGAGAGTCTGATAGAACTCATTATTGGAACCGACGGTTATGCAAATTTTAATACTATCAATCATACCCAGCCTGGTTTTGACTTCCAGTTAACCGCTTCATCAGTCATGTTTAGTTCTATGACGAGTACAACTTTTGACATTACTCAAAAACGAGTGCTTCTTATTTCAGAGGTTGTTGACCCTAGCGATAATGTTGACGGTAGATATGTGGAATTATTCAATACCGATGTAGAGGCTTTAGATCTTAGCGATCAGAATTATTATTTGCATAACCCTACAGGAACTGGTCAAAGTATTCAACTAGAAGGCGTAATTCCTCCAAAATCTTACTACATTATTAGCTTTACAGATGCGGCAACTTTCAATGGAATTTATGGTATAAACCCAGACTTTGAAGCTTCAATTGTTACAGCGTCTGGTGGTCAAGATGCTTATTATATTTCCTTTGCAAATACTGAGAAATCGTTAATGGACGTTTATGGTGTTTTAGCAGAGTCTGGAACTATAGGAACAACTTGGGAGTTTTCAGGTGCTCGTGCTTTTAGAAATTGCCCGACAGTAAGAGAAGCAAATCCATTATATGATGCAACTGAATGGACTAAAATTTTTGCTACAAGTGGTGATGTTACAGCTGGTATAGGAGATAATGACTTTGTTTATACAGGTAACTGGACAACATCTGGACTTGGAGATCCAGAAGCTACCCCTTATGATGGAGTAAATACAGATAAAAGTATTTTTATAGAAAGCGCTGAAACTACATTATCTGGAACAAATACCATTTCAGATGTTGTCGTAAGGGAAGGGGCAACCTTAATTCTTGAAGATGCAATTACTTTGAATGGAGATTTTGCCAATTTTGGGAAAGTCATCTTCCGAAGTACAGCATTTAAAACAGCGGCTTTAGGGCTGTTTAACCATGAAAATAGAAGATTAACAGGTGAAAATTATGAGATAGAACGATATATCCCTAAAAGTAATAGGGCTTTTAGATTTTTATCTACTTCAGTAACCACAACAAGCTCCATCCGGGACAATTGGCAAGAAGGTCAAAACAACACCCAAACTGGAGATGACAATAATAGCAATCTTAACTCAGGTTTTGGAACTCATATTACAGGATCAACTAGTGGTGCTAACGGGTTTGATGCAACTTTAACTGGAAATCCATCTATGTTTGAGTGGAACGCCGCAAACGCTCAATGGAACTCAATTCCGAATACAGATACTAAAACCTTTAAAGCAGGAGATGCATATGTTTTATTGATAAGAGGAGATAGGTCGACAACACTTAATTCTAATACAGCAGTTGGTCCAGCGACCACCTTACGAGCAACTGGAAAATTGGTGGTTGGTTCCAAGACTGTTACAAACCTATCTTCAACCTTAGGAGGTTTTTCATTAATCGGTAATCCTTATCAAGCTAAAGTGAATATGGCAGATTTACTTTCCTCAGTAAATTCTTCTGGTGTCAGTTCACAATTTGTTTATATATATGACCCAACCCTTGGAACAAGAGGTGGTTACGCTACAGTAACGCTGGCAGATGGAAGTAATACATTTTCAATTCCTGAAACTTCTAATGCCAATCAATTTTTAGAACCCAATCAAGCCTTTTTTGTGGAAACAACGACAACAAATCCAGGGGTTGCATTTAAGGAATCTTTTAAAACAATTGCAACTGAAAATAATACGACCTTTAAAGTCCCAGAACCATTGACTAACTTAAATATCAACCTTTTCTACGATGGCATAGATACAAATCCAGTTGATGCCTTAAGAGTACAGTTTAGGTCAGGAGCTAATAATGCTAAGGATACCTTGGATGCCACAAAGGTTTGGAATTATGATGAGTGGTTTGCTATCGATAGGCATCCTAATTATATGTCTATTGAAACTCGGGCAATGCCAACTAAACAAGATAGTATTTCTTTTTACTTAGGAAACTTCACTCGAAGCGCATACCGTATAGAGCTGAAACCTGAGAATCTTTCTAGTGCTAAGGGTTATTTACACGATAATTATTTGGAGTCTAGTGTAGAATTAACTCCAGAGGTAAGTACCTCTATTTCATTTGATGTGGACAAAATTATACCAGAATCAATAGCTACGGATAGATTTGTAGTTAAGTTCGAACAAGTCACTTTAGGAATAGAGGATATTGTTTTGGACTCTTCAATGGTGGTGTATCCAAATCCAGTAAGAGGAAACAGTTTCAGTATTTCTCATCAACAAGCCTTTAATGGGTTGGTGTTAAGTCTTCAGTTATTTGACCTTCAAGGACGAATGGTGCTAAATCAAGAGTTGACCAATTCTTTTAGGATAACGGTAAATCTGAAAATTAGCCTTTCTTCTGGAGTCTATGTCTTGAAACTATGTGATGCTAAAAACAGTCAAACCACTAAGCTTATTATAGAATAGATTTTAATACAGACTACAGTCAAAAAAAACCTGAGTCTTCCGGAATTTTTTGATTTTATAAAGTCGACTATTACTAGACAGATAAATTTAAAACCTATCTCGATACTTTATTTCCCGCCCAGTCTAATACCAAATTAAATTTATAATGTCATATAAATAAATTGAATTATTTTTTGATTGATTGAAGTTGAAAATAATTAGCATAGCCTTAGTTACGGTAATTATTTTTGATAAAAAGCAGGCGAAAAAGAAATGATTTATTGCGACATTATAGGTTTAAATAGGTATAATAAACGTTTCAAAACTAGAAATGAACTTTCAGACTATTTAACTATTAGTCCAAGAATCCAACAGCGTTGGACCAAACAATATGTAGATTATGGTATTGAGGGTTTATTGACAGATGAGCCTTAAAACTTAAGTCAAGAATAATAATTTCAGAAATTCATCAAGGTTTAAAAGAGCGTGTTAATTTGAGTACGGCACTATTTCTAGGCTATTGGGAACTTAATAGCGTCAATAGCCTTATTTTTGAGTCGTATCTCAAAGAATATAAAATTGTTCCTGTTATTGACATTAAGGGATTTTTTATTATATTTTTTTGAGATACCAAATAATAAATATTTACTAAGGATTCTACCATACAATCTAGAACTAAATCTATACTAACAAGTATGGCAGTATATCAAAAAACAAAGGTTTTGAAACTATGGAGGATTTAAAAAAAAACTATGCTATATGAAATGCGAAGTGAAGACTGTAAACATTAAATCCATAATTTCAAATTATCACTATTTAAAAGCTTTTATAGCAACATCTGACATTTAAATTAATATTTTTTAATAAATAATTTATTCAATCATTGGTCAATTGAAATCTTAGAAAAAAAACATACTCTTGTGTAAGTCACTTTAATATCAAAATATTATAATAATTTTCTTGAATAAATTAACTAAGAACGCTCAATAACTTAATAATAAGAATGATAGAAAATGAAAAAATACATCAAAAATTATATGTAATCAACCATTAACCTCTATTATTATTCTAAGTATTTCAATGCATTAAATTATAAAAGGGGCGCAAGGGTATAGGAGGATAAGTCACATATTTTCGAATAACTATATACTTGTTGAGTAATCCTATAAAAATGATAATTTGATTAAACTTGAGCTAAAAAATAAATAATTTATTTAAAAAGGAATGAAATAGGTTACACCTATAGATGCACGAAACATTCTAGGGTCAAAATTACCTCTACTTGAACCTATACCTTCTACTGTGCTATTACCATCAGTTGAAAAATCTGGAGTGGTAAACAAACTATAAGTCAAATCTAAGTGAAGAGAAAAATCTGTTGAAATTTCATATTCTGCTGTAGTACCAAAATTTATCGTCACTAAATCATCGCCATCAAAAATATATCCATCATTTACGTCTGAGTATCTAGCTTCATCCCATAGTTCATAGTGAGAAGCTCCAACTCCCAGATTAACGAAAAGATTAAAACCGTCTGGCCAATCTGGGGATCTTAACTTCAATAGATCTTTAATATTTAAAACACCATCAAGTGTAATGTGATATACCGTAGTTTCGAAATCTCTTGAATCGTTGTCCCCAGTGAGGTTTGTAAATCCACCTTTCAATCGAATACCGTAAGGCTTATAGAGGCGTCTTTCTGAATTAAAAAGATACCTTAACCCAATTGAAGTAGAAAAATTATTTAAAGCTGAAGATGAATAGCCCGAAGTGTACGTTCCACTCGAAGAAGCCACACCTAATTCTAACGATGTCGACCAATTTTCATCTTGACCAGCACGTTGGGCTGAAAGATTAGCAAAAACAAGAAAAATGAATGTAAATATGAATGTAAATTTGAAAGATTTCATTTATAAGATATAAAAGATAAAGACAAATATATATTATTATTTGATAATTAACATATTTCATCCTTAATTTGTTTTAAATAGATTTTTTGAAGCTAATTTCCTACAAAAAAAGCAGTAAAATTGAGGTTTTTACTTATATGAAAGAATTAATATTTGACTGAAAATTCAACTGTGGGTAAAAGCACTATTTTTTTAACAGCCTATATTTAAGGCAAAAAATTGGTTTGCTAAATAAAAGTAAAATAACGACACGTGGTTTATTGCACAAATCGGATTATTACTGCAAACAGTTTCTAATATTTCAGCACTTAATAGTAATGTTGTACGGCGTGACCTAAGCATGCTACTCACTAACAAACTGTGCGGTGGCATTGTAAATTATGGCCATAAAATTTCACATTATTAAGACTAATGTATAAATCTAGGTGAATTCTTTTAGATTTTGAGTTTCATTTTTTTAGTTTATAAATCAACTTATTTTCTATTTTATTTCTAATTTTTAGGTGTAGATACTCGTTTTTAATCCTCACTTACTCTTACTTTTTCAAAATTGGACGCTATAATCCCAAGACTTTGATGCAAATTTCAACACATAGCCTCCATAAGATTTTGAGTATGCAATTTTGTAATATTACTGTATCGAGCTACTCCGCTAGAGTACCAATGCTTTATAACTCCAAAGGTAAGCTCTACTTTAAATCTTGTTTTGCCAATCATTACATCAAAATCATTCGATAAAAATTTGATAGATTCAATCCCAACAAGTTCTTTAGAAACACTTATTAAAGCAATTTTAGTTTTTGTCATTTATTCTAAATTACTGTCGTTTAATCAATACTTTGCCTCTACGAAATTCCTTTTATTAAGACATCCATATTTTAGGACAACTAAAAGGCACACAACTAGTATTCACTTTTAAGTCTACAAAACTTTTTCATAAAAAGCCAAACAAAATAATTATTACGATACACTCATTTACATTGTATCCATTTTAGACTTCGCATGAAACAGCACAACAAATCTAAGAACTCACCTCAACTAAAAATAACCCTAAAGCCAATCAACATATAAACTATACTAATTTTTAGTTTTTATAGGATAAGGAGGCCGTTCTACATTTTTTGGTGGATTTTCTTTAAGTTGCTTCATTACAATTTCAATGGCCTTTTCCAATTGTGGGTCACGGCCTTGTATTACTAATTCTGGCCATTGTTCTACTTCTACATCTGGGGGTACGCCTTCGTTTTCAACGTTGAATCCTTCTTCAGAATAAAAGGCAAGATTTGGTGCGGTTACACTACCCCCATCAATAAATTCTGGATAACCTAATACGCCAACTAGACCGCCCCATGTGCGTTTTCCTACAATGGTTCCCATTTTAAATCTTCTAAACATCCAAGGCAAATAATCACCTCCAGAACCTGCCGTTTCATCTATTATCATCACTCTTGGCCCTTGTATAGAGGCGCTAGGTGATTTTAAATCTTTACCGTACCTAAAATTCCAATTTGCTTGCATTGGGCGTTTTAATATATCTATGTAATAATCTGCTAAAGAGCCACCCCCATTAAAGCGTTCATCTACAATAATGGCTTTTTTATTGGCTTGCGGATAGAAATAGCGTTTAAAAAAATTAAAGCCTGCCACGCTTGTATTGGGAACGTACACATAAGCTACATCTCCATTTGTGGCTTCATGTACTTTTTTCATATTGCCTTCTACCCAATCTCTATTTCTAATAGCCCATTCGGTTGCTAGCGGAGTTACTTTGTAGGTTCTAGCATCTGAACCATCCGCCTTTTTACTCACTTCTAGTGACATGATTTTATTCGCTGTATTTTCAAAAAAGCTATACAGGTTGTCGCTTCCTTTTACATTTTTACCATTAACGGAAATAATGTAATCGCCATTATTTACACCAACGCCCGGTTCTGTAAGTGGTGAACGCAAACTGGGTGTCCAGTTAAGACCACCGAATATTTTAGCGATTTGATAACGCTCATTTTTAACCACGTAGTTGGCCCCTAGCAAACCTCCTCCTACACTTTTTGGTTCGTTTAATTTATCACCACGACTAGAAAAACGGTGGTGTCCAACAGAAAGCTCGCTAAACATCCATTGCATTACTCTGTATACATCTCCTCTACAAGAAGCCTCTTTCAGAAAAGGTTGGTATTTTGCTTTCATGGCCTTCCAATCTGCGCCGTGCATTCCTGGATCGTAAAAGAAATCTCTATTCACCCGCCATGCTTCATTAAAAATATTTGCCCATTCTTCCTGCGGATCTATCTTTACACTTATGGCATTAAAATTCAAAGGAGCTTCTTCAGATTTCTGACCAAGGTCTGAGATGAAGTAAGATCTATCAACTGAATACAACATTTTTTTGCCATCAGCAGAAATTAAAAAAGAACTCACAGGCATTAATTCTTCACTTTGTCTGGTCTTAAAGTCAAATTTCTCCAAACTTGACTTAGGAGAATGAAAAGAGGAAGAGATATAATACAATTCCCCTTCTACTGCTAAACTCAAATTACTATATACACCTGGTTCAATAGGCAAACTGATTATCCGCTCCTGAAAACCGTCCCAGTCTATTTTTAAATCTGACTTTTCTGCCACTTCCTTTTTATCTTCTTTCTTCTTACCCTCTTTAAGTTCTTCTTCTTTAGGTTGCTCTACATCGTTTTCTTTTGCTAAAGGTGAAATCACCTCCTTTTGAAGTGTGACCAAGTAGATAGATTGCGTAAGCTCTTTATCTAAATTGGATTGATCGAACCAGTTGACAAGTGGTCCAGCATCTGTTGAAGCTGTCATGTATAAGTATTTTCCACTTGGATCAAAAACGGGTTCAGAAACATTAGACAACCCATCTGAAAGTGGATAGGATTTATTTTCTGAAATGGAATAAGCATAAGCACGTTCAAAATTGGTTTCGGTAATGATGGTATAAGCTATCCAATTGGAATCGTATGACCAAGAACCAAAAAGCTTTCTAAATATTCCAGGGACAAATAAAATGTCTTCATCAATTTTAGTTGTTTTCTTTGTCGAAATATCAGTAACATACAAGGCACGACCATTGTCTACATAACTTACTTTTTTACTGTCTGGCGACCAATGTATATCAGCATAAAATCCAGAACCAGTTAACGGAATGGCACGTACATCTCCCAAAACATTATTTTTAATATGCAAGGCATATTCGCCGGTTTCGTCAGAAAAATAAGCAATGAATTTGCCGTCTGGAGACCATTCTGGATATTTTTCGTGAGTACCAGTTGTAGCAGTTACATTTTTGGAATCTCCTTTTTGAGCAGGAACTGTAATAATATCTCCTCTAAAATCTATAACTGCTCTAGCACCAGATGGTGAAACACCAACTGAACGCACATAATCCTTACCAGAAACAAAACGTTCCCGCAATTCTAGTAAATCTGTAGTGATACTAATGTTTAATATGTTGTCTGTATTCGTTTGGGTATTGTAAATATGAAGCATTCCAGCTTGTTCGTAAATCACAGCACCATTGTGTGCCTTGAGGTTGATAACTGGAAAATCCTTGTAATCTGTCAGTTTTTTAATTGTTTTTGAACTGATTTCATAGCTGTACAAATTAAATTCGCCATCTCTATCACTTTTAAAATATACGTATTCTCCCATCCATTGTGGTTGCGAATCATTACTGCCACCCACTGGTTTCTGAATTTCCGATACTTTGTGTGATTGGGTATTGTAAAGCCAAATACGAGCAACGGTTCCACCACGGTAATGTTTCCATTGATTAAACCGATCAGCAATAGGCGTGTACGCAATACTTTGATCATTATCTGAATAGGAAGCCCAAAATGCATTTGGAATATCCAGTTGCGTTATAGTTCCGCCATCAGTTGAAACAGAAAACACTTGCATATAGCGGTTGGTAAAAGAATTGCGTTGGGAGACAAATAAAACGGTCTTTCCTTCTGAAGAAAAATCCCTTACATAGTCGTTATAAGGATGCCATGTAAGACGTTTTGGAACCCCTCCGTTTGCTGAAACTACAAAAACATCTACATTACCATCATATTCCGCTTCAAAGGCAATTTTGCTTCCGTCAGGAGAAAACACGGGGTTGGCTTCAATGCCTTTATCTATAGTAAGTCTTTTTGGGTTTGAACCATCTCTGTTGGCAACCCATAAATCTTCAGCATAAATAAAAGCGATATGTGTATCACTCAATGCAGGTTGATGCATCAGTTTAGTGGTTTGACTAAAGGAGAACAACGGCAGAATAAAAATACATAGCGTTGACAATACTAATTTGTACGTGATTTTCATAAGGTTTATTTTAGTCTGTTTTTTTATTTTTTCAGGATAGTTTAACTGCTTATCCGTTGTATTATTTCTTTAAATAAAACTTGCCTTATTTCCTTTAAAAAACATAATCATTGTAATTTAGGGTATTTAAAGTAATTCTGCTAGTAGCAAAACTAAGCTTCCCCCTTTTTTAAGCACTCCAAAAAAGCATATTAATGAATAATATTTTATCTCTTTCTACATTGTACTTACTACGTTCTACTTGAGATTTTAAACTCACTTCTATTTCAAGCCAAGACCTCAAAGTTGAATAACATTGTCTCTTTGTACTTGATACTTTCTATTTAAGATGATTTTACATAAAAACAAGCTCTTTTTAATAATTGGTATTACTCACACATGGCGTTCAAATAGAAACTTAAACTTTGTCCACCAGTTGTCCAAGTGCCCATTGCTTTTTCACGAAAATAGGCAGTTTTCAAAGGTGAAGGAGCTGTAGAAATTGAAAAAAATTTACTTTTTTCATTCTTTTTAACGCTTTCAAGCCATTGTATAGTGACTACAACTTCTTCAATTTCCTCTTTTAAGTAAATTTCGTAAGATTCCAAATCCACTAAAAACCAGCCTGAAAAATTGTCTTTTACTTCAAAAATTATATTTTTTTTCACCAGTAATTCTGTTGGTAATCCATTTTCTATTTTGTAAAAATTCACTCGGAACTTTAGAAAAGTAAAATCATTTTGAGTGATGTTAAAATTTAAATCCTCAATATGGCAATTCCTTCTTATTTTGAAATTCATTCCTCTCTCCTTACTCAATCTGTCATCCACATCTTTTTCATTATATGTATAAAAATTCATGTGCATTAAACTTAAACCTTTGAAATTTCTACCAATCTTTTTAGATTTTAATTTGACTTTCTTGGCGTTTATGACAACCTCATCTAGTTCAGAATTGTCTTGTTGTAGTAGAATAATATTGTTTGTTTTTTTCAATTCTGAAATCAGATATTTTTCTGTTTTAAAACCGATATACGAAAAAATAAGGCTATCTTTTTCAGTCACTTTATCGTTTAAAATAAGATGAAATAAACCGTTTTTATTTGAAACTGTTCCAACTGTTTTATGAGCAATTCCTAAGTTTACATAAGCAAGTGGAGTATTGTTTTCAAAATTCTGAACTGCTCCTTTTATTTCCTTAATTTGAGAAAAACAAATTGTACTTATCAAGAAAATACAGGTTACTAAAAATCTTAATGTCATAT
Organism: Psychroflexus sp. MES1-P1E; assembly: GCF_002836055.1. Taxonomy (GTDB): domain Bacteria; phylum Bacteroidota; class Bacteroidia; order Flavobacteriales; family Flavobacteriaceae; genus Psychroflexus. The sequence goes on from NZ_PJBS01000077.1 coordinate 13,813, forward strand.
TATTTTATTTAAAATTCTATTTTATAATTATTTATTTCTCCTTAGAGTCTGAGATAAAATAAAGTGCCTGAATTACACGCTGCTATCTTGTTTGGCAGTAAGGCGAAAAATACAGAATAACTACGGCGAGTATTTTTAACGCAGCGGGCGAACAAAAGAACAAGTAAAAATAGGCAGGTTATTTTATAACAGACCTTTAATCTTCATCCAATGTTTTCATCAATTTAAAATACATTTAATCAATATTGACCATTTTCGAATCAAATGCGGAAACATTTGAAAGTATAATAATACCGTTTTTAGTTGTTTCGTCTAGCACCATTTATTTTGTATAGCCACCTGTTCTTCAATTGTGCCAAAACCAATTATTTTTAGAGGGAGTTTTTAAAATATGCCATGCCAAACCAACATCCATATTTTCATTCACTTCCGTCGTTTTCTTCTTGGTTAAATTTATTTCATTGTTAGCAGAATCAAATTGTGCGAGCATAAATTTTGATATATCGGTTACTGTTGATATGATTCCTCACGCACTTATCAAAACTGAAAACTCCCAATTTGGCATTTCTTTTCCTTCATTATTTATTCCCATAACTAAATTTCCTTCTATGTTTTTGATCTCTGCTGTCGAATGATTCATATTAAATTAAGAAAATATTTTATTCTGTAATTGGCTTTCATAAGAAGTATTCTCCATTTTACTTAAAATATAGCCTACTTAAACCTATAAGGCGACAATAAATCGATTTATCAAAACGAATTCAGCACAGACTTTTTCGCCTGCTTATGATCACTAATAATTACCTTAACTAAGGCTATGTTTATTATTTTTAATTTTGAAAAATCAAAAAGCCTGTGCTGAGCAGCGTCGAAGTATAATTCAATTTATTTATACGACATTATAAATTTAATTTGGTGTAAGATAACATTATTGCGTCTACGGCTGCTTTAGGTAAAGCTTTCAACCCCAGACGAAACTTATAAATCAACTTCATCTCAAAAGCTGAATGTCTAAAAAATAAAAAATTCTCTCTGCATAAATTCAGAAGGAAAACAATAAAGCATAAAAAAAGCAAGACCCTAAAGTCTTGCTTTAATTTTGAACAATCTCAAAATTGGATGAAATTTGCGACAGTCAAGTTAAATGGATAATTACAAATAACAGTAGATTTTATCACTTTGAGTTACGGTTTGACCGTACATGTATTACGGTTAAACCGTAAATTTTTATTTAGAGTCTTTATTTTCCTCCTCCAATACGTTTAGGATATAAGCATAATGTGCATTTAAAGTCTCATTCTCCGATTCTTTTTTGGTTTTGACATAGGATTTAAGTTCATCTTGAAGTGCTAGACTCTTACCTTTAAGTTCAAGTGCTAAGTCGTCATCACTCATTAATTCCTTAAGTTGATGTGTAAAATGCTTTTGTAACTCGCGTTCAATATGGTCTGGAGTGGTTCTCCCATAGACGAGATCCTCCGCTAAACGATCCAAAAGCTCTTGAGGGGAAAGACCATTTCCAATTAAAGAGAAGTTGGTATCCCACATGAGGTTGAGTCGATCCGCATCTATAAGTCGATTCAACATTCTTTTATTTAAGCTGATTAAACTCTCGAGTTTTCCCGATTTTGAAAATTTGGAAACCAGCGCGTTATCCATCAACCAATATTGAGGTGACCAGACATTTTTATTCAGAAATTCAAGAGCCTTTTCCTGTTCGGCTTTATCCACAACTTGATAAGGCTCTCCAACCTGACCTTTGGTTAGCAAGGTTTCATGAACTCCACCCACGACAGAAGCCACGTGATAAATATAGCGGCGGTACACGCCTAGCATTTCACCATAGAGCTCTTCTAGATCTTCATAAGACTGCCCTGAAGTGGTGGTCCACTGCTCTAGATTTTCAGCAACGATTTTAAGATTACTCAAACCATAGGTACTTGCTTGTACAGAATTATCTCCAATATCTTCGGTCTGTGCATTGGGGTCATTGCCTCTCCCACCAAACATATATATGGGGTTGGTGCTGCGTTCATCTACAAAACTCTTCAAAATCTTTTGATCTTCTTCCGCAGAACTGTTTGGGAAATAGCGGTAACCCCATTCTATCGCATAGTTATCGTAAGGACCAAGCTGTCTTACAAAACGGATGTTTTCGTCTCCGGGTTGTGCGATATAATTATACCTCGCATAGTCCATGATCGTGGTCGCAATTCCGTTTTCCTGGGTAAAGCGTCCAGACCTGAGAGAGTCTACAGGATAGGCGGAACTTGCTTTCATGTTATGAGGTAAGCCTAAGGCGTGACCGATCTCGTGAGAAATTACACGACGCATCATCTCTCCAATTTCTTCCTCTGGGGTGTCTAAAGTTCTAGCTTTAAGATTGGCTGCCCCAGTCTCCAATAAATAGCGATTGCGATAAGACTTTAAGTGATTATGATACCAAATGATATCACTTTCTATAATTTCACCGGTCCTCGGGTCGGAAACACTTGGTCCAACCGCATTTCGGGTCGTCGACGCTACATACCTTACTGTAGAAAACCGAACATCTTCGGGACTAAAGTCAGGGTTTTCCTCTGCGGTTGGTGCTATTTTAGCCTGAATAGCATTCTTGAAACCCGCTTTTTCAAAAGTTGAATTCCAGTCTTCAATCCCTTTTATAAAATAAGGTCTCCATTTCTCTGGAGTCGCGGGGTCTAGGTAGTAGACAATAGGTTTAATGGGTTCTGTGAGTTTTCCTCTGTCATAGGCCTTTTTGTTTTTGGGTTCCAGCCTCCAACGTCTGATGAGTCGAACTTCATCTGATTTTAAAGCATCGGAGCTATAGTTGTATTTTCTCAATCCAAACCAGCCAATACGAGGGTCTTCATAGCGAATTTGCATAAGATCATCTGGTAAAGCGATAATGGAATGGTTCACTTGAAAGGTAAACGTATTGGTAGAATTTCCCCGAGGTGGGTTCTCGGTGGGAAAGGTAAGCGTATGGGTAATTTCTGTATTCTGAGGAAAGCTTCTAGCAGAATTGATACGGCTACGTTTATCGTCAGCTTTGCCAATTTTATAGTCTTTCTTTAATCCATCGGGGATAATATTAAAAGAAGGAGAGTCAGAATTGAAGAACGAAGAGGCCTCAATAACAATATCCTTGCCCTCTTCAGATTTTATAGGAAAGGTTACTAAAATGGGATTTAAGTTATTTTGAGCGACACTCAGCCGTATAGGGTCGTCTTCATCGGCTACATTGGTGGTAGACACTTGGATGAGATCAATTGATTTTCCTACTTTCACCAAATGAATCAGTTGCTCAGACGTTTTGGATCCTGCATTTCTATAGGCCGAATAGTTGGACGGCAATTGCTTAAGGCGGGTGACCATGAGCAAGTCTTTTTCCAAAGCTTCTTTTGGAAACTCCAGGTAAAGTTTATCTCCATCAAAATAAGTAGTGAGGAGACCTTCACTTTTAGGCATAGTATTGAGAATGGAGTCTAGATTTTTCATAGGCTTGTCTTGGGCAACTCCAAGCTGCAAGCTCAATCCAAAAACGATGAGTAATAGATATTTCATAGAATTTATATTTAAGACTGAAAATAAACAAAAAAGTTTAAAGTAGTTTTTAGGTGAGTGGTGAGTAAAACTAATTTTGAATTTATAATTAAGAATTTATAGTTGAAAAAATGAATAAAAGCACTAGTTCTATCTAAAGCTTAAATAAAGAGTTACACTTAAACAGATTCCTTACCGCGGCTATCGCCTTGCATGGAATGACAGACTCGAAGTGACAGGGAGTAACAGATTTCATATTTAAAATTTCAAAATTGACAATTCAAAATTTAATGAAAACTACCGCTCGACTGAACCTAAGGGAGATATTAGTGGTGATTGGTATAATGGCGTAGTAGTGTAATGGTCTAATGGTAAGTGGTCGGTTGTCGGTTCACAGTTAGTTGGTGACTAGTGACCCGCTTTTTTGTAGCGGGGTGTATCGAAGCCACGTTGAGATAGACCTTTTCAATATTCAGAACACAACCTAAAAACATTCCTTATCGCAACTATCACCTTTTACGGAATGGGAGAGATTCCTCGTTGAAGTAAAAGAACTTCTCTGTCGGAATGACAATAGTGAATTCAAGGCTTCAAGTTCCACAATACAAAGAAAAACAGCCTACTAAATTAAGCCGTAAAAATTAAAGTGAAGGTGTCGTAAAATTTTAGACTGTCTGAGGCTGTCTTCTAGCCGAGTTTCTAAAATTTAGGCAGCAAACGTAAATTTTAGGAAGAATTTCGTAAGCCTAGATTTTTTTGGTTCGTTTTTTCATCAATGGAAAAAATGAATAAAAGCACTAGTTTTATCTAAAGCTTAAATAAAGAGTTACACTTTAAGCCAAAATACATCACTTAAACAGATTCCTTACCGCGGCTATCGCCTTATATGGAATGACAGACTCGAAGTGACAGCCTTGAAGTATCAACTTTCATGATATTTAGAAAACGGCATACTAAATTAAGCCGTAAAAATTAAAGTGAAGGTGTCGTAAAATTTTAGACTGTTTGAGGCTTTCTTCCAGCCGAGTTTCTAAAATTTAGACAGCAAACGTAAATTTTAGGAAGAATTTCGTCAGCCTAGATTTTTTTGGTTCGTTTTTTCATCAATGGAAAAAATGAATAAAAGCAATAGTTCTATCTAAAGCTTAAATAAAGAGTTACACTTTAAGCCAAAATACATCACTTAAACAGATTCCTTACCGCGGCTATCGCCTTGCACGGAATGGGAGAGATTCCTCATCGAAGTAAAAGAACTTCTCTGTCGGAATGACAATAGTGAATTCAAGGCTTCAAGTTCCACAATACAAAGAAAAACGGCCTACTAAATTAAGCCTTAAAAATTAAAGTGAAGGTGTCGTAAAATTTTAGACTGTCTGAGGCTATCTTCCCCCCGAGTTTCTAAAATTTAGACAGCAAACGTAAATTTTAGGAAGAATTTCGTAAGCCTAGATTTTTTTGGTTCGTTTTTTTATCAATGGAAAAAAGGAATGAAAGTAATAATTTTATCTAAATCTTAAATAAAGAGTTACACTTTAAGCCAAAATACATCACTTAAACAGATTCCTTACCGCGGCTATCGACTTGCATGGAATGACAGACTCGAAGTGACAGCCTCGAAGTATCAAGTTTCACGATATTTAGAAAACGGCCTACTAAATTAAGCCGTAAAAATTAAAGTGAAGGTGTCGTAAAATTTTAGACTGTCTGAGGTTGTCTTCCAGCCGAGTTCCAAAATTTAGACAGCAAACATAAATTTTAGGAAGAATTTCGTCAGCCTAGATTTTTTTGGTTCGTTTTTTCATCAATGGAAAAAATGAATAAAAGCACTAGTTCTATCTAAAGCTTAAATAAAGAGTTACACTTAAACAGATTCCTTACCGCGGCTATCGCCTTGCACGGAATAGGAAAGATTCCTTGTCGAAGTAAAATAACTTCTCTGTCGGAATGACAATAGTGAATTCAAGGCTTCAAATTCCACAATACAAAGAAAAACGGCCTACTAAATTAAGCCGTAAAAATTAAAGTGAAGGTGTCGTAAAATTTTAGACTGTCTGAGGCTGTCTTACAGCCGAGTTTCTAAAATTTAGACAGCAAACGTAAATTTTAGGAAGAATTTCGTAAGCCTAGATTTTTTTGGTTCGTTTTTTCATCAATGGAAAAAAGGAATGAAAACACTAATTTTATCTAAAGCTTAAATAAGCAGTTACACTTTAAGCCAAAATACATCACTTAAACAGATTCCTTACCGCGGCTATCGCCTTGCATGGAATGACAGACTCGAAGTGACAGCCTTGAAGTATCAAGTTTCACGATAGTTAAAAAACGGCCTACTAAATTAAGCTGTAAAAATTGAAGCAAAAGTCTCGTAAAATTTTAGACTGTTTGAGGCTGTTTTTATCAGCTGAGTTTCTAAAATTTAGAGGGTGAGCGATATTTTTAGTAGGAATTTCGTGAGCCTAGATTTTTTTGGTTCGTTTTTTCATCAATGGAAAAAATGAATGAAAGTAATAATTTTATCTAAATCTTAAATAAAGAGTTACACTTTAAGCCAAAATACATCACTTAAACAGATTCCTCACCGCGGCTATCGCCTTGCATGGAATAGGAAAGATTCCTCGTCGAAGTAAAAGAACTTTTCTGTCGGAATGACAATAGTGAATTCAAGGCTTCAAGTTCCACAATACAAAGAAAAACGGCCTACTAAATTAAGCCGTAAAAATTAAAGTGAAGGTGTCGTAAAATTTCAGACTGTTTGAGGCTGTCTTCCCCCCGAGTTTCTAAAATTTAGACAGCAAACGTAAATTTTAGGAGGAATTTCGTCAGCCTAGATTTTTTTGGTTCGTTTTTTTATCAATGGAAAAAAGGAATGAAAGTAATAATTTTATCTAAATCTTAAATAAAGAGTTACACTAAAACAGATTCCGCATCGCGGCTATCGCCTTTTACGAAATGGGAGAGATTCCTTGTCGAAGTAAAATAACTTCTCTGTCGGAATGACAATAGTGAATTCAAGGCTTCAAGTTCCACACTACAAAGAAAAACGGCCTACTAAATTAAGCCGTAAAAATTGAAGAAAAAGCCTCGTAAAATTTCAGACTGTTTGAGGCTGTTTTTATTAGCCGAGTTTCTAAAATTTAGACAGCAAACGTAAATTTTAGGAAGAATTTCGTAAGCCTAGATTTTTTTGGTTCGTTTTTTCATCAATGGAAAAAATGAATAAAAGCACTAGCTCTATCTAAAGCTTAAATAAGCAGTTACACTTAAACAGATTCCGCATTGCGGCTAACGCCTTACATGGAATGACAGGCTCGAAGTGACAGCCTCGAAGTGATCGGTGGACTAGATATCATTTTATATTTTGAAGTTTTCATCTAAAATTTGGACGACTAGAACATTTACTTATAAAAAAACTATAATTTCGTAAACTTGTTTGATAAAACAATCTCTAAGTTTCCAATGACAATAACTTAGAATCATTAAGCAGAACGATCTATTATTAATTAATGATATCACTAACAAATACAATGACTAAAACAATAAAAAATATCTGCTGTATTGGCGCAGGTTACGTAGGTGGACCAACAATGGCTGTAATTGCCCAGAAATGCCCAGAAATTAAAGTTCATGTGGTTGATCTCAATGAATCACGAGTGGCAGCTTGGAATGATCCCAATGTTGAACACATTCCAATTTATGAACCTGGCTTATCTGAAATTGTCTTGGAAACACGGGACAAAAACTTATTTTTCTCCACAAAAGTAGATGAGGCTATCGATGAAGCCGATATTATTTTTATTTCAGTAAACACCCCAACTAAAACTTATGGTATGGGTAAAGGCATGGCTGCTGATCTTAAATTTATAGAATTATGCGCTCGTCAAATTGCGCGTGTAGCGAAGACTGATAAAATTATCGTTGAAAAGTCAACGTTGCCAGTGAGAACAGCAGAGGCACTTAAGGATATACTTGATAATACTGGGAATGGTGTCAATTTTCAAATTTTATCTAATCCAGAGTTTCTGGCAGAAGGGACTGCTATTGATGATTTATTAGAACCTGATCGTATCTTGATAGGTGGCGATACACATACAGCAGAAGGTCAAGCGGCTATGCAGACTTTAGTAGATGTCTATGCCCATTGGGTACCAAAGGCTCAAATTTTGACGACCAATGTTTGGTCTTCGGAGTTGTCCAAACTCACTGCCAATGCCTTTTTAGCACAACGGATCTCCAGTATTAATGCCATGAGTGAAATTTGTGAAAAAACAGGCGCAAATGTCGATGAAGTGGCACGTGCTATAGGTATGGATTCCAGAATCGGTTCTAAGTTTTTAAAGTCTTCTGTTGGTTTTGGGGGCTCGTGCTTTCAAAAGGATATTCTAAATCTAGTTTACATATCTAAGTCTTTAGGACTTCAAGAAGTGGCGGATTATTGGGAGCAAGTGATTATACTCAATGACCACCAAAAGCTCCGTTTTGCCAAAAATATTGTTAAAACACTATATAATACAGTCTCTGGTAAGCAAATAGCGATGCTAGGTTGGGCTTTCAAAAAAGACACCAATGATACTAGGGAGTCGGCTGCGATTTATGTATCAGATTATCTTTTAAGTGAGCAAGCTGATGTTATTGTTTATGATCCGAAAGTTAAGGCAGAACAAATTTATGCTGACTTGGAGTATTTAGGTCATCATGATTCTGAAACTATTCGCCAACGCGTGAAAGTTGTCAAAACCGCTAAAGAGGCTTGTCAAAATGCCCATGCTATTGCTGTAATGACAGAATGGGATGAGTTCAAATCTTTAGATTGGAAAAGCATCTATGACGACATGTACAAACCGGCTTTTGTTTTTGACGGTCGACGAATACTTGACCAGATCAGCATGGAAGCACTCGGATTTAATTTGAATATTATTGGCAACTAATACCAATTTAAACCTATAATGTCGCAATAAATCATTTCTTTTTCGCCTGATTTTTATTAAAAATAATTACCGTAACTAAGGCTATGCTAATTATTTTTAACTTCAATTAGTCAAAAAATAATTCAATTTATTTATACGACATTATAAATTTAATTTGGTATAAGCTATATATGAGGCGTTTCCTATGTTAAATGAAAACGCCTTTATTTTGAGTTAAATAAATGTTAGTTTGAGAGAATTTTACTTTTGGAAAAAACGTATTTTTTATCGAGAACTTTTTCCAGCTCACAACTTCATGACACTTCTCGATACGATTCTCTATCGAAAATCACTTGAAGTGACAGGGAGTAACAGATTTCATATTTAAAATTTCAAAATTGACAATTCAAATTTTAATGAAAACTACCGCTCGACTGAACCTAAGGGAGATATTAGTGGTGATTAGTATAATGGCGTAGTAGTGTAATGGTCTATTGGTAAGTGGTCGGTTGTCGGTTGTCGGATAGTTGGTGACTAGTGACCCGCTTTTTTGTAGCGGGGTGTATCGAAGCCACGTTAAGATAGACCTTTTCAATATTCAGAACACAACCTAAAAACATTCCTTATCGCAACTATCACCTTTTACGGAATGGGAGAGATTCCTCGTTGAAGTAAAAGAACTTCTCTGTCGGAATGACAATAGTAAATTCAAGGCTTCAAGTTCCACAATACAAAGAAAAACGGCCTACTAAATTAAGCCGTAAAAATTAAAGTGAAGGTGTCGTAAAATTTTAGACTGTCTGAGGCTGTCTTCCAGCCGAGTTTTTAAAATTTAGACAACAAACGTAAATTTTAGGAAGAATTTCGTCAGCCTAGATTTTTTTTATTCATTTTTTCATCAATGGAAAAAATGAATAAAAGCACTAGTTCTATCTAAAGCTTAAATAAAGAGTTACACTTAAACAGATTCCGTATCGCGGCTATCGACTTGCATGGAATAGGAAAGATTCCTCGTCGAAGTAAAAGAACTTCTCTGTCGGAATGACAATAGTGAATTCAAGGCTTCAAGTTCCACAATACAAAGAAAAACGGCCTACTAAATTAAGCCGTAAAAATTAAAGTGAAGGTGTCGTAAAATTTTAGACTGTCTGAGGCTGTCTTCCAGTCGAGTTTCTAAAATTTAGACAGCAAACGTAAATTTTAGGAAGAATTTCGTAAGCCTAGATTTTTTTGGTTCGTTTTTCCATCAATGGAAAAAATGAATAAAAGCACTAGTTCTATCTAAAGCTTAAATAAAAAGTTACACTTAAACAGATTCCGTATCGCGGCTATCGCCTTGCATGGAATGGGAGAGATTCCTTGTCGAAGTAAAATAACTTCTCTGTCGGAATGACAATAGTGAATTCAAGGCTTCAAGTTCCATAATACAAAGAAAAACGGCCTACTAAATTCAGCCGTAAAAATTAAAGTGAAGGTGTCGTAAAATTTTAGACTGTTTGAGGCTGTTTTTATTAGCCGAGTTTCTAAAATTTAGAGGGTGAGCGATAATTTTAGGAAGAATTTCGTAAGCCTAGATTTTTTTGGTTCGTTTTTTCATCAATGGAAAAAATGAATAAAAACACTAATTTTATCTAAATCTTAAATAGAGAGTTACACTAAAACAGATTCCGTATCGCGGCTATCGCCTTGCACGGAATGGGAGAGATTCCTCGTCGAAGTAAAAGAACTTCTCTGTCGGAATGACAATAGTGAATTCAAGGCTTTAAGTTCCACAGTACAAAGAAAAACGGCCTACTAAATTAAGCCGTAAAATTTTAGACTGTTTGAGGCTGTTTTTATCAGCTGAGTTTCTAAAATTTAGAGGGTGAGCGAAAATTTTAGGAGGAATTTCATCAGCCTAGATTTTTTTGGTTCGTTTTTTATCAATGGAAAAAAGGAATGAAAGTAATAATTTTATCTAAATCTTAAATAAAGAGTTACATTTCAAGCCAAAATACATCACTTAAACAGATTCCTTACCGCGGCTATCGCCTTGCATGGAATAGGAGAGATTCCTCGTCGAAGTAAAAGAACTTCTCTGTCGGAATGACAACAGTGAATTCAAGGCTTCAAGTTCCACAATACAAAGAAAAACGGCCTACTAAATTAAGCCGTAAAAATTAAAGTGAAGGTGTCGTAAAATTTTAGACTGTTTGAGGCTGTTTTTATTAGCCGAGTTTCTAAAATTTAGACAGCAAACGTAAATTTTAGGAAGAATTTCGTCAGCCTAGATTTTTTTGGTTCGTTTTTTCATCAATGGAAAAAATGAATAAAAGCACTAGCTCTATCTAAAGCCTAAATAAGCAGTTACACTTAAACAGCTTCCCTACCGCGGCTATTGCCTTACATGGAATGACAGGCTCGAAGTGACACCACTTTCCCCATCAAATGATTTCACAACACAGCCAAAAGACAATCCCTACTTTCAAACACAATAAGATTTATCAAAAAAAACATGCACTTTATTTTTGTTTTCTTTAAGAAAACGCTCTTATTTGCATACGCTTATACGTTAAATGCAAAGTGCCCTTAAAGCTAATGTTTAGGCAACTTTCGCATAACATGGCAAGTGTATGTTAGCGGATTCTAAAGCTGAGTAACCAAGGCTCTAGAGTAAAATATGAAAACCCTCATCTGACCCATTTATGGGATCCAGGGTGTCGAAGCCTTGCAAGCTGTTAGCAAATATTCGTAATTATACATTAAAAAGATATTAAATTTGAAAGTATTTTGGTACGCTTTACATACCAATTCAAGGGCAGAAAAACAAGTGCATGAAAGGCTCCAAAAGCAAGGGTATGAAAGTTTTTTACCTTTAATGACCACCATAAAACAATGGAGCGATCGAAAAAAGAAAGTAGTAGCGCCTTTAATATCCTCTTTTGTGTTTTTGCAAGCAACTCCTAAAGATCTATTGGCTGTTGTTAAAACTCAAGGAGTTGTAGGTGTTTTTAAGGCATTTAGGCAAACCCGCCATTGTTCAAGAAGATGAAATAAATAATTTAAAAATTTTAACAAAAAACAGCGAAGGTGCCAAGAAAATAACCCCCCGTAGTCTTGCCAATTATGCAGCAGTAGAGGTGGTAGTTGGTTCTTAAAAAAGTTTAAAAGGAGTGTATATGGCAACGAGTGGAAAACAAAAGGTAATAGTGCAAGTAGATGTTTTAAATATTTTTAAGCAATTTACACTACCTTTTGAGCATATTAAAGAAATTGTAGATTAAATTTTCTTTATAATATTGAATGAAGCTTCTAATGAAGTAAAAGGTATAAAACCTAATACGCATCTGGTAAGAACACAAATTCGGAAAAAAAATAATATTTCTAATGAAAGTAAAAATAATTGCTGAGGCAGGATCAAATCATAATGGAGAAATAAATTTAGCATTTCAATTAGTTGATATAGCTCTTGCAGCAAAAGCAGATTTTGTAAAGTTTCAAATTATCAATCCGGATTTACTTTATGTTCCTTATTATTGGGAACAAGGTAAAAAAATTGAAAATATTGTTCATAAAAGACGTCATTCTGAGACTCTAACATATGATGAATGGAGGAAAGTAAAAGAATATGCGACTACAGTTGGTATTGAGTTTACTGCTTCAGTATTTGATATTGGCGGGGTCGATTTCCTAATAGAACTAGGAGTTCCATTTATTAAGCTAGCATCAAGTGATTTAAATAATGTTGAATTAATTAAATATATTTCAACTAAAAACTTGCCTTTAATTATAAGTACAGGAATGGCAAATATTGATGAAATTAAAATTAGTGTCAATGCTTTTTCTGAAAAAGGAAATATTTCTAATCTTAAAATTTTACATTGTGTGTCAGTTTATCCTTGTGATCTTAAGAATACTAACCTATATAGGTTAGACGAACTGAATTCAATATTTAATTGTGAAATAGGTCTTTCAGATCACACAATGAACAGTATTGCTGCTTGCGTTGCAACTTCAAAAGGAGTTGTTTTTATAGAAAAGCATTTTACAATTGATAAATTAATGGATGGTTTTGATCATAAATACGCATCAAGTCCAAATGAATTTAAAGCTTACATAAAAAATATAAGAGCAATAGAACGGTCGTTATTGCCTGATTTAATTAATAAATCGGATTCAAAAGAAGATGTTACAAAGGTTAGAGCTAGAAGAGGTTTATATTTAAAGAAATCAATTAAAAAGGGAGATGTTATTACCGAAGATAATTTAATAGCCTTAAGGCCAACAAATAAATTTAACCCTGATGAAAAAAATAAACTTGTAGGGGTATATGCAGGTGAAGATATTAATGAATATGAATCAATTGATTTGAAAAATTCATTGGCTTTTAAAGACACAAAATTATCATGGAAAGAAGCAGATAGTTTTTGGGTTAATGAAATGAAAGAAAAGAAAATGTTATAAATATGAAAAAGAATACTCTTGGAGCTGTTGTAATATATGCGCGATTAGGTTCTTCAAGATTACCAAGAAAAGCTTTTATACAAATAGGTGATTTTAAATTGATCGAATTAATTGTAAACAAATTAAAAGTTTTAGAAAAAAAAATACCTGTGAAGGTTTTTTTAGCAACAACAACAACAACTCAAGATGACGAATTAGTAACCTTTGTTGAAAGTTTAGGAATTGATGTTTTTAGAGGGGATGAAGATAATGTTGTAGAGAGAACTTTATCATTTATAAGAAAAACTAATTACAAATATATTTGTAGAGTAAATGGAGATTGTCCTTTTGTAGATTTAGACTTGATAATCGAGGGTTTTAATCATATTACACAAGATTTTGAATTTATTACAAACATTAAAAATCGAACCTATCCATATGGTGTTGCCGTTGAATGGTTTAAGTCCAGTTTTTACCAGGAATTTTCTGTTGAAGTAGACGAAAAAGAAAAAGAACATGTAACCATGCACCTATATAGGTTAATTGATAAAATTAATTATTATGGTATGGAAGCGGAAGTGAACCACTCGGAAACTTCCTTAACAATAGATACAGTAAATGATTATAACAATATAAAAAGATACTTTCAAAACATATCAAAAGAATCTCAAATTAATTTAACATATAAAAAAATCTTAAAAGATGATTACACTATTTAATGTTCGCCCCAAAGGGCACAATATTGGAAATGATGCCATTTCCATAGCTTTAAGAAATCTAGTTTATGAAGCATTTGGAAGAATGGTTAATATTATAGATATTCCTGCTACTTCATTATATGAATCTCATTCAAAAGCAGGTTTGTCTTCGAAAACAATCTATGAGATTAATCGTGTTGGTGATGGAGTTATTGTTGGTGGTGGAAATTTATATGAAAATAATGAAATAGATTTTAATGGAACTGCTCTAGAAGCACTTGAAGTTCCATTAATGCTTTTTTCTAACTCTTTAGGTAAAGTATATGATAGAAAAGTTGATTTAGTACCAAGGACTGATGTTATACCAGATTCAAAATTAGCGAGTTTACATAGTTATGCAGATATTTCATTAGTTAGAGATAGTTCAACATTAAAGCATTTACAAAATATAGGATCTACTAACTCAATTTTTGGGGGTTGTCCTACAATATTTTTAGGAAAATATGATGATTATAAAAACATTTTACCTAAAAATGATCATGTAGGCGTTTTGATTTCGATAAGAACTCCCTCATTAGTAAATCTGCCTCAAAAGTATCAATTAACTATGACAGATGAATTAACTAAAATAATTCGCATATTAAAGCAAAAAGGGTACAAACGTATTCGTTTATTATGTAATGATGCAAGGGATTGCGAATATGCATCTTATTTTAGAGATATAGAAAATGTTGACTTTGTATATACTAGTAATGTTTTTGAATACTTGTCATTGCTTTCTAATGCTGAGTTAGTTGTAAGTTATCGACTTCACGCTACTCTTCCTAGTTTATCTTTTGGAACGCCTGTTATAAATATTAGCTATGATGAAAGAGCAGAGCAGCTATTAGAAGATTTAGGTATAGGTAGTTGGGATATTAAATATGTGAAAACCCCATCTGTTTCTGAGGCATTTAAAAATAATTTAGAAAACATTCATAAATTAAATATTATTATGGATGAGGCAAAAGAAAAATGGGATAATGTTGAAAAAATACAACATAAAGCTTTTAAGGAGTTT
>NZ_PJBS01000351.1 GCF_002836055.1 Psychroflexus sp. MES1-P1E
TGAATGACATATTGCTGAAACTTTAAATACAATAAAGTAATTCAAAGATAACAATTATTTATTTTTTTTAGCAATTATTTATTAGTTGTTAAGTATATGATGCCATATCCCCATATTACCCTTACTTGCAGATCCCGGATCAGTCAACAAATCACATAGCGGAGTTCCCTAAACCTGTCGAAGTGTTGGCCTATCGGCATGCCGTATGCTGAGTCATTATATGAAGTTAAACCAAGGCAAAAGTACTTTATCAATTGTCCTATTCTTTTAAGAAATTGTATTTTAGATTGAAAAATATTTGGTGATCTCAGACAAGAACTACTGGAAAAAATATTAATTATATATCAGTTTGAATTTTAAATTACAAACGCACTAATATCACTTAAGACATCGTTGACGAATGCCCGCTTTCCAAGTAATTCCCATTTAACTAAAAAGCCAATCCCTAGATGCATAGTATTAAAATGTTTATTTTTCAATAAGGCGTGTGTTGCTTCTGGATATATTTTTAATTGGTAATTAGCAGTATTATTTTTTAAAAAAATACGCTCATAAGTTTGATATGATTCTTCAAAGTCAACATTCAAATCCTCTGCACCAAAAATGAGGCATCGAATATTTTTTAAATCTTGCTCTGCATCACTTGAAATATTTTTTTTGACAAAATAAAATCGCTCTTCGTTCATAAAGTCACAGTCCTCTTCTTGTTCATTTTTACATTTTTCTTTCTGGTATGCTACATAGTCGGAATACTTACTATTAGCATTAAAAAGATTGAAATCAATTTCATTTTGTCTTACCCCTGCTTCAATCGCCTCTTTATTAGCACCTTCCAACTCCATTCTTGTTCGAGTTAAATAATTGCTTTGTCGTTTCCAGTTAATTGCGCCGAAAACGCTAATAATGAAATCAGGATAATCTGATAAGCTAGCCACTTTCGGCATTACCCATCCTGCTTGACTAAAGCCTATTAATCCGAAAGAAAAAAATCAAAACGAGGATCTGCTTTCATAAAGTCAATCGCGGCAATCACTTCATTTGCTCGATCTTCGATAGATTGATTGAGCCATTTTCCAGTACTTTGCCCGATGCCTTTTTTATCCCAAGACATGCTTGCAATACCTTTTTTTGCTAATTCATTCCAGATATGTTCGCAATAGCCGAAGGCATCATGTCCTAATTTTCCGTCGCCATGAACAAAGATGACCAAAGGCGTTTTCTCTTCAAGGATATATTTTTTCTTAGGTAAATTCACGACTCCTTCAATGGTATCAGATTGAAATTGAAACTGGATAACTTGACTTTGATAATTCGTTTTCCCCCAAAAAAAGTAGTGGCAACTAGGGGTATAATTATGATGGAAATTCTTTTAGATATTTTATTCATTATACGAATTTAAATAATAAATGAAACTTTTTAGATTTACTAATCCAGAGTAATTAAGCTTTAAATTTCGCGCTGAGCAATTTTTTTTATTTTGTTATTATCTTTTTTTCTTTCTAAAAAAATCATACTATTTAAATGATTCTGCCTTAATAATCAATGCTGCTTATTTTCATTCTTATAGCTTTACATATCATGCTTTAAATTCAATTACTTGATATATGGTTACGGGAGAGAACATTCTATGTGTAAGACCTTTTATCAAAATAAGATATCAATCCCAACACATTGGAAAAGTCTGTGAACTATGGCTTGCCTTCTTAATTTTTTAAGGCAACGACTAAATCATGCGCTAACTCTATTCTTTTTCGGTCACCATTTTTTAAATTTTAATCCTATTTTTAGAAAAGAATGCTTTCCTGATTCAGGTAAAAAAAAAACATTTTTTTAAATAGCTATTAACAAAGCTACATGTTAAGACTGAAAATTTTTAAATCCATTCGTCTACACTTAAAAGCATTTCATCTAAGGATAACTTGTGATTGAACAAACCTCAGCATTGATTTTTAAAAAAAAGAGTAGCTTTAGTTATTAAACAATAATTTTAGATATGCTGAAAAAAAAATTAAACGTTTTATTGATTGAAGACAATATTATTGAGGTGATGAAAATGGACAGAACCCTTTCATTATTAAAATTAAAGCATAAAATAACCAAAGCAAAAACGGCAGATGAAGCCTTCGAAATTTTAAAACAAAAAGAGAGTTATCCAGATATTATTTTATTAGATCTAAACATGCCAAAAATTAGCGGCATAGAATTTCTTTTAATCTTAAAAAGCAACGACAGTTTAAAGCACATTCCAACCATAATTTTAACAACATCAGACAATGAAAAAGATTTAAATAAATGCTATAAAATCGGTGTTTCTGGATATATCTTAAAGCCTCTAAAATATGAAGATTATGTTAAAAAAATAGAAATAGTTTTATCGTACTGGTGTATAAATGAATTAAAAAAATATTAAATAGGAAAGGCTAAGTCTTTACTAAATTCTTAGTCTTGGTTGATGAAAAATTGGTTTAGAAAATAGCTAGCCTGAACATCCAGTAGTGTGTAAACCTTATGCACCTAGAAACATATAAGTTTATCCTAATTCAAAATTACCTATCTTTAGTATTGAAGAAAAATTGGAATTTATAAATCAATTGGAGCTAATACATCATTTTGGACTTTAATTGATCCATGAAAAGTTTTAATATTAAAGTAGCATCGCTATATGTGTTTCAGAAAAAATCCTGAGGCAAAAATTATCATTAACAAAAAATTAATGAACCAAAACAAAATTGACATATTACAAAGGGATTTAAAAAAAGAAAAAATCGCAAGAAAAGCAGCAGAGAAAGTAGTAGAAAACAAATCTAATGATTCATACCTTTTAGAGGAACTTAAAAAAAGAAACTTTGAGTTAGAAAACCTTTTAGAGCAAAAATCTTCTCAATTAGAAGGCGTTTTCGAAAATATTAATGACGCTTACATTTTAATGGATATGTCTGGCAATATTCTAAAAATGAATGACATTGCTATTGCCTTTTTCGGATATAATATTGAAAAAGAAAAACTTAATGTTTGTGATTTAATTTATCGCAAAGATTTAGAATATGGATCTAAATCATTTGTTACTTTAAAGGAAGAGGGACTATTCACTAATTATAGAACAAGAGTTTTAACGAAAGACAAGCAAGTAAAATGGGTGCAAATTAATGGAAACCTTATTGTTGATAAGGAAAATAAACCCACTGGTGCACAAGGAATTATTAGAGATATTACCTCTGAAAAAAGAGCTGAATATTTATTGACTGAATCAGAAAACAGGTTATCATCTCTTATTAAAAATTTAGATAGTGCTGTATTGCTAGAAGATGAGAATAGAAAAATAATCTTAACGAATAACAAATTTTGCGAACTGTTCAATATACCTATTTCGCCAGATTTACTAGAAGGAGAAGACAGTCTTGGTGCTGCAAATGAGAATAAACATTTATTCAAAGATCCAGAATATTTTATTTCTAGAACAACAAATATCTTTGAAAAAAAACAACAGGTTTTAGGGGATGAACTAATTATGGCCGATGGGACAATCTTAGAACGCGATTTTATTCCAATCTTAAAAAGAAACGAATACAAAGGGCATCTTTGGACCTTTAAAAATATAACCTTACGAAAGAAATACGGGGAGAGTTTAGAAGCTCAAAAACAAAAATACTATAACATTATTGCTAATATGAACCTTGGTTTAGTAGAGGTTGACAATAATGATAAAATCTTAATGGTTAATCAGAGTTTTTTAAAAATGTCGGGGTACACTGAAGCCGAATTATTTGGTAAAGAAGCCGGTAAATTATTCCACTCAGAAGAGGCCTCAAGGATAGTTTCTAAAGAAAATAATAATCGTAAAAAAGGGGAGTCTAACACGTATGAACTTAAAGCAGAAACAAAATCTAAAGAGGTAAGAGAATGGTTAATTAGTGGTGCTCCCAATTATGACGATAAAGGGCAGGTAATTGGATCTATAGGTGTTTTTTTAGATATAACTGAAGCCAAGCGAAATGCGAAATTAATAGAAGAACAGAAGAAAGAGCTAGATACTATTGTTCATAATTCTACAATAGGTATTGTTCTAACGAAGCGTGGTCAAATCATAAAAACCAATGCAGCACTTCAAAATATGAGCGGGTATTCTGAGTCAGAATTAAAGATGCTTTCAATAAATGATTTGTCTTTTGACGAAGATTCTTCTTCTTTTAAGACCTATATTAAGAAGATGTATGCTGATAAAGTTGATCATTTTAATTATACAAAAAGATATATAAAGAAAGACGGTTCAGCTATTTGGACAAAAACAAATGTTAATATTGTAAGGGATAATGATAATAAAGTAAAACATGAAGTAGTATTTATTGAAAATATTACTTCAAATAGACAGAAAACTTTAATTATTAATTTAATAAATAATCTTACCAAATCTATATTAGATAAAACAGATATTATAGAAATTTCTTGGGAAATTGTAAATATTATTGCGGCATATTTGAATTCTGAAGATTGTGTTATTTATTTGGTGGATCACGAAAAAGAAACTGTAGAACAGATAGCCGTTTATGGGGCTAAATTGACGAATGACAGTCAAATTATCAATAAGTTATATCTTCCAAAAGGAAAAGGAATCGTTGGAAGTGTTGCAAAATCGGGAAAATCTGAACTTATAAACGACACGTCTAAAGATGGCCGTTACGTCAGAGATGAAGAAAGGCGTTTTTCTGAAATAACCGTACCTATAATGAGTAACGGTATTGTTATTGGAATTATCGATTCCGAGCATAAAGATAAAAATCACTACACGCAGGAGCACATTAAAACACTGGAGAGTATTGCTGGCTTAGCAGCTATAAAATTAAGAACAGCAATAAGCATAAGAGAACATAAGAAGGTAGAAGCACGCAATGAACAGCTGCTTAAAAAATTAGAAAAAAGCAATAATGAATTGAATGAATACGCCCATGTCGTCTCTCATGATTTAAAATCACCTTTACGAAGTATTGATGCCTTGGTGTCTTGGATTAAAACCGATAACGCAGGTTTACTAGAAGGAAATACACTACAGAATTTTAATTTAATTGAAGACACTTTAGAAAAAATGGAACTATTAATTTCAGATATTCTATACTATTCTAGTATCGACGCGATAACATCGAAGAAAAGTGATGTAAATTTAAATAGTGTTGTAGAAGACTTGCAAAAAATTCTTTTTATTCCAAAAAACATATCCGTTCAAATACTTAATAAATTACCTGTCGTAAGAGGTGAGAAAACTAAATTTCAACAACTTTTTCAAAACTTAATTAGCAATTCCATTAAATTTAATGATAAAGACAAAGGCCTTATTCAAATAAATGTTTTAGAAAATAAGTCATTTTATCAATTTTCAATAAAAGATAATGGAATTGGAATTGAAAGTAAATATCTAGATAAGGTTTTTAAATTTTTCCATTCATTAAAACCAAGTAAGGAATCATCAGGTATTGGGCTTTCCATTGTAAAAAAAATAGTTGAACTCTATCAAGGCAAGATTTGGATAGAATCTGAACCAAAAATAGGAACGACTTTTTATTTTACAATAAAAAAATAATTATGGAAAAACCTAACTTAGACTATGTAGAGAAGCTGGCAAGAGGAGATGAATCTTTAAGGAAAAAGCTCATCGGAATTATAAAAGATGAGTTTCCTGAAGAAAAAGAAGCGTATTATAAAAGTTTAAAAGATAAGGATTTCAAAAAAACAGAAGAGAATGTTCACAGACTTAAACATAAAATTATTATATTGGGACTTGAGGAAAATTATAAAATAGCCAATAAATTTGAACATGATCTAAGAGAACTTAATTTAGACAAAGTTGAAGATTTTGACAAAATTTTAATAGCTATTTCATATTACTTGAAAACTATTTAGATCTTATGAATTGTATTATCGTTGATGATGAACAAATGGCAAGAGTTATTATTAAAACTCTTTGTGATGAGATAAAGTTTTTAAAAGTTGTTGGTGAATTTTCAAACGCAATGCAAGCGATTAAGTTTCTAAATGCAAACGAGATAGACCTCATTTTCTTAGATATCCACATGCCAGATTTTAACGGTGTAGACTTTATTAAAACGTTAAAAAACCCACCAAAAATAATCTTAACAACTTCAGATTCACAATTTGCAATTGAGGCTTTTGAATATGATTTTATCGTAGATTATTTACTAAAACCTATAGAATTAACACGATTCCAAAAGGCGATTCTAAAGGTTCAAAAACATGAACCCACCTCAAACGAGGTGAAATTAGATTCAGAAATAAAGAACGATTTTTATGTTAATATTGATAGACGACTTATAAAAATACATTTGGAGAGTATTTGTATAGTAGAAGCAAAAGGTGATTATATTCATATAAAAACAGAAGAAAAAAATTATGTAGTCCATTCTACACTAACAAGAATAGAAGAAAAACTACCGAATTCATTATTTTTAAGAGTACACCGTTCTTTTATTATTAATGTTAAGAAAATTGTTGATATAGAAGATAATACTGTTGTTATAAAAAGAGAAGTCATCCCTGTAAGTCGTTCTAAAAGACCTGAATTAATGAAACGCTTGGATTTATTATAACATTTCGACTATGCTTAATTAGTATAGACCAAAAGTTGAAAAGAAGCCTCCATAGTTTTTCTTTTGTGGTACACACCTAATTCATAAAAAAATAGTGTTTATCATAATACCTATAGATACTACTTCTATAGGTTCTCACCCTCAGTAAAGTATAGGTTTTTAGTATAGTCGTTAATTATAGTATTTAGTAATAGCTTTTGCAATTTATTTTTTTAGCAGAATCATAAGATGCTGATATGCCTATCTCATAATGATATTTCAATTTTCACCACACTGCTTTGTCGTAAATAGCTATTCCTCTTTCTTCAGATGAATTAGATTCTCTGTTTTACAGGAGATACTTCGGAAATCGGAAGGTTGAAATAAAATGTTGTTTCTACATTAGGAATGCTTTTTAAATAAACTTGTCCATTATAATGAGAAATAATTTTTTTAGCCATGCTTAATCCAATTCCTGCAGATTTAGTGGATTCGATAGCTTGAAACATGTTGAATATTTTCTTGTGGTATTTTGGATGTATACCAATCCCATTATCTATGATTGAAAAAACATAATCTTTCTGGGTAATATCACAGGCTATTTCAATGAGACCATTTTTTTTATCAATATGGTTTAGAGCATTTTCTATTAGGATTTTAAATACTTTTTTTACCATATTTCCGTCAACATATAAGGTAGGTAATTCATTTTTTATTCTAATTGTTATGGCAGACGATTTATGGGTTTCATTTATAATCCGATTTACAATAGTATTACTATTTACTAATTTGTTTTTAAAAGTAGTCGACGTGATATTGTTATAGTGTTCTAGTCTCGCTAATAGTAGGTCCATCTTTTCTATTCTGTCCTCCATCAATTGAAAGTTGATAGTAGCATCTTGAAAATTATTAGTTTCATCCCGACCCTCTTGAGACCAAGTTAATAGATCCGAAATATTTCTTAAAGAAGATTTTAATTCATGTGAAATTAAATGAGAGTAATTATCTAGTTCATTTTTCTGGCTTTGAAGAATCTCAGATAAGGCTGCAGTTTTAGCAATAATGTTTTGATCTATTATTAATTTTTTCTTGATTTTATTTTTAACAGCATTCAGCAGATCGTTTACATTTGTAGGTTTGGTTAAATAATCTTCAGCCCCCAGATTCATTCCAATTCTAACATCTTCCTTTTCTGCTTTTGCTGAAAGAAAAATCAATGGAATACTCGCCGTTTTATTATTTGTTTGTAGTTTTTCAAACATTTCAAAACCGTTAAGCTTTGGCATAAGTATATCAGAAACAATAAGATCTGGATGCTCTTTTAGAGCTAATTCAAAACCGATGAATCCGTTTTCAGCCTGAAAAACCTCATAACCCTCCATAAACAGAATATCATAAATCTCCTCTCTTATCGCTAAGGTGTCTTCTACAATTAATACTTTATGCATGGTATTGTTTTAATACCTTTATAATAAAGGATGTTCCATTTCCGAGAGTACTATTCACAATTATCTTTCCTCCTATTGCATCTATTGCTTCTTTTACAATTGTTAAACCAAGACCTGTTCCCTGAATTAAATCAACATTCTTTCCTCTAGAAAAAGGCTTAAAAATATTTTTAAGCTCTGATTTGGAAATTCCTATTCCATAATCTGTTATTGTAATAACGGTGTACTCTTTTTCGGAGGACAATGCAACAGTAATATTTTTAGTGGTTGGAGAATACTTTACAGCGTTACCTATTAAATTGATGAAAATATTTCTACCTGATTTTTCATCAATAAAAATATCAGTATTTTTTAGACCTTCGGTATCAATTAGCTCTATATCGTGTGATTTTTCACAGGCGCTAGAAACTTCATCAATTATTTCAGACATAAAGTCTCCTAGATTTATATCTACGGGATGTTGTATAATTTTACCTGCTTCAGCCTTACCAACAATTAAAATATCGTCTAGTAGTTTTGTCATATGCAAAACCTGATCTTCTATTTTGTCTAGTTTTTTTTGTATAATAATTGGCTCCATTTTAGCCCAGTATTTTTTAATAGAGCCTGCAGCAAAAAAAATTGATGATAACGGAGTTCTAAATTCATGAGAAGCCGTTGAAACGAATCTCGATTTTAATTCGTTTAATTCTTTTTGCTTTTCCAAGGCTTGGTTTAATTTTAAGGTTCTTTCATTTACCTTCAATTCTAACGCGTTACGATACCCATCCAACTCAGTGATATCTTGTCCTACTCCTAGTACACCCGTAATTTTTCCTTTAGCATCTCGACGTGTACTTGAGTTTAATAATACCATTACACGCTGTCCATCCTTAGCAAATAGGGGGAATTCATAGTTGGCAGTTTCTTGACCAAGCAACGCATCGTCCAATACTTTTTTAACCGACTCCCTATAATCTTCGGTGATGTAGTTTTGCACCAAATCTTTCCCTAATACTTCGTCTTTTGTAAATCCAGTAATTTTTTCAGAAGTCTGGTTCCACTCATTTACAAGTCCTCTACTATCAATTCCAAAAATAGGAGCATTCGCAGTATCAATTAACAATGTCAAATCATGAGCGACACGTTCCATTTCAGAGCGGTAAACATCAAGTTCAGTTTGATAAGCAAGTTCTTTGTTAGCAAGTATTAATTCATTTGCACGTTTTTGTTTTTCTTTATTGGCCAGGACTAATTCATCTGCTCGTTTTCCTTTCTCTTTGTTGGCTAGAATTAATTCATTTGCCCTGTTATCTTTCTCTTTATTTTGAAAAGCAAGTTCGGTATTAGCGATCGCTAATTCGTCTGCGCGTTTTTGTTTCTCTTTGTTGGCTAGAATTAATTCATCTGCCCTGTTATCTTTCTCTTTATTTTGGAAAGCAAGTTCGGTATTGGCGAGTATCAACTCCTCTGCACGTTTTTCTTTCTCTTTATTCTGAAAGGCAAGTTCGGTATTGGCGATGGCTAACTCATCTGCGCGTTTTTCTTTTTCATTATTCTGGAAAGCAAGTTCGGTATTGGCGAGTATCAACTCCTCTGCACGTTTTTCTTTTTCTTTATTTTGAAAAGCAAGCTCTTTATTGGCACTATTTAAATTATGGATATTTTCTTGTAACTCTACTCTCTTTTCTTTGAGCAAGTGCTCAGTTTTAGAGCGTTCTTTTTGTTCTTTTTTAAGATTTTTTTTTAATTTAATTTTGGCTTTTTCAGCTTCTGTGATGTCTGTCATGGAAACACCTACTCTATTTTCTAAAACTTTCCATGCGGTAACGCGATAAAACTTATCATATGCGGCGCCATAACTTTTAAATCTAATTTCCTCTCCTGTTTTATCAACACTCGCAAAAGAAGTGAACCAATTGTCTTCTATGACATCCACGATTGAGGATATTTTTTTGTTTACTAATTGCTCCTGGGTTTTGCCAAAAAAATTTGCTACTGAAATATTTAATGCCCGGGTATAAAAATCGATGGGTTGACTATTATTATCATAAATAAGCTCTATCACAAAAACCATGTCTGCCATATGATTAAAGAATTCCTTATATGGTAGTTTTTTTGAAGACCTAGTGGCATTTTTTTTTAATGCAATGAGCTCCAATTCCAGTTCTTTATACGACGGTTTACTCATAATTTCATGATTTTAAATTAAATCTAGTGCGCTTTTGTTTTTAGATGTTTATTTACTTTCCGCTCACACTATCATAACCCATTGTTTCTGAACCTAACTTTAAACAAAGGGCCTTAACAGTGACAAAAGTTAACTTATATTAATTTACTAAAATTAAATTAATTACCGCAGTACACACACATAATTTAGTAGAAAAGTATATTTCTCTATTCTGGACTCTGCTTTTAAGCTAGACTTATATTTATTGAAAAATTATCTTTGTTTTCTACCAGGACTTTAGTATTCCTAAGGTCATTACATTCTTGCTCCATAATCCATTCATCGACATTTAAAGGCCTCTCATCTGTATAAAACCTGTAATTCGCAGGACGTAATAATTTATGATTAAGAAATTAATTATTTTCACTCATCAAAATTATTTTGGCAATTTTGAAAATAAATTATATGTCTAAATAAGCATTTATGATTTCCCACGATATTCCACTGAATGAAAGTGAAAGGTTGAAAAGTTTGTATGAATATAATATTTTAGATACTTTACCTGAAGAGGATTTTGATGCCATTACAAAAATTGCTGCTAGTATTTGCAAGACCCCTATTTCACTCGTCTCTATTATTGATAAAAACAGGCAATGGTTTAAATCTCATCACGGATTAAATAGCACAGAAACGCCAAGAGATATTTCTTTTTGTTCCCACAGTATTTTAACTCCAAATGAATTATTTATTGTTAACGATGCTACAAAAGATGAATGCTTTTATGATAATCCACTAACTACAAATTACCCTAACGTTATTTTTTATGCAGGGGCTCCATTAAATAGTTCAGACGGTCATTGTTTAGGCACTTTATGTGTTATTGATAATACAGCGAGAAAGCTAAATAAAGATCAGAAAGAGAACTTAAAATTATTAGCAAAACAGGTCGTTAATTTATTGGAATTAAGGAGAAAGAACGCAGAATTATCACAGGCAAATGAGGAGGTTTTAAGGTTAAATAAACAATTAAGTGCATTTGCTTACAAGTTATCGCACGACATCAAGACCCCCATAAGTGGAATAAAGCATCTTTCTGAGATAATACAGGAAGATTATGCTCTCGCATTAGATAGTAAAGGAAAATCTTGGCTCGCACTAATTTCTTCTAGCAGCACCTATTTATATTCTTTGGTTGAAGGCATGTTGAATTTTACAAAATCTACAAATGCTGAAATAGTTTTTGAAACGTTTAATTTTGAGAAACTACTCGAACAGATTAAATCATCTTGTAATTGGGAGCATACATATATTATCAACTATACTAATTGTAATATTACTTTAAAACAATCAAAAATAGCTTTCATTCAAATATTTCAAAACCTACTCTCTAATAGCATAAAATTTGTAGATAAATCGCAATCTATTATTTCTATTTCTTTAGAGATTAACTCTAAATTTTACAAGATAATTTATAAAGATAACGGTCCTGGAATTGATAAAAAATACCACAAAAAAGTATTCGAACTTTTTGAAACTTTAGAGAAGAGCAGTAGTACTGGAATTGGTCTCCCTACTGTTTCAGATCTATTACAAAGGTTGGAAGGAAGTATTGAAATAGAAAGTCCGAAAGAAAAGAAATTAGGAATTGAGTTTTGTATAAAAATTCCAATAATAAAAGATTAAGAAATAGTCTCCCTTTTTAATCTTCTTTATTTATCATCTAATTTAAGGAGCAAAATATAGCATAAAAATTGGCGCGTCATCTCTGCTCTGTTTTTCAATAATAAAATTTACATATATCCTGCTCGTTTTAAAATACCCTCTACCTTTTTTGTCTTGTAAAAACAATTAAATTTTGTTGAGATTCATTTTATAAAGAGCTTAAGTTTAAAAACATAGGAAATGCTTTATAAATAAAATACCTAGATCACTTATGCAAAAAGCAATTTTTATAATAGCTAGGTAACACACCATTCCTGCTTTTGAAACTCTAAAAGATTGACTTCCGGTGGTTATTTAAAGCTAAATTGCTGACCTCGGATATGTTCAAGTCTGGGGTGTCGAATAAATGTTTAGTGTGTACATATTTCAGGACTGGTCATTATGGTTGTTAACAATAGTGCATAAGATTGGATTCGTAGTTTAAGCCCCGAAGACCTATTGAGGTATCCAAAGATATTGCCACGCAAAAAAGGTAAAAACTACACCATATACCAGTAGAGTGCCTCTACGTATAAACTCCCAATATTTTAAAAAACGCTTAACGAAAACACCGCCTACAAAATCCTTAGGGATCATATAAGCAGAGACTGTTCATCTGCAAGATCTCACCCTCTAACTAACCACTAATTACACTCAACGAATATTAAATTAATTTATCCTAAAAGTTTTTAGTTTTAAAAAATGATAAAATATAAAAACCATGAAAACAATTATTCTCTCCATCGCAATTATCGGATATAGTTTTAGTACTATAGCACAAGATGAACAGCCACCGATAGATATCTATCTTGGTACGGCGGCGAATTTTATATTGTTTACAGGAGCTGGAGCAATAGCCAATACTGGAATTTCTGACATTACCGGTGATGTTGGATCACACGCAGGAGCGATAGCTGGGTTTGGACTACCTACAGTTTTAAATGGAACTATAGAAAACACCAATTCTACCACTGCACAAGCTTTATTGGATTTAGCAGCAGCCTGCGTTCAACTTCAAAATATACCAGCAACCATAACAGACCACAGTGGAATTTTTGGAAGTATAGAAGGGGAAACTATTTATCCAGGAGTTTATAGTAATGCCGCTGCAGTATCAATTACTGGAACGCTAACTTTAGATGCTCAGGGAGATCCTGATGCTATGTTTATTTTTAAAATTACGGGCGCACTTAATTCGGTTGCTGGTGCTACAGTTCTTTTGGCCAATGGTGCCTCCTCTGAAAATGTGTATTGGATTGCCGTTGGCGCACTTGCTTTGGGTGCAAACACAACTATGAAGGGAACCGCAATAGCATACCCAGGTGCTGTTTCATTAGGAGCAGGTTCAAGTATAGATGGAAGCTTATACTCTACAGTTGGCGCGATCGCAGTTGATTCAACAGAGGGGACAAAACCAACCTATAATACTCCGTTTGGTTGTGATATAAATACTTATCTATTTCAGGATAACGATGTATACGCTATAGATTTAGCGTCAGGAAGTTCTTATGAAATTGCAACAGATATCACTACAGGAAATATAAATGCAACGGGGTACAATCCAGTAGATGGATATATTTGGGGATCTTTAAGTGCACCAGAAAAAACGATAGTGCGTGTTGGTAAAAATTTCAATACAACTAGTTATTATATAGATGAGTTACCAAGTAGTGATAGAAAGATTGGTGATGTAAGTGCAGATGGTATCTATTATTTAAAAGGAGAAGATACTACCTATTATAAAATAGACCTTGATCCTAGTTCTGCAAATTTCGCTCAACATCAATCAACAGAAAGCTTATCTCAAAACATAAGTATAGATGACTGGGCTTTTAATGCTGTTGATGGAAATTTATACGCCATAGAGAAAATCTCGAATATTTTATACCGCATTGACCCTTCAGACGGAAACGTACAAACTATGGGTGAAGTACCAATCTTATCTGGATCAACCTATACCTATGATGCAGTATATTTTGATGTAGATGGTCGTTTCTACATCTCAACAAGTGAAATAGGAACTATATTCGTAGTGCAAAATGTTCAAGATCTAGAGGGCTCAAACCCTATAGATTCTAATCTGTTTGCCTTTGGACCTTCAAGTTCAAATAGCGATGGAGCACGTTGTCCAACAGCTCTTGTTGCTCAAGAAATTTGTGATAACGGCACAGACGATGATGGTGATGGTTTAATTGATTGTGAGGACCCTTCCTGCTCCGGGTTTGGCAGTTGTCCCATAATAGAATCGAATATTTCTGGAGGTAATGATGGTGGTTTAGAAAGCAACAATCGACTGTCTGATAAGATTAGTCAAAGAAATTATAATCGAGCAAAAATCAATTATAGATTTGATAGAGGTGTTGCTAGAAGAGTTTCAAAATCATCAAATTATGCAAAAAGAAGTCCAAATTCAAATTTTCAATTGCAAAACTTCATTCCACTTACCGTTATTAATGAAGATTATGTTATCGATTCCACTCCTATAGATTTGTTAGGAATCACTAATGCAGTAGACGTATATTCTGTTGATTATATTAAAAATGAGGAATCTATAGCGTCTGTTCTCGCTTTAAAAACTGAAAATGGTGTTTATGAACACACAAAATATATTTGTGATCGTTTATTAGGAGCCGAACTAATTTCAGTTTCGACTATGGAAATAAATGGACATAGTTTTATTAAATCTATCATTAGAAACACAGATAATTCTATTGAGTTTGTATTAAGCCTTTCGGCAAAAATCACGGATAACGAACAAAGTTTTTCAATTGAAAGCCACTGGAATATAGATCAATATGAAAAAAACATCACCTTTTATAATTTTCAAATTTGGTCCAATTCAATAGATAATTTATTGTTATTAGGACAAGAGGTTCTCGACTTATTAGAGATTGAAAAACCCATTTCTGATTATAATAATTCGACCCCTCCATCTGTCTTTGTTAGAAAAGGAAAGTATTTTAATGGAAATCTAAAGTTGCAAATTGTGAATACTAATGCAAGTGAGACGATTTCTTTTACCGCTGGATTAAGACAAACCGAAACAAGTACAGTCGAAAATATGACGTCTTCAATTGATTTAAACAAAGATTATATAATTGATTTAGAGTTTCCAACAGGAAGTTTATTTGACATTGGTTTTAGAATTAGTGATGGTTTAGCGACACCAGATGATTTATTTATGTCTGATGGACCTTGGGGATATGATGATTCTGCTGTAAGTTCGAATATTACTGCTTTTTTGATTGAACCTAATAGAATTATTTTTGAAGCTGATGAGTTTCCAGTTGAAAGAAATGTTTCTCTGAAAGCAGTAACAAGTGAATATGTTGCAGTATACAGGGCATTAACGCCCCGATTTAATCCAGTCAATTTATCAGATTTTAACAGTCTTAAACTAAATGCAAAAGGAACAGGGAGCCTACAAATAACATTTGTTAAAAAGAGTATCCTTAAGTGGGAAGATCAGTATAAAACAACGATTGAATTAACTGATGAAATTCAAGATTTTCATATTTCTTTTTCAGATATTCAATCTAAACTAGAGTCTGAATTAGTCTTAGATGATTTGGTTACTATTGTATTTACTATGGTTTCTGAAAATGGAGAATTGGTAGCAAAAGGAATGACCCTTGAAAATATTAGATTTTCAGTAGAAAACAATGAAATGACTACTTCTAATGATTTTAATAAATTACAAGCCATACCTAATCCAATGGGATCGAATACCAGTATTTATTTTGCTTCAAATCAATCTGAAGATATCATGTTCATGGTATATGACCAAACAGGGAAGCTAGTCTTGCAAAATAATTTTAAGACTTCTATAGGAAAAAACCAACTCATATTCAACAGACAAAGTTTAAAGAGTGGGTTATATATCTGCCTGATAAAAAACTCAATAAACAATTACAATCCGCTTAAATTATTAGTTAAATGAAGGGATTATCATAATGAAAAAAGGACAAAAGAGAAATCTTTTGTCCTTTTTTCATTATGATAATCTAAGGCGAAAGACTATTCATATTAAATTTAAAATGTCGCATGAATAAATTGAATTAGACTAAGACGTAACTCAGCACGGGTTTTTTGATTGATTGAAATTGAAAATAATTAGCATAGCCATAGTTATGGTTCTATTTTATGATGATTAATAAGTGGAAAAGAAACTGAGTTTATCCGATATTTGAATGCTAAATTGGTATGATTAGGTATAAGACAGTCAGCCCCCAATAGGCCTTTCCTAAAGCAGCGATTGAATCTTTTCATGTAGCCGTTCTGCATCAATTTTCAATGTTATACATACTTAATCTCCACACAGTTTTTTTTACACCAATTTATATAAGTCTTAGAGGTAAACTCTAGGCCATTATCATATCTCGCCTCTTAAATTTTTCTATTTCTTCTTATAGATTTCTAAGGTTTTGACAACAACTCTTGCCAAATAGGATAGCCCTTCATCTATAACAAATACTTTATGGTTGCAATCGTCAATCACATTAAAAAGAAGCCCCTCTCTGGAGTTGGTATGGGCGCCACTCATAAAATTCCCAGGGAACATTCATTGACTTTTGAAGCTCTTTCTAAAGGTTGTTTTACGAGTTTAACCAAGCGCCTTATGTGCTTACCTTAAACTAATTTTCATCTCACGATACAAGCCTAAGACTCGTTTTCTGTTCCATTTTAAGCCTTCACTACGAATTTTTTGATCATACTCATCATACCTCTTGTTAGACATGACTCATTGTGCTTATTGCTCTCTTCTTCATGATTTTAAAAACGCATTATACCAAATAAAATTTATGGTGTCGTATAAATAAATTGAATTATACGACGACATAGTTCAACATAGGTTTTTTGATTGATTCAAGTTAAACTAATTAGCATAGCCTTAGTTACGGTAATTATTTTTGATAAAAAGCAGACTAAAAAGAAACGATTTATTGCGACATTAAAGTTTAAATTGGTAGAAAATATAAGTCGCCAATTGAGTCGCTGAGATGATCAAAATTTTAACCTCAACGGGCTTGCAATTCTGGTTACTATACAATTCTTTGTTTTGAACTGGTATTTGTAGATGGTAATGTTCCATTCAATAATTGAATTTCCTAAAGTCTTATTTGAGTAAGCAACTTTTTTATATAAGTTAATCTACTTTCTAAAAATGGGCTTATTAAATAAAAACCATTTAAACCGTAACCCAGTTTCTACAAATGTAAAACCAGCAGCCGTTGCAGATGCAATATTACTATTCGTTCCATATAGGTTTACTAGACAACGATCTGAAAATTTATACCCTACTTTACCATGAAGTCTATAAGTGCTTTGGCTATCATAATCTTCTATATACTGCAATCCAAAAGCCACTGTTAACTCGTAAAACCACTCCTTAGGTTTGGCTATTACTTCATCTTTAATCAAATTAACAAAAATTTCACCTGCATTAAATTTTTCTGGACTAAAATAAATAGTTGGAACTTGATTTTTAAAAGTGATGTATTGATAATTTAATCCCACTTTCAAAATTGGTTTACTCAATAGGTTGTAATATAAAGAAGTGAAAAACAGGTTCCTGATATTGTCATCATTTTGTGACGTAAAATAGTACTGTGTAAACAAGCCTAATTTAAAATTAGTGCTTAAATTATAATTTACAAAAAAGTTATTCATCACAATTTCTCGGTCTAATAATTCCGCATTAAAATTTTGAATTTCACGATTATAATTTAAATCTAATGTTTGTAATTTAAACGGCTTTATGTTAAGAGAAAGATTAGCTAAAAGTTGGTTATACTTGTTATTTTTAGAATCTACAGAAATAATCCCTGCTGTACCTTTTAGAGTTGCGTTTGGTAAAATTTGATATGACATTCCACCATTAACATCATATGAAGCAGCATTATTATCAGTCACATTATTATCTGTGGTTCTGTAATTAAAGCTTCCTAAGACTTTAAATTTTGTTGAGAATGGAATTTCTACGATATTATTAATAGCAAATGCTTTGTTATCTCCATTATCAAAAGTATACGAAGCTTTAATTTCATAGAAGGGTGTAAAGGTAGTGTTGAGATTTTTTATAAAATTTAATGCATCTTTTTGGTTGTCATAAAAAGTCAATGTGTTTTCGGCAGATTTGTAGGCATCATCATAATGCCCTAGGGCTTTTAAAGCATTTGCTTTTCCTAAGTTACCATCAAAAGAGGTACTGTCATTTTCTAAAACTCGATTGTAATCTTTTAGGCTATTTTTAAAATTGCTTTTGTAAATATTTAAAGTTGCTTGCAAAGCTAAAATCCAATTTTTATTTGGGTGTTCTTTTAATAAAGCGTCGATTAACTCTTCAGATTGATTATATTTTTTATTCCAGATCAGGGCCTGTATGTAACGCTCTTGTGTTTGTTTTATATCTGATGTATTTTTTAGAATGGGTAGGCTATCGTATGCTTTTTGACTTATAATTAAAGCCTCTTTATTCTTACCCTTTAAGTGTGAGACTAAGGCTAAACCATTTAACGCTGCTACTTTACTATCAAGATTTTCTGCTAACAACTCATAAGTTGCTTTGGCATCGTCTAATCGATTGGCAATTAAATACAAGTTTGCTAAGTTTAATAAAGTGCCTTTATCATTATTAAAGAGGCTTAGGTTTTCTTTTAACAAAGCTTCAGCTTTATCATACTGTTGAGCTTGTTGTTTTTGGTAGGCATAACCTAAATACATGTACTTTTTAGAGTTTAACGCATTTGGATTTCCTGGTAAAACGGCTAAGGCTTTATTCACATAAAGCAAAGCGCCTTCATATTCTTTTAAATTGGACAGTGTATTCGCATAACTTAATAAAGCTGGAAAACTTTTAGGATCTTCTTCCACCAATCCTTTAAAATAGGCTTTGGCTTTTAGGAAGTTACTATTCCATAATAAAGATTCTCCATAATTTAATTTCACTTCAAAATCTGATGGGTAATCTGCTAACAAATCAGTAAAAAGTGTCTTAGCGTCCTCTGTTTTTCCGTTTAATCCAATAGCACGGCCATAACACAACCGTGCAGTCTTATTATCTGGGTATCCTTCCAATATACTTTCAAAAAATAGTTCAGCTTGCAGGTATTCACCTGTCTCTAAATAAGTATACCCTTCTTGCATTTCTTGAGAGAATACAGAAAGAGAATAAGAGGCGAAAAATAATAATATGTAAGATTTCATTTTCATTACGATTTTTTTGATAATGTAAGTTAGGCATTCGCATTCAATCATTTATCTACAGAAACGGTCTACTCGTCGAAATTTAGAAGTTACCTAGGGATATCTAAAAGATATTTGTATCAGGAATCATAATACTAATCCTAAAAAAACTAACTATTATGGCATTACAAATTTTAGAAAAAAATGGAGGTTTTGAAGTATACGGGAATTTAAACACTCAGACTTCACACTCATTTATTGTACATTTTGAGTATTTGATGACTCGCTTAAAAGAGGTAACTATAAATATTGATAAAATAAAAGCAATCGATGCCAGTGGAATTGGAGCGTTAAAAACACTTTTTGCTATTTCTTTAAAAAATAATAGAATATTACATATTATTGGAAAAGGGTATAAAGAGATCTATGCGGATACTAGTAAAACATGTGCTGCTCAGGAATAATTAAATATCAGATAAAGATGTATTTAGTTTCAGTTTTAAAAAGAAATCGCATTTCTCAAGAGCAGTTATTTATGTTCAGTGTTTTGGTTGTGAATGGAGGGAATTATTTATATAATATTATCCTTGGACGTTTATTAGGTCCAGAGCAGTTTGCAGATGCTGCAGTATTAATTACATTTTTATTGATATTATCTTTTGTAGCGATGAGTTTTCAATTAGTGACTGCTAAATTTTCGGTTGTTTTTGAAAACAATTTGTTTGCAAGTTTTATTTCAAAAGTATATAAAAATGCCATTATAGTAGGAATTAGTCTTGGAGCTATACTTATTATCTTCTCAAAAGAATTACAGGACATATTTAATACTGCATCATCAAGCATGTTTGTTCTTTTTGGGATAGGGGTGCCACTCTATTTTTTAATGAGTGTAAATAGAGGTGTGTTTCAAGGAAAAAAGGCATTTAAACTCCTTTCCATTACCTACCAGACTGAAATGTTAAGTAGGTTACTAATCACACTTGGCTTGTTATTCTTATTTAATATACAATCATCACTAGTCATCGCTTTTGGAATTTTAATTTCTTTTGGTTTTGGTTTAATCCCCTTTAAGTTTGAAAATCTAAATTTTAAATCTTCTAGTGTTATGAATGCTAGTCAATCAAAATTAGTTAGAAACTTTTTTATAATCACAGCATTTTATGAATTCACTCAAATTATAATTAATAATAGTGATATCCTTTTAGTAAAACATTATTTTGAATCTTACGAAGCAGGATTGTACGCCTCATTAGCTCTGATTGGTCGTATTGTATATTTTATTGCCTGGATGTTTGTTATGCTATTATTGCCAACTGTTGTTCAACTTAAAAAAGAAGGAAAGCCTACTGCTCCAATTTTATTTAAATATGTAAGTTACATAGCTGCTATAGCTTCCGTTATTGTTTTATGCAGTTCAGTATTCCCTGAGACCGCAATCACCCTATTGTTCGGGAAAAGCTATATAGCAATGGCTCCCTTGCTATGGAAATATGCTCTAGCAACTGGATTATTTGCTGTCTCAAACCTATTTGCATATTACTATTTATCATTAGATAGATTTATACCTGTAGTCTTTTCTGGATTTTTTGGAATGCTCCAAATGGGACTTGTCATTTTCTTTCATGAAAGTTTAGAACAAGTGGTCCATATGCAAATTATAGCAATGATATGCTTACTCGTTTTCCAAATTGTTTATTTCGTTTTAGATTCTAAAACAAAAAGACAAATCTAAAATTCTACTCCATTCATCTACGGCAAAGAGTATCCCATCTAATCTTCTCAATTTTTGTAAGCTTTATGATGCAAATTTAAAATATAATAAAAACGAGCCTTATGAAATTAGCAATTGTAACAGCATACCCACCAAGCAAGGTCACCTTAAATGAATATGCATATCACTTGGTAAAGCACTTT
Organism: Psychroflexus sp. MES1-P1E; assembly: GCF_002836055.1. Classification (GTDB taxonomy): domain Bacteria; phylum Bacteroidota; class Bacteroidia; order Flavobacteriales; family Flavobacteriaceae; genus Psychroflexus. The sequence continues at coordinate 20,973 of NZ_PJBS01000351.1, forward strand.
AGACAGAAAGAGAGTGTTACAGAAATAATATTATTAACTGATAAAACCAAGGGTGAAAAAGACATTTCTTTTATCGAAGAAGGTTGTAAAATAACAGTTATGGAGTGTTGGGAATTTAACGGCTATTTAAACATAATCAATATAACAAAAGCTATTGAATCCGAGCTGCCAGATGCCGTATTATTCAACTTACAGTTTATGAAGTTTGGCGATAAGAAAATCCCTGCTGCTTTGGGTTTACTGTTGCCTATCGTCTGTAAATTAAAACGTATTCCAAACATCGTATTATTGCATAATATCTTAGAAGAGGTTGATTTGAAGTTAGCTGGTTTCACGTCTAATAAATTATTGCAAAAAGTATATGAATTCATAGGAACTACCTTAACAAGGTTAATATTACAATCAGATTCAGTTGTCGTAACGATGCAAAAATATGTTGATGTTTTAGAGAAAAAATACAACGCTAAAAATGTTTCTTTTATTCCACATGGATCATTTGAGGTTTCAAAAGAGAAACCAGATTTTTCAATTACAAATAGACCTTTACAAATTATGACTTTTGGAAAATTTGGCACTTATAAAAAGGTGGAATCTCTAATTGAAGCCGTTGAAAAGGTCAGAAAAACAACAGGCTTAGATTTAGAAATTGTTATAGCAGGAACAGACAATCCGAATGTGTCAGGTTATTTAGCGAGAATTCAAGAAGAGTATAAACATATACCACAATTAAGATTTACTGGCTATGTTGAAGAGCATGATGTCTCTACGCTATTCAAAGAAAGTGCTATTGTCGTATTTCCATACACATCTACAACCGGAAGTTCTGGTGTCCTACATCAAGCTGGTAGTTATGGTAAGGCAATTGTAATGCCAGATCTAGGTGATTTAGCCTTATTAGTTAAGCACGAAGGGTACAAAGGTGAATTTTTCGAACCTAATAATATTAAAAGTTTAGCATTAGCGATTGAAGTTTTAATAACAAATAATGAACATAGACTAACTATTGCTAAAGCAAATTATAAAGCTGCAACGGCTTATCCAATGGAAAAAATAACCGACATGTACATGGATAAATTTTATCAAATTAGTTGCAAAAATATGCCTAAGAAATCAATGGTACCCGAATCTGTTCCTATTGACTAATGAATTTAAAAGCTGACTTTTTTGTTCCATTAATATCTATAAATCCAAATCGTTTTTGAACATTTTTACGCCAAGGAAGGCTCCCTACAACCTCCTTGGGTACTGCTTCAAAATCATATAAAGTCCAAGACATAAATTGTAAGTTATATGCTGCAATTATGTCTTGGGCTTTTTTATGATAGTTTGCTTGATCTTCTTCAGAACTGCCAAAAGGTTTCCAAATACCAGCATAGGAAGACATACCAAATTCTTGAAGTACGATAGGTTTTTCACCTACTTCTTTTTTAAGATTTTCAATTGCTAAGTCTAAGGTTTTTATATCTTCATAATAATGAAACGATACAATATCTACTTTATCTTTTAAAATAGAGGCACTTTGCACATTAGACCAACCGATAGTTACAGGATGATTTGGGTCTATGGATTTAACTAAATCAATCATATTATCAAGCCATGAAGTAACATTGACTTTTCCTCTTGAATCAAAATCTAAGTTTGGCTCATTTTTAATATCCCAAGCAACAATTGCATTATGATCTTTTAATCCAGATATAATCGTTTTGGCATGACGCCTATTCAATGTCCAGTTCAAAACCGAATAATCACCATAAAAATCAAAAAGAGTTATAACAACTTTTAAACCATTTTCTTCTGCAGCATCTAATGTTAGCCTTAATTTTTCTAGTTTTTCTTTGTCAACATCAGCCTTACCAAAATCATCGTATTGTACAAAAACACGAATAGAATTTAAACCGCTATCTTTTATGATTTTAAAATCGTTAGAAATAGTGTTTATTAAAAAAGCATCTCCAAACATATCCCAAGGGGTTGCTTGAGGATAGTAGTTAATTCCTTTAATGTTCAGGTATTCTGCTGCTATTAGATCAGGTTCAGTTTTAAAACGTTCACTTCTTTCCTTAACGAAATGTCTAATTCTCCAAAACCCATCTTCTAATAAAACTATAATTTTATAGGTAGATTTTTCTGTGGTTTCTAATATCAGTTTTTCATCTTTAAAAACGCGTTTATATTCTATCACATCTTTATCTGTAAAAACTGCTAATTGGCCATCTTCACTAAAGAATTCCAGTGTTGGATTGTGATTTAAAGTTGTAGACTCAACCGTAACCTTTTCCTTAACATTTAATTCTATAAAAGCGAAAATATTTTCACGAGCATTATCTGTATAATAGTCTTTAATGCCAAAGGTTGTGTTTGTTTTATAAGCCACGAGTTTTACATACCAGGCATCTAAATAATCGTTTTCTATTTTTTTTAAAACCTCTTCATCCATCGGTCTGCCTTCATTATTTAACGGCGACCAAGTAACTTCAGGAATATATTGCTCTATCTTTTCTAATTTAGTATGTAGCATGCTGCTTCTATCTGCTCCAGTATTTAAATAGGCAAATAATGAACTAATACCCGAGATAATAATTACTATAATTAGAACGTATGAAGGAATTAAAATGCTGCGTATTATATTTTTATTTAGGTTTATCATAGTATTTTAGAATTAAATGTTTTTTCTAAACCTGCCGTTTTAATGACTATAGTATAGCTGTCATTTTTATAGATATCTGGTTTTAAATTAAAATTCACCAATCCTTCAAACGAAGTTTTAGTTTCGGTGTTAAAAAGTGTATTGTTTTTATAAATTAAAAGTTTGACTTGAAATCCGTCTGGAATTATTTGCTTCATAAAGCTTTGAAGAGGGCCAACAGTTATTTCTCTCTTGTTTTCTGAAAACACAACCTCAAAGTCTTTAATAACCTGCTTGTACCTTAAAATGATTAATTCACTTTCAGCGATTCCATCAACATATGCTTTAACACTCCACTCCGTTTCATAATCGGGATGAATCATTTTAGAAGTAGCAACTCCATTAATAGTAGCCCCAGAAGTTTTTAAAATATTCCCTTTTTCATTGGTGATAAAAAAAGTGACATAGGTGGCATCACTAACAATATTGTTGTGTTGATCAACTAGAATAGAAGTAGAAAATGTTGTTAGCTGATTGCCATCTGCATAATCATGAGGACGTGTAGCAGAAATTTTAAAATCGATTGGAATTGCTGGAAAAACAGCAACTGAAAATTCTTTAGAATTAATGCCCAATGCTTCAGAAGATACCAATAAACGACCGCTTTCTTTTTGAGAATAAATGGTCTTATAAGAGATTAAATCTTTAGTGAATATCTCTTCATTTTTTTCTGAATTTAAAAACTGATGCTTTGCTAGAACAAGTGTGTTCTCAGGAAAGGGATTGTCTAAGGAATCTGTTGGGATAACAACTAACATTGTATAGTCCGTTCCTCCAGCTTCGATACTTGGTGGACCAATATATGTTTCCATCGATGAAACTTCTTTTTTGGGATGTATCTGGAATTTACCAGACACTGATGAATCTTTATAAATTAGTTTCCAATTTACGAATCCAATTTTACTGCTTATATTTAAAGGCATATCATATATCAGGAATTTGCTTTTATAAGTTGGAACTATCAAAGTAGAACCATAGCTGCTTGAACAATATAAAAGAGGCGCTGTTTCTCTTGACGTTGAGAATTTTAATGCCATAGGACTTCCGGCTTCAAATTCTGTTTGAATTGTTTCCAAAGTAAAATTTTGGGTGACTTTACTATTTTGTAGCAGCGTAAATGAGGATGATAAAATCAGCGCTAAAAGAGAGAGATATATATATTTATTTCGCATTAATTTGGATTACCTATATATGAGTTTGTTTCTATTTTTATGTAACTAAAATCTGGATGCTCAATTTTTTGTAATTCGGCATTGGTATGATTTTCAATTCTATTTGGTATGATTTTATTTGAAATAGATTCGTTAGGTAGACCATTTACAAAAACATTCGCCATTCCATCATTGATGATTTTTACGCTACCCTCTTTTAAAATTTGATATTCAAAACCTTTTTTACGTTGTTGTCTTATCCCTTCTTTTATAAATAAATGATCTACCCAAAGCATTGTTTTGCTTTCGTCATAATATGTGATTAAAAGCTGTGGAACTGTAACTTCTTGGGTTCCACTATTAAATAGATTTCCATTAATAATTTTACCATTAATAGTTACTTCACTCATCGCTATATTTTTATAGAGATCAGATCCTGACACATTTCCAGCTGCTTGCAAATTAAATTTTGTGGGTTGCTCATCCAAATCTACAGGTGTAAATTCATCTGGATTAAATGTATCTGGAATAGAGTCCTCCGTTTTTGACCATGCGATACCCTCAAAATTAATTCTAAAAGAACTTGATTCTTTTGGTAACAATTTGTGCTTTACATGATATTTAGCATTGTAAACAGCTAGCGATTTATCATGATCATTATATAAAGTGCCCTTTAGTACAACATCTGCAGGGACATTATCTATATTTTGAATTTCGCCGATTATTGCATAATGATCATTATACTTTACAAGTTTGGCTGAAAGCACTTCTAGAACTGGCTGTTTTAATACATCTTCATGATGGGTTTGCTCAGTTGTTACTCTTCTTCTTCCTTGATTAAAAAAACTAGTAGTATTGCTTGAATAAAACTGGTCTGGAGGTAAATCTGTATCCAAACTAACAGGTAATATATGCCATTTATTATTGTGTTTTGATAATGATTTATAATCAACACGATTAATTTTCTCAAGAGGAGTTATCCAATCTGTTGTTACTCTTGCAGTTGCTAAACTGTCATTTCTGTTTGTGATAACTGTTTCAATGGCGTCAAGTTTTGCATAACTACTCAATAAGCCATCATTGACTGCATTTTCAAGCATATATTGAGCAATTGTAATATTACTTTGAGGATCGATTAAACCATATGCTTTTTCAAATTCTTTAAAGTCTAAAGCATCGTAATATGCAAGTATTACATTTTCTGGACTACGTTGCGAATCATTTTTTAAATAGAATTGATAGACACTATAAAAAACAATCACCGCTAAAAAAATTGACCAATAATGTGTAATCCTAAGAATAGAATTTGGAAACTTAGAGTAGCTATTCGAATGGTTTAAAAACGCAATAATTTTTTTTGGCCGTGTCTTTAATGCATTAATCAAAGGCATTTGAATGTTTAAAATGAATGCTATTAAAACCACTGAAAAAGGCAAAATTCCCCAAATAATTTTTTGCCATTTAACGACATCCTCCTTATATAAAATTGAGGAAACTGGCGCTACATTTAGACGTTCCCAAACCATAATTCCATTTTGTAATTGCCGTAATCTTTGCCAACCAGAAAAATAAAGAATAGGATCGTAAAATTTATCGTTTGAAAAAATATACTTGAGATTGTATTTTTCTGGCGTTGTTAGAAATTGCTGTAATGAACCAATCCCTGCAACACCTTTAAACTTCGAATTCTCTAAGCGTTCAATAGGCCTAGTTGTTAATTCCGGCAATCGTCTTGCAGAATGGTAATTTCCATCTACAGTCATTGCATTCGTTTGCGCACTTAACCAAGCCATTTGATCCCCAAAACCTAAAGTTAAGAAGCGCCATTTATTATGATCATCCTGATTTAGAAAATTAACAATAGGCAGCATCTTTATTTTCTGCGGTTGTAGTGGCCTAAAATACCCAAGACTCATGGTGAAAATAGTCATAAATATAAATAACCCTGCAAGTATGCCTCCAATAATCCGATGGTAAATAGCCCCAAATTTAGATTGAATAAGCACCTTCAGATCCCCTTCTATAAAACGGTATGCAAATTCACCTAATAGTGGTAAAGACATAATAGAAGCCCAGAATGTAAATCTATCTAAAGTAAGAATATTAAATGCTGTTTCACCTAAAATCAGTCTTGGGATAGGTGTTGTTCCTCCTGTTCCTAAAATAGTTAGTATAGCTATAGATAAACCAAAAAACAGGTAGCGTTTACTATAAAATCTATAAAAAATATAAGGCAATAAAATGAGTAAAATACCCCAAGGAATTAAAAAGAATACGAGTCCCGAAGATGTAATCTCTAAAAAATTATCCCGCGACCCGTGCGGAATTGGAACTTGTGTTATTGGATTATTTTTAGAATTAATCCAATAGGGCAGAATGCACCCAATAATAATAACCAAAGAGGCTATTCCTAAGGTAATGATTCTTTTAAAAAGTTTAAAGAAATTATTTAAAAAAACTTTAAAAGTAACCTCTTTCATCGATTTTACTTCCTCTCTAGAAACATCAATAATGACCATTCCTATTAGCGGAAAGATAAAAAACACCATCCCAAATATTGGTGTAACATGATGAGAAGTAACCGTAACGGCAACTAAAGATAACGAAGTTGCTAAATACCAGAGTTTTCCCGTTTTTAGCCATAAATAGATTTCAGGTAAGGCATGCAGTAAAAGTGAAATCCCTATAATACTTGGGAGTTGACCAAATATGTGAAGTGTCTCCACAAAAGAAGATGAAAATACAGCCAATATAGAAGCATAACCTGCAACCATTCTGTTTGCTGTAATTAATAAAGAGAAACGATAAATACCTGTTATAAAAAGTAATATCGATAAAAGTGCAACAGTAAATAAGCCAAATTTTAAACCCCCAATCAGAGATAATAAACCAATAGATTGATGTACTAATGGCGGGTAACTCATTACGGTAAACCCCGTATACCATTTGTAATTCCATGGTTCAAACCAACTGTTCACGTAATGATCAGCAAAAAAAACATGTATCAACGCATCATACGTGGTTTCTAAAGTCAAAAACATAGAAGTACCATGAAAAGCTAATCCTAAAAGGATCGCTACAATTAAATATTTATTTGATGCTTCTTTCATTTATTCCTTCATAATGGAAGTAACCTAAATATACATAATTTTAATAGCGATTCGATTTTAACTATCTATAGAAAACTACTCTTCGTCTATACTTCATGATAGGTTAAACTAAATAAGGATTTTAGAAGAAGCTTACAACCTACTTTTAAACTATGTGAAACAAAAAAAACAGCTTTACCATGAAAGTTTTAGCAATAGATGATCAACAATTAGTTTTACTTCCTTTACAAAAAGGCTTGGAAGATTTAGGCTACGAAGTAATAATAGAAACAGATGCTTTTAAAGCAATTGGATATTATAATTCTTTCAATCCAGATTTAGTGATTGTTGACATAAATATGCCAAAAGTTTCAGGTTTAGAAGTTATAAAACACATAAGAAGGACAGAAAACTCTCAAATACCAATAATGGTTTTATCTGGTGACACACAAGATGAAACCATCACAGAAGGTTTTGAATTAGGAATTAATGACTATATGAAAAAGCCTTTAAGCTTAAATGAAATCTGTGCACGTGTAAAAAGATTAATAGGCGCTCCTGAGGTTAAAAATACAGTTTCAAAAAGTGATGTTATAATTCAGGAGCGTTGTGTAGGAGTGGTCATTCCCTGCTATAACGAAGAAGAACGTTTATTAAGTACAGAATTTACAGACTATATAAATAAAAACTCTGGATATCATTTATGTTTTGTCAATGATGGAAGCACCGACAAAACATTAGAAATTCTTACAGAATTACAAAAAGGAAGAGAAAATTTTATTACCGTTTATAACTGCAAAAAAAATGGAGGGAAAGCTGAAGCTGTACGTTTAGGAATGCTTCATATGGCTACTAAAGAAGATTTAGACTATATCGGTTTTTTAGATGCTGATTTATCTACAGATTTAGCTGATTTTGATGATTTGGTAAAAACAATAGAGCATTCAAAATTTAAAATAGTAAGTGGTTCTAGAATTGCAAGAATGGGCGCAAATATTACTCAAGAATCTGCAAGAAAAATAATAAGTATGACCATCAATTTTTTCATTAGAAAAATCTTATCGATGAATTTTAAGGACACACAATGTGGTGCGAAAATCTTTCATAAGGATGTCATAAAGATTGCTTTCCAGAAAAAGTTTGTGACAAAATGGATTTTTGATGTTGAAATTTATAAGAGGATGAGTCTCTATTATGGATTAAAGGAAGCAAAAACGATGCTATGTGAACAACCCTTAAAAAGATGGATCCATGCGGATGGTTCAAAATTATCTATAAAAGATTCAGTAAATATTGTTGGTAAACTAGCACAAATAGCCTGGGTATATAGATCGAAACAACCCTTAAATCAATTACAGCAAGCGAATTAAATTTTGTACACTCATAAAATTAGGGATTGACATTATTATCATAGTGCACAATAAAGAAAATGACATCAATAAATAGTTATTCAGTAAACAGATAAAAATTCAAACTTAATATTGGGATTGATATGATTGCAAAAATATTAATCCCGAGACTATTAACCGCAAAGGGTATCAAATAATTTTTGAAGATCTTTGTTGCCACTTTTTTAAGTTCTAAAATGTTCTCGCCGTCTAGTTCCGACGGCGACTTTAAAATGAGAATCGCTTACTTACTTTTTTACATCCTTCTGTTTTTACTGGCTTTTAGGGTGTCCAATCTCTTTTTGAAGGGATTTAATATGTGTTGTTTCGTCTTTGAATTCTGCCCTAACTCTTGTATTAATTAGGTCATCACCTTCGTGCTTTATAATCCACTTATCAATGGTTATTGGAGCAATGTTATAGTATTTCCAAATTCAATTATAGCGTATTTTCCTATACTGGGTTTAGCCGAAATTTTTAATTTGAAAGATTCGCGTTAACCCCTAGTTGCTAAATTCTTTATGTACATAATGTTTAAAATTATGAAGCCTTATTTCAGGACAGGTCATTATAATCAAAAAAACCCTCTTAAAAAGAGGGTTTTTGTTGTACCTAGGGCGGGAATCGAACCCGCACATCGTAAAATACTGGGTTTTGAATCCAGCGCGTCTACCAATTCCGCCACCTAGGCATTAGGAAATGCGAAAATATGAAATTATTTCTTTTCTCATCGAAAATAGTGCTGTTATTTATCCCCAACTTCAATTATTTATTTAAATTTGCAATCCATAAAATCAGATATCCTCCAAAAGGTCAATTAGTTATGGCAGACTTAGAAAAAGTAGCAAAAATTTTCGCTTGTTCACAAAGCAAAACTCTAGCAAAATCCATTGCAGAATCCTATGGTATTCCATTAGGGAACATCAATACAATGCATTTTAGCGATGGAGAGTTTCAACCTTCTTTTGAAGAAAGCATAAGAGGCTCCAGAGTATTTATTATTGGCTCTACCAATCCTAACGCGGACAACTTGATGGAGATGCTCCTGATGTTGGATGCAGCGAAGCGCTCTTCGGCAAGACACATTACGGCTGTCCTACCCTATTTTGGTTGGGCTCGACAAGACAGAAAAGATAAGCCAAGAGTTCCTATTGCTGCCAAAATGGTGGCTAAAATGCTAGAAACTGCTGGAGCAACCCGTATTATAACTATGGATCTCCACGCAGACCAGATCCAAGGCTTTTTTGAAAGACCTGTAGATCATCTCTATGCCTCTACTGTCTTTTTACCCTATCTCAGAAGCCTCAACTTAAGTGATCTTACAATAGCTTCCCCCGATATGGGAGGATCCAAAAGAGCTTATGCCTATTCCAAGTTTTTAGAAAGTGATGTCGTTATCTGTTACAAACAGCGGGCAAAAGCCAATAAGATTTCCCATATGGAATTGATTGGTGACGTCACTGGTAAAAATGTAGTCTTAGTCGATGATATGGTGGATACTGCAGGAACTTTGACCCATGCTGCCAATTTGATGATAGAACGAGGTGCAAAAAGTGTAAGAGCAGTATGCTCACACCCTGTATTATCTGGAAATGCTTATGAAAAACTAGAAGAATCCAAATTAGAAGAATTGATTGTCACGGATAGTATTCCGTTAAGAAAAAACAGTCCAAAAATAAAAGTACTTAGCTGTGCAGATTTGTTTGCAGATGTGATGAAAGCCGTCCATTATAACAAATCCATCAGCGGTAAGTTTTTAATGTAGTTTAATTTAATTTAATTTTTATGAAATCGATTACGATCAATGGATCTAAAAGAGAAAGCGTAGGCAAAAAAGCTACGAAAGCCTTACGTAATGCTGGAGAGGTCCCTTGCGTTATTTACGGGGGGGATAATATCGTGCATTTTGCTGCGTCAGAAGTGTCGTTCAATAAGTTGATTTACACACCCGATGTGCACACAGTAATTGTAGATATAGATGGTAACAAGACTACCGCTGTACTTCAAGATATTCAATTCCACCCTGTGACAGATGATATTCTGCACATTGATTTCTACGAGTTCAGTGAAGGACAGGAAATCACTATGGAAATTCCAGTTCATTCTGAAGGAAGTCCTAAGGGAGTGAAAAATGGTGGTGTTTTAAGATTTAACTTAAGACGTATGATGGTAAGAGGTCTTGCAAAAAACCTCCCAGATTTTATCTTAGCAGATGTAACTCCGCTTAAAATCGGACAAAAAATGTATGTCACAGCGGTAGCAAAAGAAGATTACAAAATCATGCACCCAGACAATACAGTAATTTGTCAAGTGAGAACATCTAGAAATGTTTCGCTTATCGACGTTGATGAAGACGAAGAAAGCGAAGAAGGAGAAGGAAATGCTGCTGAAGCTAGCAAAGAATAAATCTTAAGCTTATATTTTATAAAAAGCATCCTGTTTTTTCAGGATGCTTTTTTATTTTTACCATAAATCGAATGAGAGCTTTTTTTGCCAGACTTTTAACCAAGGATAAAAAAGAAGAGGAAAACCCTATGAAGAAATTTTTGATTGTTGGTCTGGGTAATCCCGGTCCAAAATATGAAAATACCCGACATAACATCGGATTTAAAATTCTGGATACCTTGGCAGAAAAAAAAGAAGTGAGTTTTGAACCAGATAGGTATGGAGATAAAGCTGAAGTCTCTTTTAAAGGGCGTAAGTTTATTCTCATAAAACCCAGTACATTTATGAACTTGAGTGGTAAAGCTGTAAGGTATTGGCTCGAAAAAGAAAACATCGCCATAGACAACCTTATAGTAATCACCGATGACCTTAACCTCAACTTTGGGATTTTTCGCCTCAAGGCAAAAGGAAGCGACGGTGGACATAATGGTCTTAAACATATCCAAAGCATACTCCAAACTACTCAATACCCGCGATTCCGATTTGGAATAAGTGATGAGTTTTCCAAAGGAAAACAAATTGATTATGTACTAAGCAATTGGGATGAGGAGGAAAAAACCCAACTCAAAGGACGCTTGGATGCCTCTGCAGAGTTGATTTTATCTTTTGGAACCGCAGGAATCCATAATACTATGAACACCTTTAATGGAAAATAGATACGCGTGAAAATTTACAATAATGTTTCAGAATTTGATTCTAATATTCAAACGGTAGTCACCATTGGAACCTTTGATGGGGTTCATATAGGCCACAGAAAGATCATAAAACGCCTTATTGATTCTGCAGAAAACGGTCACTTACAAACTGCCCTACTTACCTTCTACCCTCATCCTAGAATGGTCTTGCAACAAAGCGAAGACCTAAAATTGATCAATACCATTGAGGAAAGAAAATTGATCTTGGAGGAAACTGGCTTAGAACATCTCATCGTACACCCCTTTACTATAGATTTTTCAAGACTTTCTGCCAGAGAATATGTCGAAGAGATCTTAGTAAAATCCTTAAATGCTAAAAAAATAGTGATAGGCTACGATCATCACTTTGGAAGAAATAGAACCGCAAATATCGAAGATCTTAAGGAATTTGGTAAAGAGTTTGATTTTGAAGTTCTTGAAATCTCAAAACAAGATATCGAAGATGTAGCCGTGAGCTCTACCAAAATTCGCCGATCCTTGGAAGATGGTGATCTTGAAAGTGCCAATACATATCTGTCCCTTCCCTTTTTCCTCTCTGGAGAAATCGTAAGAGGTAAAGGACTTGGAAAAAATATGGGATATCCAACCGCTAATATGGACATAAAAGAGTCTTATAAACTCGTCCCCAAACAAGGGGTTTATGTGGCTGCATCTGTCATAAACGGCGATAAGCAATTTGGTATGATGAATATAGGGACCAATCCCACCGTTGGTGGAAAAGACCGCAGTATAGAAACCTTTTTCTTTAACTTGGACAAGGACTTATATGGGCAACACCTTCATATCCAATTGCTGAAACGCATACGAAGTGAGGTTAAATTCGATGGCTTAGACGCCTTGATTTCAGCTATGAAAGCCGATGAAGTCTTTGCAAAAAACTATATAAAGGTCTTCACTAATGAATAAAATCCTGTTTAAGCAAGTTGATAATTCTCCACTCATCGTGTTTAGAATTATTTTTGGTTTGCTTATTGCCTTAGAGGCTTGGGGAGCTATTGCTACAGGTTGGGTACGCAGAACTCTAGTCGAACCTAAGTTTACCTTCAACTTTATAGGATTCGATTTTTTGCAGCCTATTCCAGAGCCTGGGATGTATATTTACTTTGGACTCATGGGGTCCTTTGGCATCTTAATCATGCTTGGAGTCAAATATAGATTGAGCATAATTGCCTATACCGTAATGTGGACAGGCGTATACTTAATGCAAAAAACCTCATACAATAATCACTATTACCTTCTTATCCTCCTCCTTATTTTTATGTGTATTGTACCTGCACATACTTACTTTTCTTATGACGCTAAAAAAAATCCGACTCTAAGATCTATAAAAATGCCCAATTGGGTCGTCCTATTTATAATAGCTCAAATCTGGATTGTGTATACCTATGCAAGTTTGGCAAAATTTTATCCAGATTGGATGGATGGAACCTTTCCAGAACTATTAATGAAAGGTAGAGCACATTATTGGCTTATTGGAGACCTCCTCCAACACCAATGGGTTCATGTGGGCATCACTTATTTTGGCGTTTTATTCGATTTACTCGTCGTTCCTCTACTCTTATGGAAGAGAACTCGGGTAACTGTCTTCTGGATCAGTGTATTCTTTCATCTCTTCAACAGCATCGTGTTTCAGATTGGAATTTTTCCCTACATGTCGCTGGCATTTACAGTATTCTTTTTCCCAAAGCAATATATCCAACAGACGTTTTTAAAATCCAAGCCGTTTTATAGTGACGAAGCCTACACCCCCCCTAAATCAGCTCCATTAATCAAAACTTTTTTTGCAGTGTGGTTTATACTCCAGCTGATCTTGCCACTACGACATCATTTTATAAAAGGAGAGGTTCTTTGGACCGAAGAAGGCCATAGAGTGAGCTGGAGAATGATGTTAAGGTCAAAAACAGGTTATGCCAGCTTTAGAGTAAAAAACCTCACTACAGGCGAAACCAATTACGTCAAGCTTGAGAAGTATTTAACTCAAAAGCAAAGACGACAACTTATTAAACCTGATGGGATTTGGCAATTTACCCAACACCTCAAAGAAGATTATGCGGCAAAAGAAATTCCTATCGAAATATACGCTCGTATAAAAGTAGGTGTTAATGGTAGACCACCTGAATTTCTTATAGATCCAAAACTTGATTTAACCAAAATCACTTGGAATTATTTTTATCATAACGATTGGATTTTACCTCATCCTGAATCGATGCCTTAGACCAATTTAAGCCTTATTCTCTAATTTGATGCCTAGGGCTTTTGACGTCAAATCCATACGTATTGTTTTGCCCTTAGTGGTTTGTGAATGATCAAATTCTGGAGGAACGAGATTATAGTCTTTAGCTTTTTTAATATAATAAGCTTGCTTAGAAAATTGATTGGTTTCTACACCATGATAAATATGCCCAAATTCATCTTGACTTATCACTTCTAAAATCAATCGAATACAGTTGGATAAATGAATCAAATTCACGGGAGCCTCTGGATTTTGTAGGCCTTTTCTTCCTGCAAGAAATTGAATAGGATGCCTGCCTTCTCCTACTAAACCTCCAAATCTTAACACACTAGCTTTGGCCGTGCTTAAATTCAGGACAAGCTGTTCCGCCTCTATAAGTGAATTTGCCTTAATTTCTGTAGTGCTAAATAGATAGTACTCAGTATAGCCAGGAATGGATTCATGATCTTCAAAAACACCAGTAGAGCTGATGTATAAAACTTTTGAAAGTGGTGAAACTGAAATAGCCTGTAACAAAGGCTTGACCTTAGCAATATAATCGGAAGTGGGATATCGTCTTAAGCCTGGTGGGATATCGATGATCAAAATTTCAGAACCTTCAAGAAAGCTAGCGATATCACCGATGACTTCCCTCTCCTTCAATTCAATTTTAAAAGGCTGGATGCCTTCTGACTTAAGGACTTCTAGTTTCTCGCTAGAAGTCGTAGACCCTTTGATTTTATAGCCTTTTTGGAGCAAGGCCTTAGCTAAAGGAATTCCTAACCAACCACATCCTAAAATAGAAATCTGAGTGGACATTATAAATTTAAACTTTGATGGGTTATAATAGCATCGTTCACAATAAATGGCTTGGGTATTTTGTCTTCGGGGCGCTCTTTTACTGAAAATAAAGGATGACTCAACAAATCAAAGCTGATTTCTTTAAAGGTAAACTCAACAGGTTGTGTCTTGTCCACTTCAAATTCAAATGACAATGGAACTTGGTTCACCACATAATAGTCAATGATATTTTTCTGAAACCGATTGGTGTGTATATGAGAACTTCCTTCATCATTAGCGTCGTAAAAATCGGCGGTAACTCCGTTAACCGTAAAGGATTCAAAATTGGCTTTTGTAGCTTCAGACACTACAATTCTATTTATATTTCGTTGATAGTCTAATTGAATTCTGAATTTTTTAAACCTAAAACTTGAAGGTTCTAAGGTGTCTACTTGAATTTGAGAACTCGGGATGGCTTTCAAGTCTGCTATTGACGATTTGGTATAGGCCGAGCTGTATTTACTTTGGTAATCTAGTGAAGCGGTTAAGTCCTTGGCTTCCTTAAAATAGGGGGAAGTCCACGAGTCTAGCTCATCGTCGTAAGTGAACCAATGAGCTGTATCGGTGCTAGAGTCTAAAGCATAGACTAAGCTATTAGGACGAGGCTGAGTTACATCAAAACCAGACGAAAGATGCGCTTTTATAAAAAAGCCTATCGCCACCAGCAGTGCTAGAGTGGCAACCCCTTTTTTAATAGAGAAATAGCCGAAAATGGGCAATAAGTTACCAAATAACAGAACGGTGAAAACAGCACTCACCACCCCCGTTTTAAGACCTAATCCCACAGGGAAAAATTGAATAAAAGGAGCTATAATGCTTAAAGAAGGTAGTATTAAAATCAGAAGAAAAAGATAAGACGGCACTTGAAACCTCACCATTAAGAAGAAAGCAAAAAGCGTAAAAAATAAAGGGATAATAAAAAAGGCTGCTCCTTTAAGAAAGATATTCAATAAAAACAAAACTATAAACCACGTTATAAGAGGAGCAATCATAGCATTTTTCGGGTTTAACCTATGGTCGAAAAACTGATAAATGCTAAATACCAAAAACAAAGTAAAGGCAACAAAAACAACGATATAATCATGCCCATTATAGGGGAATCCTTGCAAAATAGAGGAATACTCTGGATAAATCTGAAGTAATAATGGCCAAGCAAAGTAGATAAGGAGTCCAGATAAAAGTAAACTAAGCAACCAAGGGACAAACCCTAAAAAAATTTCTTTTCTGGTCAGAGACTTAGTTTTTAGTCCATAAATTAAGATAAAAATGAAGATCGCAAAAGCAACAGCATAGATGAACCACACCCCTGAAAATGGATAATGGAAAAGTCCCAACCCTGTTACTGTAAAATAGACTTGATCCTGCTGAGAGGTTAAGTTTGAAAGATCTGTATTGGAAAAGCCTTCTAGTGAAGACATCAGGTAATCCCCTTGATGAGCTAAAGAACCTTTATCCAGCCGACTTGGTGTATCCAAGGCGGTATGATAATCGAAATGATCGTCTATGAAGGCATAGAAAAAGCTGGGGACGTCTGCAATTTCTCTAAATACTGTAGAGTCTGTATCGTTGGGTAGAAGTTTATACACGCTATACATAAGAGAGTTGGCGAGCGGATGGTGGCCTTGAGATTCTCCAAAAAGCTCTATCAATTTAGAATTCCCATAATTGGTCTCCACAATCATATTACTTGGACCCCCGCTTCCGCGAGATTCAAAATTCAGGACCAAACCGACCTCATTGATCCAAGGGTGCTCTTTGGCAAACAATTCTGCCCCAGAAAGACCTACTTCTTCACCATCGGAAAAAAGAATAATAATGTCATTTTGAAAAGAAGGCTTGCTCGCTTTAAAAGCTCTTACTGCTTCTAGAATGGCGGCTACTCCAGAAGCTGCATCACTTGCTCCAGGGGAAGAGTGAACGGCAGAATCGTAATGAGAAAGAAGTAATAAAGCCTTAGAGTTTGGCGAAGAATCTGTGGCTTCTAGCCTTGTAATAATATTTTCTGGAGCTGTGAGAACTCCCTTCTTGGAAAGCACAAAGCCTTGCTGAGTTTGAACTTGAAGATCCATTTTTTCAAGTTCATTTACTATATAATTTCGTTTGGAATTATGAGAATCAGAACCTATGTAGTGCGGTTCGTTACCAATATTTTTGACATGCTCGAAGGCCCTGAGTGTTGAAAACTCTTTAGATTGAGTGGATAAATCGGTGATTTCTGAAGGATAAAGATCATAAAAAACATACCAAACGGCAGTGATTATCACTAGTAAACTTATAATAGCTTTATAATCTTTTTTTCTCATTAGTCCCTTTTTACTATAGCATAATAATCATCTTCCAAAGGTAAATAACCTTGGTCATAAATAAAGTAATACACCCGACCAGATTTTGTGGTGTAGAGATTTGTGAAATAGGTGAAATTAAAACCTTTTTCTAAAAGTTTGTCTCGAGTGGTCTTGGTTTTTTGATCTGTATTGATACTTTGTAAAATTCTGTAATTTTTCTTAAGCTTATTGTTGACGTTCCTTACTATCTTTCTAGACTCGCTATTCAATCTATTATTGTAGGTACTCCTACAATAATCGGAACAGAACTTTTTGTCGATTCTTCCCGACAGCGGTTCTCCACAGGAGAGGCATTTGGGTTTTTCCATAGCTTAAGAGATTAAGTGTAGAGTAAATATAAAAAAATCCCTCAATAGTTATATTAAGGGATAGGAAGACTTTATATAAAGATGTATGCCAAATTAAACCTATAGTGTCGCCATAAATTGTTTCTTTTTTGCCTGCTTTTTATCAAAAATAATTACCGTAACTAAGGCTATACTAATTATTTTTAATTTCAATCAATCAAAAAACCTGTGCTGAGCTGCGTGGTAGTATAATTCAATTTATTTATACCACATTATAAATTTAATTTGGTATTAGTCTACAATTTTGAATTCTGAACGCCGATTTTCTTCGTGTTCTTCCTCACTACATCCAGAAATACAATCTTTTATAATCTCACTTTTCCCTTTACCTTCAGAGGATAATCTTTCAGGATCAACTCCGTTTTCGGTCAAGTAAGCTACTGTACTTTCAGCTCTGTCTTGTGATAATTTCATGTTGTAAGCCCCTGAACCTCTTTCATCGGTATGGCTAACCACTTGAATGTTTATGTTTTCATTTTCTTTAAGAATTTCAATTAGTTTATCCAATTCAAAAGCAGCTTCTGGCTTTATGTTGGCTTTGTTATAATCAAAAAAGATACGTTCTTGAAGAATTAAAATCTCAGCTTCAGTAGATGTCATCTCTGGTACTAAAGCGACTCTCATTACCATTTGTAGCTGAGGAACTTCAAATGAATTGGATTGACTCTCATAGCCTTCAGCATTCACTTGCAAATCAAACTTCTTTCCAGTTGGTAAAAAGTTTCTGCTATTACCCCTAGCAGTCGTTCTGCTCCTAGAATATTCATTTTGGGTGGTATCGTAGAAAATAAGTTGAGCCTCTTGGATATGAACTTCAGTAGTAGCATCTACAACTTCAACCAATACAGAAGTCTGTTCAAGTGGACTTACCAATTTGGCTCGGTATATATTGTCGGTTCGTTCTTCTTTTTTATTAGTAGTTCTATTAGAAGACACAAAGCCTAATTCTACGTTACCATTATAAGTAAACGCAAAATCATCGGCATTACTGTTTAATGGGTGACCTAAGTTTTGAGGAGGGGTAAAGTTACCAGAATCTACTTTAGAATAAAAAACATCCAAGCCACCAAGACCTAGATGTCCATCGCTGGAGAAATACAGCATCTCCTCTTCATCGACGAATGGAAAGTTTTCTCTTCCCTCTGTATTGAGAGTGGGCCCTAGGTTTTGTGGAGATCCGTAAGTTCCATCGACATTAATATCCACAACATAGAGATCTGAAGATCCATAACCTCCGGCTCTATCACTTGAAAAATAAAGCTGACTCCCGTCTGGGCTTAAGGCTGGGTTTGAATTGGAAAATGAAATATCATTAAAAGGCAAGTCTTGGATATCTTGGAACATTCCGTTAACTAATGTTGCTTTATAAATTTTAAGATTGTTCACTCCGTTGTCATCTTTTCTATACTTTTCGTATAAAAAGTCGTTTCTAGTAAAGTATAAAGTCGATTTATCCTTAGTGATAGCAATAGAGCCTTCGTGGTATTTGGTATTGATATATCCTGTGATTTCAATTGGATTTTTAAATGTCCCCGCAACATTTTCAGCCACAAAAATATCTAAAGAAGGTTCGTTATCCCATCCATATGTTTTACGAGATTCGTTCCTTGCTGAAACAAAATAAAGCTTTCCATCGAACTCGTATGCTCCAAAATCTGAAAAATCCGAGCTTAAGCTGAGTTTATTCAACTCAAATCTTGGGGTCATCGATTGTAAATCCATCAGGTAATCTGGATTTTCTAGAAAGACCTTTCCTCTTCGATCCATTGGCGCTTTATCGACAAAATCAAGCATAGCTTTTTTGAAATTATCATACTCCTCGTTAATCAAAAGAGTTTGAGCGTAATTAAAGTAATCTATAGCCTCTGGATTCCGACTACTTCTTAGATAACGCTTAAATAATCGTTCAGACGCTTCGAAGTTGGAAGTCTTCATATTAGCTATCGCCAATTGCTTATAAACATAGGCATTAGCTTTTCCCTTTTGAATTAATTTTTCGTAAGCATCAATCGCATCGACATAGGCAAAGCTTTCGAAGTATTTATCTGCTTTTTTGGTATCGCTGTTTTGGGACCAAAGCATGGTTGATGACAAGCAACAAAAAATACTTAGTATAAATAGGTTTTTCATAATCATGTGGATTTGAGTTTAAAAATAGCGAGGAGAAACGTAAGTTTTCTTCTTAAAGAAAATATCGAAAATAATGAAGGCCTCGTAAGAAGGATTGTTCAAATTACTTTTAGTTGTATCGATAGCAAACCCTACCCGCACTAAATCTGTAAATCTTATACTTGCTAAAGCACTTATAGCATCTTCATATCTATAGGAAACGCCTACTTCAAGCTTATCGTGGAATAAGACATTGGCATTCACATCAAAGGAGACTGCTGAACCTAGTTCAGATTTCACTAAAGTAGAAGGTTTGAATTTGATATGATCGTTGATATCAAACACATAACCGGCTGTCACAAAATAGTGTTGTTTTTCTGAACCAAATTCTCTTCCATCCACTTCTAGGTGAGTAGAACTTAAGAAATTTGGTACAGAAAGACCTAAATAAAATTTATCTGTATAATATAAAACCCCAGCACCTAAATTAGGATAGATTTCGCTAAGATCTTCTTGAAAAGCAGGATCCATTTCATCTTGGAGATATAAATCTGTAAAGTTACTATTTTGTAGAGTTGCTCCAGCTTTTATACCAAAAGCCAATTTGCTATTTTGTCCAACATCGATGGTATAGGAAATATCTGCGTAAAGATTAGTTTCATCTACAGGTCCTATTTGATCACTAATAGCTGATAATCCAACACCAAAACCATCTCCTAAAGGGGTATGTGCATTAAAAGTAAATGTTCGAGGTGCGCCGTCAATTCCAGACCACTGCCCTCTGTACAAAGCACCAACAGAAAGGCTTTCTTTAGAGCCGGCGTAAGCTGGGTTAACAACGTTCATATTGTACATGTATTGAGTATACTGGGGATCTTGCTGCGCTGTTACGTTGGTGATAGTAAACAAGCACAAGATGGCGAAAAAAGGTATATATATATATTTCATGGATAGGGTTTTCTTCAACAAAACTATAAAGACTTATTGTTCTACGTTAATGTATAGGGCTCCTTTTACACTGAAACCATATTCGGGATCTTCGATTTCGAAAGCAATCTCATAAAAATAAGTCCCAGTCACCAAGCTATTTCCAGTATCGGAATCTCCAATAAATTCGTCTCTATAATTGTCTTTGTCATAAATCTTTCGACCATTTCTGTCGAAAATTTCTAAAGTGGCGATTCCTGTTCGGTCTGCAAGACAAGACAAATCAAAATTATCATTAAGCCCATCTTGATTTGGAGAAATTCCACCAGAAATTTTACATTCATTTTGATTGGCATTAAGTTCACCTGAATCATCTGAACTACATGAAAGAGATAAAATTAAACAAGAGAAAGTAAAAAGGTAGGTTTTAAAATTCATAAAAGTTTGATTATTCATAATAAACGAATTAAGGAAATTTTTAGTATTTAAAGGCTAAATTTAGTGAATAAAGTTAGAAGAAAAAGAAAAGTCTACCCCCATTTCTTTAAATTTCCAATATCTTAAAGTGATAAGTGAACTGAAGTATTTTTCATAATTTTGCTTTTATAAAATAAACTATGCTAGACGCTCAAAATATAAACTATGAAAAAACAGTCCTTATTGGGATTGTTAGTCAGTTTCAAAATGAAGAAAAATCCAAGGAATATCTAGATGAGTTAGAATTCCTTACTTATACTGCTGGTGGAGAAGTTTTAAAACGTTTTCAGCAAAAATTAGAGGTTCCAAATCCTAAAACTTTTATAGGAAAAGGAAAACTAGAACAAGTAAGAGATTATGTGGAAGAACATCAAGTAGGTACTGCTATTTTTGATGATGAATTATCTCCTGGTCAACAAAGAAGTATCGAAAAAATACTCAAGTGCAAAGTGGTCGATAGAACCTACCTTATTATGGATATTTTTGCTCAACGCGCAAAAACAAGTAACGCAAGCACTCAAGTAGAACTTGCTCAATACGAATATTTGTTACCAAGACTTGCCGGTCTTTGGACCCACTTAGAGAGACAGCAAGGTGGTATTGGTATGAGAGGCCCTGGTGAGACTGAAATTGAAACTGATAGACGTATTGTAAGAGATAAAATCACCTTGCTTAAAAAAAAGCTAAAAACCATAGACAAACAGATGGCTGTTCAACGTGGGAACAGAGGAAGCCTTGTAAGAGTTGCTCTCGTTGGCTATACCAATGTTGGTAAATCTACGCTGATGAATGTGATAAGCAAAAGTGAAGTTTTTGCAGAAAATAAGTTATTCGCTACCTTAGACACTACGGTTAGGAAAGTTGTGATCCGTAATCTTCCTTTCTTGCTAACCGATACAGTAGGTTTTATAAGAAAGTTACCCACTCAACTTGTGGAGTCGTTCAAATCCACCTTAGATGAAGTCAGAGAAGCCGACTTGCTTTTACATGTAGTCGATATCTCTCATGAAAATTTCGAGGATCACATCGAATCAGTAAATAGTATTTTAGACGATATTAATGCTAAAGATAAACCTTGTATCATGGTCTTTAATAAGATTGATAACTACGAACCTGAAGTGATCGAAGAAGATGATTTGATGGTTGAAAAATCTTATCAACATTACACCCTTGAAGAGTGGAAAAAAACATGGATGCAGCGGGAAGGCGATAATGTTTTATTTATCTCGGCAACAGAGAAAGAAAATATTGAAGAGTTTAGAAAAAAAGTCTACGAAACCGCCAGAAAGATACATATTAAACGTTTTCCATATAACAACTTCTTATATCCAGAATACGAAGCTTATACTGGAGATGAGGAAGAGATGAAGGATTAAAGCCCGCTCTTAATTTTCAAAAAAGGGCTGAAGCTGTTTAAGCTGTTTTAATTGATTTAGTTTTTCAATATTAATAGGTTTTTCTATAAAATCGATGACTACTGGATAGGTTTCCGATTTTTCTTTATCGGAAAGATCTATTGAAGAGGTAACGACCAAAACATGACAGTAATTGGTTAATCCAATAGATTTGAGTTTATCCATAAATTGCCAGCCATCAAGGTTTGGCATATTTACATCTAGGAAAATCAAAAACTTTGTATCCTCATTTTTGTATTCAGAAATGTAATCCAAAGTCTCGTATCCGTTTGAAAACGACTTAGGATGACTAGAAAAGTCTGCATGACCCATCATTTTCTCGTAGATAAAAAGGACCATCTTGTCGTCGTCCACATTTAAAACTTTTAATTTCATATTTTTATTTTATTGAGTTTTTAAATAGGGTTATAATAAACTAAAAATATTTTGGCTCATAAGACTTGTTTAGGAAGGTTGAAGCTAAGCGTACTACCGCTTCCAAGTTTAGAAGTTACCCAGATGTCACCTCCTAAGTTTAAGATGATTTTTTTGCAAACTGCCAGCCCCATCCCTACTCCAGCATCACTCTGGGAGTCTTCCTTGTAAAAAGGTCTAAAGATTTTATCTAGGTTGGATTCTTTTATGCCCAAACCATTATCAGAAATATGAATAACCCATCGATTAGACTCCTTTTTGATTTTTATTTCAATAACTAAAGGTCTTATTTTAGATCTGTACTTTATAGCATTACCTATTAAATTCCGTAAGACTATTGAAAATGAAGTTTTAGAAGTATGAATTTTAGGAAGTTCAGAATAGTTTATGGCAATAGTATTGGATTTGATAATTGGTAAATTAAGATCTATAATACTTTCAATAATTGGCTCTACATCTACACGCTCATTGACATCTTTCTGTGAAGTCAATTTGGCAAAAGCAAGTATCTCATAGATAAGCCCTGTCATTTTATGAGTGCTTTGTTTGGCATAGTTGATGTATTGCAGAGCCTCTTCACCAAGACTTGTTCCTGTATCACTTTGTAATAATTCTAAAAATCCCTGAATGCTATCTAAAGGGTTTTTAAGATCATGAGCTATAGAATAAGCAACTTCTTCGGTTTGATTCTTTTGAGCTTCCAATTGAGAATAGACTTTTTTTAACTCTAAAGATTTCTTACGAGACTCAAACAGGCGTTCTACTAGTTTTGCAAGAGATTTGAGGGCTTGTATTTGTGATGTAGATAAAACTTTAGGTTTGTGATCAAAAACGCACAATGTACCTAAGGCATAGCCTTCCTTACTCATAAGAGGGATACCCGCATAAAAAGCAATTTTTGGATCTTTGGTAACTAAAGGATTTTCTTTAAATCTTTCATCTAAACTAGCATCATTGACAATAAGTGATTTTTTTGGAGTATTTATAGCATGTGCACAAAAGGCTATATCTCTTGAGGTTTCCTTCAAATCTGTTCCTTGCCTAGATTTAAAGACTTGTTTCTTGGAATCAATTAGTGTGACAAGTGATATTGAAGTATCGCAAATATCTGAAGCTAGTTTTGTAATCAAATCATAATCTTCATCTGGAAGATCGTCTAGTAATTGGTGGCTTTGTAAGTCTTTTAAGCGTTCTACTTCATTATCTGGAATCAGTGGCTTTTTCATATTAATGTGACTTTAAGGGAATATTTTGTTGAAGTTATACCTTCATCAACTTTAAAATTCAGATTAATTCATGTTAACAAAATTAGGCATATTTTCTAAAAAAGAGGCAATTAAAGACCTTTTTTAAAAGTATTGTTTTAAAGGGAAAACCATCTCAAAAATTTAGTGTACGATTTTAGTCTTCTGCTTTTTTATGTCAGAAATATCTTGCAAGCTTCCAACCATTCTTAAAGCTTTTCCTCGATCATCTCTAATGATAGCTCCTCTATCCAAAACAGAAATATAAGCCCCATCACTTTTCATAAGACGGTAAGGTTCATTCCAATGATCCGCAGTTGTATCTTTAAGTGAAGTTTCAAAAGAAATTTGAATCCTTTCTCTTTCTTCTGGATGAATTTTACTTAACCACATTTGTTCACTGTCACTGAACTCTTTGGGATCATATCCGAAAAGATTTTTAAGCCCAGAACCCCATAATATAGAATTGTTTTGAATATCAAGATCCCAAACAGCATTTATAACGGTTTCTGAGAGAATTTCAAAATTTTTAATTTGTGTTCTCAGATCTTCAACAACCGCCTTCTTCTCTGTTGTGTCTCTAAAATAGATTGAAAGCTGCTTCTCCGAAGGATAAGCACTCACCTCAAACCATTTCTGTAAATTTTCAAAATAGAAGCTTTCTTGTTTCTCCATAGATTCTCTGTACTTTATATCAAGTGCCTGTCCTCTAAAGTCATCAAAAACCTCCCATAAATGTTTTCCCAGAATTTCTGATTTATGCACAGATAAAATCTCTTCAGCGCTTTTATTCCAGTATTTAACAATCCATTGTTCATCAACTACTAAAAAACCGTCAGTAATATTAGCTAGAATCTGATTCTTTTCCTGAAGGAGTTTCTTCTCTTTCAATAAAGACTCCTTATAGCCGTGTATATTTTGTAAAGATCCAAACAACTTGACTAGAATGTTATTCTTAAATTCTTGTTCTACGACAATTCGAAACCAGTTATTTGTACCATTAGGAAGGTTAATCTGAGTATCAAACTCCTCATTTTGTTTTATTTCAACTTTTGTAGACTGAAGTTTAGCTAGGTCTTGATTCAAATTTAACAGTGAATTCATTTCAGATACCTCACCGACAAAACTATCTTTTAGACCGAGCAAGTGCTTTGCATTTTCACTCAAATACGTTTTATTGTTTTCAAAATCAATTTCCCAAGTTACCATTTTAGAGAGTACATTCGTTTTTCAAGTAACTCTCCTAGCCTTTCTTTGCCTGTGATATCTCTACCAACACAAAAGACATCCTCGCTATCTTTTAGGCGAAACAAAGTCCAAGAGACGTAAAGGGTGTTGTTATTTTTAGAAATTAAACGTATTTTTGAATACTGTTTTCCTGGCAATTGAATAGCGGCAGAAAGGGTTTCTAGAGCTTCGTTTTGGTCTTCACTATGGATAAACTCTAAAAAAGGTATAGACAAAAACTCATCTTCACTGTAGCCGAGTAATTCGGTTGCACGTTTATTTATTTTTTTTAAATACCTATCTTTTCCAGCGATACACATAAAATCTGGGGCATATTCAAAAAAACTAGTTAATTCATTCTCAGCTTGTTTTCTAGAAATTTCATTAGCCAACTGTATAGAAAAATCATCAAAAACAGAGCGAAGGCTATGTTCTCGAGAATAAGCATGTGTGAAGCCTAAGTGCACCACTCCCAAGATGGAACCATGAGACTGAATTGGGAAGGCATAACTCAGTTTAATATCTATGCTATCTTCCAAATATAGATTTTCTTGATGAATAGTGATAAGAGGTTGATTCGCTTTAAATATTTTTTCTATAACACTTTTGTAAAATATACTAGTGTCATCGCTTTCCAAATCGACAACCTTTCTACCCTTAAGCGCTACCGACTTGGTTAATTTTTTTGAGTAAGGATCTAAAAGCCAAATCTCATTCACATAAGACCCTAATTGATTTTCTATCTCTTGCAGTACCTTTACTAATAAAGCGTTTAGCGGTATGTTTTCTGTAAATATTTTATGAGTTTGCGTGAGAAGCTGACGCTTTATTATACTATTCTTCAGGTCATTAACATCTCTATTGATCACTACCCAGTGTGTGTACCAGCCCTGATCATCCATGATGGGAGTGATGGATAGATTGTTCCAAAACTCTACGTTTTGTTTTGTAAAATTTAAAAGATCGATTTCTACTAGATCCCAATTTTTCAATTTTTTATTTAAATCTGTAAATTCTGCTTTATTTTTATCGGTCACATAAAACTCGAGTGGGGTTTTCCCAATGATGCCTGAACTATCATAGCCAAATAACTCTTGGAAACTCGAATTAGCATAAATAATTTCTGAGTCTAGAAAATTGTCGTTGTGGACTTTGGTCATCAAGATGGCATCTTTTGCTCCTGCTACCAATTTTTCTAAAAGACCCAGGTGGTCTTCTCGTTTTACCGCTTTAGTGATGTCTTGCAGGGCTCCAACAAGTCGAGTAGCCTCCCCTTCCTTATTTCTGACGATAATCACGTTCTCTCTTACATTAGCATAGGAGGTATCCTTTTTCAAAAATCTATAGTCAAACGTCCATTTATTCAAACTTTTATCTTCTTTTGCTAATTTTAAGCTATTTAAAAAAGTGTGGATGTCATTAGGATGGATCTTAGATTCCCAGAAAGACTTTGAAACTATATCGCCTCCTTTTTTGTAACCAAAAATGCCCTCAAAACTGTCACCCCAGTATAATTTATCGCTTTTTAAATCACATTCCCATACCACATCTGAATTAGCTTGAGAGGCAAGGTCAAACCTGCTTTTTGCTTGCTCCAGTGCTTCCCTCGCATAATAACTTTCAGTGATATCCGTCACTGTAGAAATCATAAGATTCTGATCATAAAGAGGGATGTTTTTAGCATCAACGATTTTTACCTCATTTAATTTTGTGGTGATTTTTAAATTTTGCCACTGCATCTTTTCAGGATTTCGAGAATCAATATCACTTAAGACTCTTTCCGAAATCTCTTTCCTATAATTAACCTCTGGATATACTTTTTCAAAAAATTCTGATACATTTTGAAGGTCTTCAGCTTTCCAGCCATAGATGTCTTCAAAATTTTTATTGACGTAAACAGTGGTATTGTCGTCTATTTTATTAACTGCAATGCCTAAGGGAAGAGATTCGAAAATTCTTTGAAAAAAAGCTACATCTAAAGTTTTGTGGGTTTTATTAAAGAAGGGTCTCTCTTTGTAGCGTTGAGTGACTATAACAAAGAAATATGGAGTCTTGTTGATCCCAATGCGTTCACATTTAAAATAAAAATCTTTATGATTAAAGCTTAAATCAAACTCTGCTGTTGATGCTGGCTTTTCGGAAAGTGACTCTAATTGAGATTCAATGAATTTTAAAGATTTATTATCGACTCTTAAAGTTTCTGATAAAAATAATGGCAAGTTGACTGTTTCATCTTTTCTTCCTAGACAATCAAAGAGCATTTTAAATTTTGGGCTACACCCATCTACTTTAAGATCTTTACCAGAATACCGAACTAAGAATACTGGAGATTCAAAATAATCCAGTATCTGCTTTAATTCATTAAATTCTGTTGACATATATTGATAGTATTAATTAAATGTGTTTTCTGCAATAATATAAAAATTAAAACAAATATAATAAACCATATTAAGCATGATACTCAATATAGATGCATAAATTTAGTTGATAATAATTACGACGGACTTAAGTTATTTTGTGTTACAACTTGTTGGAAGGATTAAGGTCAAAAGCCGACCAACTCAGATAAATTTACTGACATATTTTCTATCTTCGCTCAAGGTCATATTACTGACGATATTGTTCTGCATTTGCAAACTTATAGGTTTTCTGAAGGAACTGTGGCCCTTTGTGAAAAATTTGGGGTAGAAGTTGTTGCCATAAATAATAAAGATGCCTAAGCTGAGCTGAAAGCTCACAATTCCGCAGAAAACTTACTGCTCAATAAAGAGGGAATAAAATTTTGGAAGGCTATTGCCCTTGTGGAATCAAGTTTAGATATCTCTGAATAAAAAAGATTGCAATGCCTCTAATAATGCTTCCCAGAGTCTAACTTAGTATCAATATAAAAATCAACATTGGATTACTCATTAAACTTATAATGTCATGAAAAATTATCTTTTATTACTTGTCAGTATATTACTTATCGCATGTCACGATACCCCAAAGCTTAACAAAGAAAAAAACGCCCCTAAACCCCCGAAATTTGGCATTGTTATACATGGTGGTGCTGGTGTTATCAAAAAAGAATACATGACAGACTCTTTGCAAAGAGCTTATGAGGATAAATTAAAAGAAGCTGTAGAGAAGGGACATTTCATCCTTTCTGAAGGAGGTACTGCTTTGGAAGCGGTCCAAAGAACTATTAATATCATGGAAGATTCTCCTCTATTCAATTCTGGAAAAGGAGCCGTGTTGAATGCCGATGGTATTGCCGAATTAGATGCTTCGATAATGGATGGAAAAACCAGAAATGCAGGAGCTATTTCTGGTGTACAACATATCAAAAACCCCATTAACCTCGCTTTTAAAGTCATGGAAGAATCCGATCATGTGATGCTAAGTGCCTCTGGTGCTGAAGACTTTGCCAAGTTAAATGGACTATAATTTGTAGAAAACTCATATTTTATAACAGACAATAGAAAGCGAGCACTGAAAGATTCCAAAGCAAATGAACAAGGGGTCTATGATGGAAATAAGTTTTTCTTGAGCAATGAAAAGTTTGGGACTGTTGGCTGTGCTGCTTTAGACCAAGATGGCAACTTAGCCGCTGGCACCTCAACTGGAGGAATGACCAACAAGAAATATGGAAGAATTGGAGACTCGCCTATCATAGGTGCTGGTACATATGCCAATAATAAAACCTGTGCCATTTCTGCAACGGGTCATGGCGAATATTTTATTAGAGGTGTAGTTGCTTACGATATCTCTGCACTTATGGAATACCAAGGCATCAGTCTAGAGCAAGCAGCAAAACGCGTGATCCAAAAAAAACTTACCGATATGGGGGGGACAGGCGGCATCATAGGTATTGACAACAAAGGAAACATGGTCATGGAATTCAATACTCCAGGGATGTTTAGAGCGTCTAAAACCATGAAAGGTGAAACCCTTATTAAGATGTACGAGGATTAACCTCAACCCTTGATTTCTAGTTGTTTTTTGGCAATATCAACATGTGTAGTAGGCTGTTGACACGTTTTGTTTTCACAGACATATATGATAGTTTCCAAAGTGTTTTGTGGTGTCTTTCCTTTTAAAAGGGCCAAGTTTTCTTGGTGTCCACCCAAGAAAATAGCATTTTGACAGAAGCTATGCTGAAGCTCCAATGCTTTTACTTCAGACTCTTTCCCCATGATTGCTACTTCATAAAAGGGATGAGAAAACCACCCAGACAGAATTTGCCAGTTGGCATAATAAGGTCCCGATTTGTGGAGTTTTGATTTGACCTGATTCCACATTTTCTTTGATGCTTTAGTATAAGTAGAGTCGTTAAAAAAGTGCCCCATCAAAAACAAAGATTTAGCTAAAGACGAGTTGGAAGCAGGAATCACATTATCATTAATTTCAAAGGTTTTTGAAATAAGCTGCTCTCCTTTGGTCGATGAATAATAAAACAGTCCTGTTGAAGAGTCCAAAAAGTAGTCTAAACAGATGTTCACCAAATCTTTAGCTGTAGTTAAATAGTGGATATTAAAAGTTACTTGGTATAATTTAATAAGCGCTTCCACCAAAAAAGCATAGTCATCCAAAAAACCATATATAAATTTAGAGTTTGAACTTTTGGTTCGTAATAATTTTCCATTTTCAGTAACCATAGACGCTAATAAAAACTGCGCATTCTTTTCTGCTAAGTCTAAATATTCAGGTTCTTTTAAGGCTATATAGGCATCCACCAATCCAGTAATCATCATCGCATTCCATGAGGTGATGATTTTATGATCTAACGGAGGATGAGTCCTCTCCCAACGAATTTGATATAATTTATACCTCAGTTGATTTAGATCACTTTTAAATTTTTCAGGGACTAAATCTTTAACTTTCGCATAAGAATCTGGGGTTTGTTGACTAAACAAAATATTTCTGGATGATTCCCAGTTACCTCGCTGAGTCACATTATAAAAGCTTTCAGCTAGGTTTAATTCTTCTTCGGTTAACACCTCAGAAAGTTCTTTATAAGACCACACATAATACTTTCCCTCTTCCCCTTCACTATCGGCATCTAGAGATGCATAAAACCCATAATCCTCGCTCATGAGCTCTTTGCTCACGAAATTGATAGTATCTGAAATCACTTGCTTGTATAAAGGCTTAGGCGCCAACTTAAACGCATTTGCGTATAAACTAATCAACAAAGCATTATCGTAAAGCATTTTTTCAAAATGTGGCGCAAACCATTCAGCATCCACAGAATATCTTGAAAATCCGCCACCAATTTGATCATAAATACCTCCCAGAGCCATTTCATCTACTGTTTTAGCTACCATCTCTAGAACCGAGTGGTCTTTGGTAAAATCATAATATTGGAGTAAAAACTGCCAAGAATTAGCCATTGGAAATTTAGGAGCCCCCCTAAAACCCCCGCGATCTCCATCTACTATTTTTCGCCAGTTGATTATTAGGTCTTGATATTCTTTTTTAGAAAACTGAACGTCTCCATCTTCTACTGCACTTAATTCTTGAGCCAACTGTATACCGTCTGTTACCTTTTCCGCAGTCTCCAGAAGAGACTTATAATCTCGAGAATAGGCTTTAGCGATATTTGACAAAACTTTTTTCCAGTTTTCTTTCGGAAAATAGGTGGCTGCATAAAAAGGTCTGCCGTCTGATAAGGCAAAAGCGTTGAGCGGCCAACCTCCACGACCTGTTAACATTTGAGCCGCCTCCATATAAATATGATCAATATCTGGGCGCTCTTCTCTATCAATTTTTATACAAATGAAATGCCTATTCATTAGCTCGGCTACTTCGTTATCCTCAAAAGATTCATGAGCCATAACGTGACACCAATGGCAAGCGGCATAGCCAACACTAATCAAAACAGGCTTATTTTCTTGCTTAGCACGCTCCAAAACTTCGGGACTCCATTCTACCCAATGCACAGGATTCTCTGCATGTTGCAATAGATACGGACTTGAAGCAAATTGAAGATCATTTTTGAATCCAGACATAGAGTGTTTTTTTTACCAAAATTACATTTTCTTACCACCTTCTGAATGTTAAACAGTCTTAAAACTGATGATTTTAAAACTTAACCTGATTGAGTTATGTTCACTCAACAGGCTCTATAAAATTGGAAAGCGTTTTAAAATTCTGTATTTTCAACCTAAATTAATAAACTCATGATCAATAAAACTGTAAATAATGTTACCAAAGCTTTAGAGGGCGTTCACGATGGAATGACCTTTATGCTTGGAGGCTTTGGCCTTAGTGGTATTCCCGAAAATTGCATACAAGAACTTGTGAAACGCGATGTGAAAGACGTGACTTGCATCTCAAACAATGCCGGTGTTGACGATTTTGGACTTGGGCTACTTCTGAAGAAAAAACAAATAAAAAAAATGATCTCTTCATATGTAGGAGAAAATGCTGAATTTGAGAGACAAATGCTCAGCGGTGAATTAGAAGTAGATTTAATTCCTCAAGGCAGCTTAGCTGAGCGATGTAGAGCTGCTCAAAATGGTATTCCTGCCTTTTATACCCCTGCTGGATATGGCACCGAAGTAGCCATAGGAAAGGAAGTTAGAGATTTTGATGGAAAACCTCATATCATGGAAGAGGCCTTCAAAGCTGACTTTGCGTTTGTAAAAGCATGGAAAGGGGATGAAGCTGGTAATCTCATTTTTAAAGGGACCGCTAGAAACTTTAACCCTTTAATGTGTGGAGCTGCTAAAGTTACTGTTGTGGAAGTGGAAGAGCTTGTAAAACCCGGTGAACTCGATCCTAATTTCATCCATATTCCAGGTATTTTTGTTCAGCGTATTTTTCAGGGAGAACACTACGAAAAGCGAATTGAACAGAGAACCACACAATCTTAAAAATCAACTTTTGAAACTAAAGACTTATGTTAGATAAAAATGGAATTGCAAAACGGATTGCCCAAGAAGTCCAAGATGGCTTTTACGTAAATCTGGGTATTGGTATACCTACTCTCGTAGCCAATTATGTAAGAGACGACATTGAATTAGAATTCCAAAGCGAAAATGGAATATTGGGAATGGGGCCTTTTCCAAGGGAGGAAGATGTAGATGCAGACCTCATCAACGCTGGAAAGCAAACAATTACGGCATTGCCTAGCGCTAGTTTTTTCGACTCAGCTCTCAGCTTTGGAATGATACGCGGTCAACACGTTGACCTAACCATTTTAGGAGCGATGGAGGTCGCTCAAAATGGAAATATAGCCAATTGGAAAATCCCAGGTAAAATGGTGAAAGGAATGGGCGGCGCTATGGATCTTGTAGGCTCTGCAAAAAAAATAATTGTTGCCATGATGCACACCAATAAAGCTGGAGACTCTAAGCTTTTAAAGACCTGTTCTTTACCATTAACAGGAGTTGAATGCGTTACTAAAATAGTGACCAATATGGCGGTACTTGATATTGTAAATAAAAAATTCAGACTTTTGGAAAGAGCTCCTGGAGTAAGTGTAGAGGCTATTCAAAAAGCAACCGAAGGAGATTTAATCGTGGAAGGAGATATTCCTGAAATGGAATTATAGGCTATTTGTTTTATAAAAACTAAAAAGCGCTAACCTAAAGATTAGCGCTTTTTTTTTATAAAACCAAAGTCATTTAATCTATAAGAATAACAACTTTATTATCGTTCAATTCAATAACACCTCCAGAAATATCAAAACACATTTTTGAATTTTCTTGATAAAACTTATCCTTTAAACCCTTAGGTAAGTTTACAGAAGAGTCTAGCTTTATAGATCCACTTTTTAAGACAGAAACCACGGGTGCGTGATTATCCAACATCTGGAACTCTCCATTGATTCCTGGAACGCTGACGGTTTTTACCTCGCCGCTTAGAATAATTTGCTCTGGACTTACTATTTCTAAATGCATGTGCTTAAGTTTCAGACTAGTTTTCGTTCAACATTTTTTCACCTGCTTCAATCGCCTCTTCAATAGAGCCTTTCAAGTTGAAGGCAGCTTCTGGAATATGATCTAATTCACCATTCATGATCATATTAAATCCTTTGATCGTCTCTTTGATATCGACCAACACACCTTTAAGACCTGTAAATTGCTCAGCCACATGGAAGGGCTGTGAAAGGAATCGTTGTACACGACGTGCCCTAGACACAGAGAGCTTATCCTCTTCAGACAATTCTTCCATCCCTAGAATGGCGATAATATCTTGTAATTCCTTATATTTTTGAAGTAATTCTTTCACTTGTTGTGCGCAGTCGTAATGGTCATCTCCAAGAATATCTCTCGTCAAAATTCTCGAGGTAGAATCCAATGGATCTACAGCTGGATAAATTCCAAGTTCTGCGATTTTTCTAGATAATACGGTAGTAGCGTCCAAGTGAGAGAATGTTGTTGCTGGAGCTGGATCGGTTAAATCGTCTGCAGGAACATAAACCGCCTGTACGGAAGTAATGGATCCTTTTTTGGTCGATGTAATACGCTCTTGCATAGCTCCCATTTCTGTCGCTAAGGTAGGTTGGTAACCAACGGCAGAGGGCATACGTCCAAGCAATGCAGACACTTCTGAACCTGCTTGGGTAAACCTAAAGATATTATCGACAAAGAAAAGAACGTCTTTTCCTTGTGCCTCCCCTGCACCATCACGGAAATATTCTGCTATAGTTAAGCCCGATAGAGCCACACGAGCACGAGCTCCAGGAGGTTCGTTCATTTGTCCAAAAACGAAAGTCGCTTTTGATTCTTTCATTCCAGCTTTGTCCACTTTTTTCAAGTCCCATCCGCCATCTTCCATAGAGTGCATAAAGTCATCTCCATATTTGATAATTCCAGATTCAAGCATCTCCCTTAACAGATCATTTCCTTCTCTTGTTCGTTCTCCAACTCCCGCGAATACAGAAAGACCACCGTGACCTTTAGCGATGTTGTTTATCAATTCTTGAATAAGAACGGTTTTACCAACACCAGCACCACCAAACAATCCAATCTTACCCCCTTTTGAGTAAGGTTCGATCAAATCGATAACTTTAATCCCAGTAAAAAGCACTTCCGTAGATACCGCCAAATCCTCAAACTTAGGAGCCTCTCTATGAATAGACATTCCATCTTTTCCAGTTTTTGGAAGATCTCCTAATCCATCAATAGCATCTCCTGTGACATTAAACAAACGGCCATAGATATCTTTACCTATTGGCATTTGTATGGGATATCCTGTACTCAAGACTTCCACTCCACGGCTTAATCCATCTGCAGAATCCATCGCAATGGTTCTCACAGTGTTTTCACCAATATGAGATTGAACTTCAAGAATTAAGTCAGATTTGTTTTCACGTTTAACTTCCAGTGAATCGTAGATTCTTGGCAAGTCTTTAGTGTTTTCGAATTCTACATCGATAACCGGACCTATAATTTGGGTGATTTTACCTTTAACTTTAGACATTAACTAAGGATTTTATTTGATGACTTTTCTAAAAAAGACGTATTTAAAATTTTTGCAAATATATATTATTTAAATAAACCTTTTATGACTGAAACCTTTTTTATAAAAAATTGATCGATTCTATTCTACGGTTACAGATTTTGCAAGATTCCTAGGTTGATCGACGTTCTTACCAAGCATAACTGCAATATGATAAGAGAAAAGTTGCAAAGGAATTGTCGTTAGCAAAGGAGTAAGCGCTTCAAGAGTTTCGGGGACCTCTATAACGTGGTCTGCCATGTTCTTCACAGACGTATCCCCTTCAGTGACTACCGCTATAATTTTACCCTTACGAGATTTAATTTCTTGGATATTACTTACTACCTTTTCATAATGCCCTTTTTTAGTAGCAATAACTACTACAGGCATATGTTCATCTATAAGAGCAATCGGGCCATGTTTCATCTCAGCAGCTGGGTAACCTTCTGCATGGATATATGAAATTTCTTTAAGCTTAAGCGCTCCTTCAAGCGCAACAGGGAAGTTATAACCTCTACCCAAGTATAAGCAATTTTTCGCATTTTTATAAACAGCAGCAACTTCCATGATATGATCGTTGGACAGTAAAGCTTTCTCTATTTTTGAAGGTATTTGC
The DNA here is from genome assembly GCF_002836055.1 of Psychroflexus sp. MES1-P1E. Classification (GTDB taxonomy): domain Bacteria; phylum Bacteroidota; class Bacteroidia; order Flavobacteriales; family Flavobacteriaceae; genus Psychroflexus. The sequence goes on from NZ_PJBS01000351.1 coordinate 56,029, forward strand.
TCCATTTCATTCAAATACATATGATAATCTGAATTGGAGATTGACCCTTTAGCTTTTCCTAATTTTAGTGCCATTAAACTCAAAATCGTAATTTGAGTGGTAAAGGCCTTTGTCGAAGCTACGCCTATTTCTGGACCAGCATGGGTATAAGCACCTGCATGGGTTTCTCTAGATATTGAAGATCCTACTACATTACAAACTCCAAAAACAAAAGCTCCATTCTCTTTAGCCAATTTGATGGCCGCCATCGTATCTGCAGTTTCACCACTTTGGGAAATTGCAATCACAACATCGTCTTTATTGATAACAGGGTTACGATACCTAAATTCTGATGCATATTCAACTTCAAATGGGATTCTAGCCAAGTCTTCAAAAATATATTCTGAGACCAAGCCGGCATGCCAAGAGGTCCCGCAAGCCACAACTATAATTCGTTTAGCGTTTAAAAATTTTTCTAAGTTATCGTCAACACCAGCCATTCTTATAATTCCACGATCTGCAAGCATTCTACCTCTGTAGGTATCTTTTATGGCGCTAGGTTGCTCATAAATTTCCTTCAGCATAAAATGGTCGTACCCCGCTTTCTCTATTTGATCGAGATTCAATTGAAGCTTTTGAACGTAAGGATCTACTAATGAATCATCCTTGATCTTTCTAACCTTCACCTTCTTTCCTAATCTCACAACAGCCATTTCACCATCTTCAAGATATATGGCCTTTTTGGTATATTCAATAAATGGGGAAGCGTCGGAAGCTATATAATATTCGTCGTCACCTACTCCAATAGCTAAAGGGCTACCCAGTCTAGCAACTACAATCTCATTGGATTTGGTTCTGTCAAAAGCAGCTATAGCGTAAGCCCCTATGGTTTGGTTAAGGGCGATCTGCACTGCTTTACCTAACTTTACTTTCTCATTGATCATGATATCTTCTATCAAATTGACCAACACTTCAGTATCTGTGTCTGATGAAAATGTATAACCCCTATTTTGCAATTCTGTTTTTAAAGATTCATAATTTTCAATAATTCCATTATGAATAATCGCTATTTTACCTGAATTAGAAAAATGAGGATGCGAGTTTGCATCATTAGGTTCTCCGTGCGTAGCCCAGCGGGTATGGCCTATTCCAACGGTTCCTTTAAGCTCAATTTCAGAATCACATTTGTGTTGCAAATCGGCCACTTTACCTTTTGTTTTACAAATGTTAAGGTCATTACCGTCATAAATAGCAATGCCAGCACTGTCATATCCTCTATACTCAAGACGCTTTAAACCTTTTAATATGATAGGGTAAGCTTGCTCTTTTCCTATATAACCTACAATTCCACACATAATATAGTATTTAGTTAGTTTCTGTATAAAATATTTTTAATTTGAGTTTTTTTGCTTCTACAGCAGATTTATTACCATGAATGACAATACCTCTAGGAGTTTCTAACATACTTCTTGGAACAGACTCAAAAGCCTCTGATTGAGAATTTCTTGTATTTACCAGATTGGTTTGGTTGACGTTAGAAGAAACGTAAAGACCCAGTCGCACATTGGTTGAGTCGTTATTTAAAACATCGCTGATATAAGAGGTTAATCTTATTTTATAAAATCGATCTCCATTTTCATCAATATTTAAAGGGCCTAGATGAACTTGTCTGGATATATTAGGATTATCATTAGCTGTAGGATCTCTTCCATAATCTTCAAGAACTCTTCGATCATCTAAATTTATCAAGAAAACTCTATTAATTCTATTTTTACTAGATGGTGCTACCTCTTCGTTTAGATAAAGATTCAAGTTAGCCTCATTAATCAACCATCTGTTTTCTCTTAATTGATCTAACTCATCAGACACGCCATTACCATCTGTGTCTGGCCCTGTAAAAAGTTCGATCACTGCAGAAGAGCCCTCTCCTCCTTTCAAATAAATATTTTCTTCTCCTTCTTCTATGTTTTGGTTAGACAAATCTACATTGAAATTGTTATCGTATAAATTCAACTTATTTCCACTAAAATTCAAAGCATACTGGCTAAAAAGGGTGTCAGTTGTGGTCGTTCCGTCCTCTTCTTCAACCTGAGTTTCATTATTATAGTAAATCGTGATATTCGCATCTGCATTTCCAAGATTGAACATTGACATGGAATATACTGGCTGTTGTTGCTCCGCCTCAATTAAAAAACCTCTTAAATAGTTTCTAAACACGTTATTACTAACTAAAAACTGAGAATTAGCAGGAGCTAGTATTTTTTCTTGAAAATACTGTATTGGCATTTGAATACGAATCCTTGGAGAAAGATTTAAAGTATCAACAGCATTTGCTTCTATTTTCTCAAAAAGAATAACGCTGCTTGTTAGATCTGATGGCTTTATTACATCTGAAGTAACCAAAGGCATATTTTCTATATTTGGACTGAATTCATTCTCCTGATCTGAATAGTAAATTTGATTCTCTTCAAACTCTCCATTTTCACCAGGATCTATATCTCTAAGGAATTGATTGGACTCGTAAATATTGATTTTGAAACTCCCCTCTCCGTAAATAGAATCCAATTCATAAATTCCAGATTCTATCTCTCTACTAAAAAAAGGAAGAGTAAACACAACTGAATCTATTGTAGGATTTTCTCCAAAATCAGGTCTTGTTTGTGATAAACTGACTTGTGTAAGAATTTTAGTCTCTGAAATACCAAACACAGGATCTACGTAACCTCCTAAAAAGTAATCATTAAATCCATTGGTTTGTATCGAAGTATATTTTTCGCTGTAAGCAACTATATTTTCCAACTCGTAAGGAGGAGGGACTTCTAAACTATTAATAAAGTCTATACCGACTTCTGAATATTCATTTTCACAGGACAATAACAAAACTAGAGCAAAAACTGAGGCTAAACTTCTTAAGGTAACTTTATACATAGAATTAATCTTCTTCTTCATTTAAAATATCTTTCAAGTAGTAGGTTTGATAGGCATTTGACATTTCTTCTCGTTTTATGTAAGGCAAAGTAGGAAGATCTAGCTTTTCGATATACGCCTTTAAATCTTCTGAAATTTCCTCGCTTCCAATCACCAAACCATCAGAGTTGTCTATTGCAACTTTTAGTATATTGCTGTAAGTTGGATTATCCAAATGAGCAATAGCATCATCTTCTATTCCATCAAACAAAACTTTCTTTTTCATATCTTCATCTAACGCACCATCAAAGCTTTGATTGTATATAGACGTCACAATTTTAGATTCAGAAAATAAAGGCTCATTTCCATAATAATGCCTCAAATACATAGGAAGTAAAGAAGACATCCAACCATGAACGTGAATAATATCTGGAGACCAGTTCAATTTCTTTACGGTTTCTATAACCCCTTTTGCAAAGAAAATTGCACGCTCATCATTATCTTCAAATAACTCACCATCTTCATCAGAAAACGTAGCTTTCCTCTTGAAGTAGTCTTCATTATCGATAAAATAAACTTGCATTCTCTCTTTTGGGATAGAAGCCACCTTTATAATTAGGGGCATATCTAAATCATTGATTACCAAATTCATTCCAGACAAACGGATGACCTCATGAAGCTGATGCCTCCTCTCATTGATATTACCAAACCTTGGCATAAAAATACGCGTTTGACCACCAGCGGCGTTTATCAATTTTGGAGCTTCAAAAGCAGTTGAAGAAATATCGTTTTCTGGCAAGTAAGGCACAACCTCGGATGAAACGTATAAAATGCGTTTATCTTTCATAAAATATTTACATTATGGATTAATGTCAAAAAGTTGACAAATTTACAAAAATTTATGTGGATTCCCGTTAAAATATTAATATTGCAAATCCTAAACAGATACACTACTTGTGGTTATAAAATCAAAAGAATCCCTTCATAAAACTTTGGAGATTCGTAAAAATAAAAAAAAGACTATTGGGCTAGTACCAACAATGGGGGCTCTTCACGAGGGGCACCTTGCCCTCATCGACTTTGCTTATAAATTTTGTGATGTCGTCGTCGTTAGTATTTTTGTAAATCCAACGCAATTCAATAACACCTCAGATTTGGAAAAATACCCTAGACATGTAGAAAAAGATGCTGCCTTCTTAAAAAAACACAACTCTAAAACTCTAGTTTTCACTCCAAATGTAGAAGAGGTGTATACAGATGGCCTTAAATCTGAGTCCTATAACTTTGGCAGCATTGTGGACCATATGGAAGGTGAGTTTAGAGCTGGTCATTTTGATGGTGTTGGTAGTGTCTTAAAAAGATTATTCGCTATTGTTAGCCCAGACAAAGCCTTTTTTGGTGAAAAAGACTATCAACAGCTCATAGCAGTCAAAACACTGGTAAACATCACCAGGCAGAAAGTCGAGGTTATAGGATGCCCAACACATAGAAACGAATTTGGTCTTGCACAAAGTTCTCGAAACTTCAGGCTTAGCGACACTCAGCTTAAAGAGGGTGAATTGATTTTTGAAGCTTTATCTCAAGCAAAAAGTATGTTTGATGATTACAGTATTCCAGACATTGAAAGAGAAGTCAATAAGAAGTTTCAACAAAGTACACTGAAGCTGGAGTACTTTTCGATTGTAAAAACAAAAGACCTTATCCCAACAACAACCAAAGAACCAAAAGAAGCCTACAGAGGATTTATAGCCGCATTCCTTGGCGATGTAAGACTAATAGATAATATGGCTCTTAACTAATTTTAACATGCAAATACACCTCATTAAATCTAAAATACACCGAGTGACTGTCACTGGTGCAAACCTCAATTATATTGGGAGTATCACTATAGATGAAGATCTTATGGATGCTGCTAACCTAGTAGAAGGAGAAAAAATACAAGTTGTTAATAATTCTAATGGCGAACGACTTGAAACCTATGCAATACCTGGTGAAAGAGGAAGTGGTGAAATCACCTTAAATGGTGCTGCTGCTAGAAAAGTATCGCCTGGAGATATTCTTATCTTGATGGCTTATGCAATAATGACTCCGGAAGAAGCGAAAACATTTCAACCAAAGTTAGTTTTCCCTAATGAGAAGAATCTATTGAAATAACCTTTATGAAAAAAGCCATAAAAAAATGGGTAAGAACACTTGGCCCAATGGCATTAGGCCTATTTCTTGTATGGTTTTCCTTGTCTAAATTTTCCTCGGAAGAACTCGGTCAATTGTGGTTTAATATTCGAAATGTAGATATCACATGGGTTGGTTTATCCTTCGTTATGGGTATTGCCTCTCATTTGTCTAGGGCATATCGCTGGAGGTTTCTACTAGAACCTGTTCAAATCTTTCCAAAGTTTTACACTTGTTTCCTGTCCTTAATGCTAGGGTATTTGGCTAATTTAGGCATCCCCAGGTCTGGAGAAGTTTTAAGAGGCGCTACTTTAGCTTCTTATGAACAAGTAAAGTTCGAAAAAACCTTCGGGACAATCATTACCGAAAGGCTCGTGGACCTCATCATGCTGCTTTCTATTGTAGGAATAGCCTCCCTCTCTCAAAGTGATAAAATTTTTGGTTTTTTTAAAAACCAAAATATAAATCCTTTTTTTGGAGGAATTATTATTGTTTCTATGATTTTGATGCTTGTCATCGGCTTTAGAATTATAAAAAATAGCGGAAATACCTTAGTCCAAAAAGTCAAAAGTTTCATTGAAGAGCTCTTTAAAGGAATGAAAAGTGTGTTTTCAATGAAGAAAAAAAAGCAGTTTTTACTGCATACGTTTTTTATCTGGGGACTCTATTTAGGTATGTTTTACGTCTTAAAATTCGCATTCCCAGATACACAGGATTTAGGATTACAGGCCACTTTAGTCGCCTTTATCTTTGGAGCCTTTGCAATGTCTATCACCAATGGAGGCATAGGCTTGTATCCTATCGCCATAGGTATAGCGTTCAATACTTTTGGTGTTTCCAACGCCACAGGAGAAGCCTTTGGATGGGTGATGTGGGGAACACAAACTGCGCTAGTGATTGTCTTGGGAGGGCTTTCCTTCATAATTTTACCCCTATTAAATAGACGATAATTTTAGTACATTTGTGATTTAAACCAAGACTTATGAGGTTAATTTCAATTCTATTAATTTGCTTTTTATTAAAACCCTCTAAAGTTGTTTCGCAAACTGAATACATAGATGTAAATTCATCTATTTTGAAGGAGTCTCGACAAATCAAACTTCAATTACCCAGAAATTATAACGCAAGTGAAAAAGAATATCCTATTCTTATCGTCTTGGATGGTGATTATTTATTTGAACCCTTTGCAGGCAATGTTGACTATTTGAGTTATTGGGGAATCATTCCAGAAGCCATTGTTGTAGGAATCAATCAAGTTGGACACCGTCGTAAAGATGGACTTCTAGACGAAGTTGAAGAGTTGCCCACATCCACAGGAGCAGATTTCTATGAATTTATTAGTTTAGAAGTTTTAAAATATCTAGACGACAACTACAGAACTACTCCATTTACTATCATTGCAGGCATGGACTATATGGCCAACTTTTCAAACTTTTTCCTTCTTAAACAAAACCCTCTTTTCAGCGGTTATATAAACTTCAGTCCAGACTTTACCCCATTATTACCTAAACGGCTTAAAAGAAAATTAGATAAAATTGACAATAAGATTTGGTACTACCTAGCCACTTCAGAAAACGATATCCCTGAATTAAAAAACAAAATTAACACCGTGGATTCCTACTTATCAATTTGTAACAATCCTAACGTCAATTATCGCTTTGAAATTTTTAAAAATAAAGATCATTTTAGCTTTGTAGCAGATGCGATTCCAAAAGCCCTAAACTCTATTTTCGAAGCCTATGGACCAATCTCTGACTTAGAATACCAATCTAAATTGCTAACATCTTCATCTCCTTCAAATTACTTAGAAGACAGATATTTTACAATCCAAGAACTATATGCTTTAGAGACCCCAATAAGAATTGTTGATTTTCTTAAAACAGCAGATGCTATAGAGGAAAAAGAACTGTGGGATGATTACCAAAACTTGAGTAGGCTAGCCAAAAGAGAAGTTTCTGATACTGTTTTATACCACTACTTTCAAGGGCGTTATTTTGAAAAATCTGGCCAGCCAAAAAGAGCTATCAAGGAGTATCAAGGGGCTTATGGCCTAGAAAGTGCTGGATACCTAGACAGTGATGTTCTGCTAGGAAAAGCAGATGCACTCATACAAACATTTGGATATTAGTTTTATGGCAAAAACCAAAACCACCTATTTATGTCAAACCTGCGGGGCTCAATATGCCAGATGGCAAGGACAGTGTAATGCCTGCAAAGAGTGGAATACGCTAGTAGAAGAAGTGATAGAAAAGAAACCTGAGAAAACCTGGAAATCCTTCACCTCCAGTACCCCAAAAAGGATTTCGAAACCACAACGCATCAATGATATCAAGATTGGAAAAGAAATAAGAATTCCGACTTCCAATCAAGAATTCAATAGGGTTTTAGGAGGGGGAATAGTCCCTGGCAGCATCACTTTACTAGGAGGTGAACCCGGCGTTGGTAAAAGTACATTATTGCTCCAGCTATCCTTGAGCTTCAAACAAAAAGTCCTCTATGTTTCGGGGGAAGAAAGTCAACAGCAGATTAAAATGCGTGCAGAACGAATCGATAAACAGGAGTCCAACTGCTTTATTCTTTCTGAGACCAAAACCCAACATATTTTCTCACAAATAGAAGCTTTAGAGCCAGAAATTTTAATCATAGATTCTATACAAACCCTACATACAGATTACGCGGAAAGCTCCCCAGGGACTGTATCTCAAATAAGAGAATGTACCGCCGAACTTATAAAGTACGCCAAAGAAACCAATGTCCCCGTCATTTTGATAGGACATATCAATAAGGAAGGGAGTATTGCAGGACCCAAGGTTTTAGAACATATGGTAGACACTGTGCTTCAATTTGAGGGAGACAAAAACTACGCCTACAGAATTCTAAGAGCTCACAAAAATCGGTTTGGCTCCACCCACGAGTTGGGCATATATGAAATGCAAGCAGGAGGTTTGGTAGAAGTTTCCAACCCCTCAGACTTGCTTATTTCAAAAACTGAAACTCACCTAAGTGGAACCGCCATTGCCGCAACTCTTGAAGGGATGAGGCCTATGATGATTGAAATCCAAGCACTAGTAAGCTCTGCTGTTTATGGCACTCCTCAACGCTCGGCAACAGGGTACAACCTCAAAAGACTCAACATGATTTTAGCAGTTTTAGAGAAAAGAGCAGGATTTCGACTAGGAGCCAAAGATGTGTTTTTGAATATCACAGGAGGTATTAGTATAGACGACCCCGCCATAGACTTAGCAGTCGTCGCTGCTATTTTATCTTCCAATGAAGATATTTCTATTTCAAAAGATATTTGCTTTGCAGCCGAAGTCGGATTAGCTGGAGAGATAAGGCCGGTAACTCGTGTGGAACAGCGCGTTATAGAAGCAGAAAAACTTGGTTTCGCCTCCATATTAATCGCTAAACAGAGCAAGCTTCCTAAAACCGATTATAAAATTAATATCCTCCGTGTCGCTAAAATTGAAGACGTCGTCGATGTTTTATTTTAAATATTTTTTATGGATGCTTTTTTCTTCAGAATTTAAGGCCGCTAGTTTAAAGGCCTATGTACCTCCCTCAACTTTTTTTAGGCTTTAATCTTGCATCTAGGGATTACAAACTAAATTTGCACCAATTTAAAGTATATAAATTCATCGTTTTTAGCTTTATCCTCGCCACAAAAATTTAATATAAAGTTCATTTTAGATTTTCCAATTACAGCAGTGTCATTTAGATAAAATCCTTATTTTTACGAGTTATTAGAAATCGAGCAAAAATGAGCAACAAATTTCCTGAGTATAAAGGACTTGACCTTCCAAGAATCGCAGATGATATCATCACTTTTTGGGATGATAATGCTATTTTTAAGAAAAGTGTAGATGAGCGAGAGGGCGCAGAACCCTTTATTTTCTTTGAGGGCCCACCATCTGCTAACGGGATGCCTGGAATACATCACGTGATGGCTCGAAGTATTAAAGACATTTTTTGCAGATACAAAACTCAGAAAGGATTTCAAGTTAAACGTAAAGCAGGGTGGGATACCCATGGTTTACCTGTAGAACTTAAAGTTGAAAAGGAGCTCGGAATTTCAAAAGAAGATATTGGAACCAAAATTTCGGTAGAAGATTACAATAAAGCCTGTAAGGAAGCTGTAATGCGATACACCGATGTATGGAATGACTTAACCAAGAAGATAGGCTATTGGGTAGACATGGAAAATCCATACGTAACCTACAAGTCCAAATACATGGAAACCGTATGGTGGTTATTATCCGAGATTTATAAAAAAGGTTTGATTTACAAAGGTTATACTATACAGCCTTACTCACCTAAAGCAGGGACTGGACTAAGTTCTCATGAGCTTAATCAGCCAGGAACCTATCAAGATGTTACCGACACAACGGTAACAGCTCAGTTCAAAGCTATTAAATCTACATTACCAAAAGACTTACACGATATAGAAGGGGAGATTTATTTCTTAGCTTGGACCACAACACCTTGGACGCTGCCAAGTAATACTGCACTTACCGTAGGAAAAAAGATTGATTATGTCGTGGTGAAATCTTACAATCAATACACTTTCGAACCCACCAATATTATAGCTGCCAAAGAGCTTATCTCTTCGCTCTTCAAAAAGAAGTTTTTGAAAGTCGACTCAGAAGAAGAACTTAAAAGCTATAAGGAAGGCGATAAAAAAATCCCTTATTTTATTTCCAAAGCTGTAAAAGGAAAAGATCTAGCAGAATCTAGATATGAGCAATTAATGAAATTTGCTCAACCCTATTACACACCGGAAAACGCATTTAGAGTTATCGTGGGTGACTTTGTTACGACACAAGATGGGACAGGTATAGTTCATACCGCTCCTACTTTTGGTGCAGATGATGCCATGGTTTGTAAACAAGCTCGACCAGAAGTTCCTGGGATGCTGGTGAAAGATGAGAATGACAACTTGGTTCCTCTTGTCGATTTGAAAGGAAGATTCCGACCAGAAGTTGGTCATCTAAGTGGCAAATATGTCAAAAACGAATACTACGAGGATGGAGAAGCTCCCGAAAAATCTGTAGATGTTGAAATTGCCATTCAGATGAAGGAGGAAAATAAAGCCTTTTTAGTAGAAAAATATGTTCACTCTTATCCAAATTGTTGGAGAACGGATAAGCCTATTCTTTATTATCCGCTAGATTCTTGGTTTATTGAAGTAACTGACTTTAAAGATAGAATGCACGACCTCAACAAAACAATCAACTGGAAACCGGTTTCTACTGGCGAAGGTCGTTTTGGGAACTGGCTGGCAAATGCCAACGATTGGAACCTATCTCGCTCTAGATACTGGGGAATCCCTCTCCCGATTTGGAGGACTGAAGAAGGCAAAGAAGAAATCATCATTGGGTCTATAAAAGAGCTTAAAGAAGAAATTCAAAAAGCTATAGACGCAGGTGTCATGGAGTCTGATCCTTTTGCAAAGTTCGATATCAACGACCTCAGTGATGAAAATTATGAAACTGTAGACCTACATAAAAACATCGTTGATCAAATCACCTTGGTATCTCCTTCTGGACACCCTATGAAGAGAGAGGCAGACCTGATAGATGTGTGGTTCGATTCTGGATCTATGCCTTATGCACAATGGCATTATCCTTTTGAAAATAAAGAAAAGGTCGAAAACACTTGGAGATCTGCAGACTTTATTGCTGAAGGTGTAGACCAAACCCGAGGTTGGTTTTATACCTTACATGCCATTGCTACTATAATTTTTGATGATGTAGCCTATAAAAATGTAGTTTCCAACGGACTGGTTTTAGATAAAAAAGGTCAAAAAATGTCCAAGCGTTTAGGGAATGCTGCCGATCCTTTTGAAACTTTAAAAACCTATGGCCCAGATGCTACTCGCTGGTATATGATTACCAATGCTAACCCATGGGATAATTTGAAGTTTGATTTAGATGGGATTGGAGAAGTTCAACGTAAATTTTTCGGAACGCTTTACAACACTTATTCCTTCTTCTCTATGTATGCCAATTTGGATCATTTTGAGTACAAAGAAGAGGAAATTGAATTATCAAAGCGGCCTGAAATTGACCGTTGGATACTTTCAGAATTAAACACGCTTATACAAACCGTTGATGAGTTCTTTGCGAGTTACGAACCTACAAAAGCCACACGAGCAATTTCAGAATTTGTTCAAGAAAATATGAGTAACTGGTATGTGAGATTGAGTCGAAGACGCTTCTGGAAAGGAGAGTATAAAAGCGATAAAATCTCAGCCTACCAAACCCTTTTTACCTGTTTAAAGACAATTGCACAGCTTTCTGCTCCAGTTGCCCCTTTCTTTTCAGACAGACTCTATAAAGATTTAACATCAAGTACACATGGGGATCACAAAGAGAGTGTACATTTAGATGAATTTCCAAAACAAGATCTTGTATATATTGACAAAGAATTAGAACACAAGATGCAGATGGCACAGAGCATCTCATCGCTTGCTTTATCCTTGCGAAAGAAAGAAATGATTAAAGTAAGGCAGCCTTTAAAAAGGATAATGATTCCAGTTTTGGACTCTAATATTAAAGAACAAATCGCTGAAGTGGCTGAGCTTATTAAATCTGAAATTAATGTGAAAACAATAGAGTTTATAGATGATACCTCTGGCATTCTCGTGAAAGATGTCAAGCCTAACTTTAAAGTATTAGGCCCTCGATTTGGCAAGGAAATGAAACATGTAGCGCAAGCTATCCAAAAGATGGACGCTAAGGCTATCTCTCACATTGAAAGCCATAAAGTGATTGAGCTACAGGTAAATGGAGAAGCTACTATGATCAGCCTCGAAGAAGTTGAAATCCTTTCTCAAGACATTGAAGGATGGTTGGTTGCTAGTGGAAATGGATTGACAGTGGCACTTGATGTTACCCTTAACGAAGAACTTATAAATGAGGGAATTGCTAGAGAGCTGGTCAACAGAATTCAAAACTTAAGGAAAGATTCCGGCCTTGAAGTGACCGATAGAATCGTTGTCAAACTTCAAGATGGAAAATTTCTTTCTAAAGCTGTTCACGATAACTTAGACTATATAAAAACAGAAACCCTAACCAATACTATAAATCTAACAGAGAAAGTTGAAAACGGAATACCGATAGAATTTGATGATGTGGTTACCGTTTTGGCTATTGAAAAACAAACGTAAAATGACAGAACAAAGAAAACAAAAGGAATATTATTCCGATAACGACCTAGCAGAATTCAAAAAACTGATTCTAGACAAAATAGAAAAAGCTCAAAAGCAACTACAGTTATACGAAGATGCTTACAAGAACGGAAGCAACAACGACACAGAAGATACCGCTCCAACCTTTAAATCGTTTGACGACGGGAGTAACACCTTAAATAAAGAGGCTAATTCTCAATTGGCTATTCGCCAAGGTAAATTTATTCGTGATTTGAAAAATGCTCTAATCCGTATTGAAAATAGGACATATGGAATCTGCCGTGTGACTGGCAAATTGATTCGTAAAGAACGTTTGATATTAGTCCCGCACGCCACCTTGAGCATAGAGGCTAAAAACAAACAATAATAAGTTTAGAACTCACAGTCCTAACCTATCAAGACTGGACATAAAAACCTCCCTTTTCAAGTAGTTTTTTATGTCCACTGTTTGTAGGGAGTTTTAGAAAGCATTGAGTTGAAATACTTGACCTCACCAGTAACCTCTTTGGCTAACCAATCAGGCGTCTCAAAAGTTTCATCCTCTGTAGAGAGTTCAACTTCAGCGACTGTTAATCCTTGGTTTTCTCCATAAAATTCGTCGACTTCATAAATGTGCTTTCCCACATTTACGTAATAGCGCCTCTTTTCAATTTGACTGGGCTCGCATAATTTAAGTAGGGCTTTAGCCTCTTCATAAGGAACTTCAGTTTCCCACTCAAATCTAGATAATCCGGAAGCTGAGCTTAGCCCCTTGACCGTCAAGAAACCTTTTTTATCAGTAGTACGAACCCTAACTGTTCTGGACTTTTCAGAATTGAGAAAGCCCTGTGCAATTCTTGAACTTTTAAAAGCTTCTCGCTTATAAACATCGGAATGGACTAGAAATTTACGTTCTATCTCTTGCATTAAATAGTTATTTTTTCTCCAATCGATTTGGCTAGCTCTTTAAACTCATCTTCTGTTAAAGACACTTTCTTTTCAAAACGCATGTCATCCATCGTTTGTAACGGAATAAGGTGAACATGGACGTGTGGGACTTCAAGACCAACTACAGCCATACCAATTCGTTTGCAATTTACAACGGACTCAAGCCCATGAGCTACTTTCTTGGAGAAGGCCATTAGACTTAAATAGCTCTTATCGTCTAGATCAAAAATCTTATTAACTTCCTTCTTTGGGACGCAAAGTGTATGGCCTTTAGCATTAGGGTTTATATCCAAAAAAGCGATAAAGTCATCGTTTTCTGCTACTTTGTAGGACGGTATATCTCCTGAAATAATTTTAGAAAATAATGTTGGCATAGGTTTCGGTTTAATTAGAGTTACGCTGTTCCAATTCGGCCTGAAATTCTTCCATAACTGGCTTTACGGTGCTTTCAGGGATATCTTCTATAAGAATATACATTAGCCCGTCTACAGAATTATTGAATAGTGGATCGACATTAAAAGCAACAACTTTAGCATTTTGCTTAATATACTTTTTGATGAGAACTGGAAGCCTAAGGTTACCTGGTTCAATTTCATCTATAATTTTATCAAATTTATTTAAATTAGCTTTAGTGGAATCAAAAATAAAATCTTTGTCAGCATCTTTTAGCTTGACTTTAAACTCTTTTTTGGGTCTTACAAATTGAGCCACATAGGGATCGTAATAATTGGATTTCATAAATTCAATCATCATTGATTTTGAAAAGTTAGAGAATTTATTACTGATACTCACTCCGCCAATAAGGTATTTATGCTCTGGATACCTCAACGTACAGTGCACAATTCCTTTCCAGAGTAAGAAAAGAGGCATTGGCTTTTTTTGATACTCATCGGTTATAAACGCACGACCCATTTCTATAGACTCGCTCAACATTTTATATAATTCGGGTTCAAATCTGAAGAGCTCATTGAGGTAAAAACCATCAATTCCATGTTTTTTATAGATATCCTTTCCTAGACCCATTCTATAAGCTCCCGCTAATTTCTTGGCTTGATTATCCCACAAAAACATATGCTGATAAAAATCATCGTAACGATCTAGGTCTACCGATTTATTAGTTCCCTCCCCCACTGACCTAAAGGTAATTTCCCTTAACCTACCAATTTCTAAGACTATATTTGGGATGTAGTTACGCTCTGAAATAAAAACCTCATAATTATTACTAACCAAAAGCCGTTTTGACTCCTCTCTACAGGCTTGTACTTCTCTTTCTAGAGCTTCACAAGCTATTTCGTTAGCAATGGTCTTTGGTTGTCGCTTTATAGGAAATATAATCTGCTTAGGGAGATTTTCCAATAGCGATTTCTTTTCGAATGAATTTGCTAGGAAATAGGTTTTTTGCCTTAAAAAACTTGAGTAATCATTCAAATCTGGTAAATCATTTTGATCTGCTACCGAAATTGGATTTCCTATCCTTATACGAATAGGTCTATGTCCTTGATTAAGCATTTCGCTGGGGAGCTTTGCTGTTCTGAGCGCGTCATTCAGCTTGGATAAACGATAAAATGAAGCGGAATTCCTAGCGTGAAAATATACTGGAATCACAGGGACTTCTACTTTTTTAATCAACTTAATCGCCTCGTCAGACCAAGGCTTATCAACCACCCTTCGCCCTTCCTGATAGGTCGATACTTCTCCTGCAGGAAAGACCCCAAAAGGACTTCCCGACTTTATGTGAGCTAGGGCTTGCTTTAATCCAGAAAGGCTCGACTTGACCTCCTTTCTAGTTTCAAATGGGTTTACTGGCATGATATAGGGCTTTAAAGGCAGTAACCGATGGAGCAAAAAATTAGCGACTACCTTAAAGTCAGGACGGCGTTCTAAAAATAACTTAATAAGTATTAAGCCATCTACCGCACCTAAAGGATGATTAGAAATCGTAACAAAAGGTCCTATTTTAGGAATGCGCTTGAGGTCTTTTTCAGGAATTTCAAACTCTACATCGAGATGCAGAAGAACAGCATCTATAAATTCAAGCCCCTTCAAATGGGCGTATTGATCATAAATTTCATTGAGTTCTGAAATCCTAGTCGTCTGCATAATGAAGTTCCCCATTACATTGCCAAGTATCCCAAATTTGGATAAATTGAGACCTTTTGCAATTTCACTCGCAGTGATAAAACCCATAGATGTATTGATTTAAAAAGTAAAGATACTAAAGATTAATAATTCGTTTAGGATTGTTTTACTTTATAAATCATTGATAAGTAATATTTCTAAAGCTTATTTTGTTCCTTCAACAGATCTCGTATTTCCGCTAGAAGTTTAATGTTTTCTGGAGTAATTTCAGCAGTAACGGTTTGATCATCAGATTTTGTTTTCTTACCAAATTTAATTTATAATGTCGTGTAAATAAATTGGCGTTATCTATTAAAGACCTTAATCACTACTAAGACACATAAAGTGATGATTAAATAATCTGTAAAGGTTTGGCTGAAATTACCGTAAGATGATTTTAGTGCTAGATGCAACATCAGTTCATCCTGTTGTATTTCCTATCTTAATATAACACTTAACTCCTTGACGTTGACTTTACCTAACAACACTCCTAAAATTAGTATAACCAAATCATTTACAAAGAGCTAACATTCTTGCTAAAAGCCATTTCTGTGATAATGCCAATGGCCATGTCGAACATATTCACTTTGATGGCAAAGTCTTTAATGATTTTCATTTAAAATAATTTTGATTTAAACTGAAAAACAAAAAAGTTAAGCCCTTAATAAAGATGTATTTCAGTAGGCATTTCAAAAGTAATAGACTTCGAGGTAAGGTCTTTAGACTCCAGTCTATTAATGAGTAATTCAGCAGCTTTAGATCCAATTTTCATTGCATTTTGATCTATATAATCAATTCTTGGATAGCTCAAAAGTGAGTTTTTCTCATCTGAAAATCCAATCAGCGGGATTTCAGAATTGGTATCAGGCCTTTCTGATTTTAAAATACTCTTAAACATTAGGGAAGAGGTATTATCTGCTGAAATGACACCATCGATCTCCTGCATAGACAGAAAGGCTTTAATAAGACCATGAGGGTTTGAAGATCCCGTTAGATTTAAACTTAAGCTATAGTTGACTTCTATACCATGGTCACTGAGAGCATTTTCATAGCCCTCTTTCCTCAGCTGACCTAAGTTTAGATCCTCGATATTACTTACAAAAGCAATTTTGGTTTTACCTTTAGAGATTAAAATTCGTGTGGCATCATAAACCGATTTCTTATCATCGATAACGACCTTGTCGCAGTCAACTTGATCTGTAGTTCGATCAAACAAAACTAATCCTTTCTTATTTAGTGCAATTTGATCTATGTGTAGAAAATCATCCTGAGCTAGACTTTCTGAAGATAAGGAAAGAATAAACCCATCCACTCGTCCTTGCATCAATAAATCAAGGCTTTGCGCTTCTTTTTTCAACTGATCATGGCTTACGCAAACAATGGTATCGTAGTTGTGTTCTGTTGCATAGTCTTCAATGCCATGAAGTACTTGAGCAAAAAAAGGGTTTAAGATATCGGGTATAATCACCCCTATCGTGTTAGTTTTATTAACTTTAAGTGCAAGAGCCGTTTTATTGGGTCTATAATTATAAAGTTGCGCAGCTTCTTTGATACGCTTTTTGGTGCCTTCACTGATATCTTTAGCATCATGAAGTGCTTTGGACACGGTAGAGACAGAGACATTTAGTTGCTTAGCAAGTTCCTTTAGAGTGATCATAGCAGAATAGCATAAAGTTAATATTATCAAACATACGGTATTTTAAGAAGTCTTTAAATTTAATTTTTTATTAATTTGGTACAATTTAACACACCATTTACCCGACTATTAGCCTAATGGACTTCACTAGTATTAGTATCCCAAACATAATCTTGGGAGACCAATACCAGCATATTAATTTTACAAATAGAGACTCATTAGACAACTCCTTTAAAACTTTTAGAGTTCAAAAGAATTTGAAAGTTGAGCTTGAGAGTCTTCACCAACATAAACCTGGAAACTCCCCTCTTCTATTAAAAATTCACCTTCGTTGTTATAAAATCCAAGCTCTTTATCTTGAAGTTGGAAGCTTAAAACTCTACTTTCTCCCGGGTTTAGCTCCACCTGTTCAAAAGCTTTTAATTCTCTAACGGGTCTAGTGACGCTTGCAAATTCATCCTGCAGATAAAGTTGTGTAGTGACTTTTCCAAGTTTTCGCCCCGTGTTAGTCACCTTTACTGAAACACTCACAGTCTTGTTTTCGGTATATGAATTATCAATTGTTAACTCCTCAAAATCGAAAGTGGTATAACTTAATCCAAATCCAAAAGGATATAAAGGCGTGTGCTTTTCATCGGTGTAATGTGACCAAAATACTTCTCCGGGAGAGGGGAGCTTAGGTCTACCGGTCGATTTATGGTTGTAATAAATAGGAACTTGCCCAACATGACGAGGAAACGTCATCGGTAATTTTCCACTAGGATTGTAATCTCCATAAAGGATTTCAGCAATGGCATTACCACTTTCAGATCCTAAATGCCATGCTTCTAATATAGCGGGAATGTGCTCATCTGCCCAGGGTAGAGCTAAAGGTCTTCCATTTTGTAACACCAAGACAATATTGGAGTTCACCTTATACACTTCCTCTAAAAGTTCTTGTTGTACTCCTGGTAAATCCAATCGGGTTCTACTTCGACCTTCTCCGCTCTGTAAACCATGCTCTCCTAACACCATAATCACTACATCCGCAGATTTAGCTGTTGCAATGGCCTTAGAAAAACCACTTTTATCGGTGTTGTTTATAGTTAGCTCTTGGGTAAATCGCTTTTCCCCCGTAATCACATCTGCACCTTTAGAATAAGTATAATTATTTTTATCATACGCATTTAGACCTTCTAACACAGAAACAGCGGTGCCATCATCCGCAGCGATTCTCCAATTCCCTAAAGGAGACGTTTTATCATCTGCTAAAGCTCCAATCACTGCGATATTTTGTCCTAAAGATTTTAGAGGTAACGTATTGTTCTCATTTTTTAAGAGAACAATCGATTTTTTGGCCATATCCAAAACATCTTTTTTGAATTTTGGATTGTAAATTGTTTCCTTTTCCCGTTCTATTGAACAATATTTATAAGGATCTTCAAAAAGACCTAATTCAAATTTAACTTTCAGAATACGACGTGCAGCATCAGTGATAAGTGCTTCATCGACTTCACCATCCTTCACAAGGTTTGCCAATTGCTCAATATAGTGATAAGATTCCATATCCATATCGGATCCTGCTGTGACTCCAGACTTAGCTGCTTCACGGCCATTTTTAGCAAAACCATGTGCAACCATTTCACCTACAGAATCCCAATCAGAAACCACAAATCCTTGAAAATTCCATTTCCCTTTCAGAATATCTCTTAGCAAAAATTTATCTCCAGTAGAAGGCACCCCGTTAACCACATTAAAAGCATTCATCACTGTCTTAACGTCTGCTTTTAAAGAAGCTCGAAAAGGGGGAAACACCACATTATAAAGAGTTGAAGTTCCAATATCTACGGTGTTATATTCTCTACCTGCCTCTGCAAAACCATAGGCTGCAAAATGTTTTGCAGTAGCGGCAACCGTGTTAACCGCAGATAAATCATCACCTTGAAACCCTTGTATCCTAGCTTTAGCAATTTCACTTCCTAAAAAGGGGTCTTCACCAGCTCCTTCCATGACACGACCCCAACGAGCGTCTCTAGAAATATCAACCATGGGTGCAAACGTCCAATTGATACCTGCCGCTGAAGCTTCTTCTGCTGCAACTTCTGCAGATCTTTGGATGGCTTTTAGATCCCAACTTGCCGCTTCAGCCAGGGGAATAGGACTTACAGTCTTATATCCATGAATCACGTCGAAGCCAAAAATTAGCGGAATCCCCAATCTGCTTTCTTCTACTGCTATTTTTTGAACAGCCTTGATGTTTTTTACTCCATGAACGTTTAGCATGGACCCCACCAAGCCTTTTTTAATCTGTTCTAACTTATTGGCCGCTCTGCCTTCATTGGGTTGAGGACCCGTAAAGTCCATAAAACCAGAATATTGATTCATCTGACCGATTTTCTCTTCTAAAGTCATTTTAGAAAGGAGTTCTTCGACCTGTCGATCTATTTCTTTTGAGGCGTCTTTTTCACTATTTGGAGAGTGTTGGCATGCTAAAAACAATACCAAAAGACCCAAATACATCAATCTTAAGTACTTCATTTATTGATAAACTCTTATGTAATCCACTTCCATTTTGCTTTCTGTAAATGCAGGATCTACTTCACCACCAAAAGTTCCACCCATTGCCACATTCAAAATTAAAAAGAACGGATTATTGAAAGGCGTCTCAGATGTATTTTCGAATTCATGATACACAACATCGTTCACCGCAAATAAAATACGCTCTGAAGACCACTCTACTGTGTAATTATTAAATTCTTGAGAAACTCCGGCTACAGTTGTTGATTCACTAATTGCGTTGCCGCCAGAATTACCTGGCAAGTGTAAAGAACCATGAATCACATCTTGCTGATTTCCCCTATGCTCCATAATGTCAATTTCTCCAGTTTCAGGCCAGCCGACATCTGGGAAGTTTTCTCCTAGCATCCAAATTGCAGGCCATGTCCCCCCTCCTTCAGGAAGTTTTGCTCTGACTTCTACTCTTCCATATTCATAAGAAAAGTTATCTAAAGTCGTCATACGTGTCGATGAAAAGTCAAACCCGTTAGTAGGTTCTCTTTTAGCTGTGATTTTCAAAATACCATCCTCAACAATCACGTTATCTTCCGTATAGTATTGTACTTCTTCGTTACCCCATCCATTATCACCATTACCGATTTCGATATTCCAAGTGTTTGGATCTGGAGCCCCATCTACATCAAATTCCTCTTCAAAGAGTAAGTTTTCATATTCAGTTTCTAAGAGATTAGGTCCCCCATTACCTCCGTCTACAGATCCATCAGGATTAGTAGTGAATTTGAGATACCAAGCTTCAGGGCCTCCAGGGCCTCCATCTTTAGTCAAAGAAATAACTCGAACATACATATAATTCTCCGTAATTTCTAATACTTCATATGTACTAGTGTTTAAGTAAAATGCCATAAAACCTCCATCTGTAACTGAGAATTGAGTTCCAGTGGTTAAATCTTCTGGCAAACCTGAGGTCGCTGGAGATAAACTTAAAAATTTTTCGCTGGAAACATCAAAAGGTAAACATTGGTCAGCTGGACCACCACCACCACCGATGGAAAGAAAAGAATTTTGAAAGAATGTAACACCAACTCCATCTGGATCTATATTATCATGATTGAAAGTAATAGCACCATTAAGACCATTTGCTAGAGTAATTGAATCATCATAAAGGCATTGTGCCAATTGGTTAGGGCTAGCTTCAAAGTCATTTGGCGTGGTCAAGTTTACCCCACCAACCCCTAAATGACCTGGCTCTTGAGAAGCTATATACCACGTTTTTGTAGCATCTGGATTATTATTATTATCTTCTGGAGGATTGTCTCCTATAAGAAAGGCTCTGGTGACGGGATCATCGAACAAACTTAACACGGTAACCTCAACAGAAGCACTGGTTTGTGTCCCCCCTCTTCCTGAGGCAATAACCGTAGCTGTGTAGGTATTCACTCCATTTCTACTGTAGGTATGAATAATATCTCCGTTAGTTTCAAGTGCTTCTTGGGTATCCCCAAAAACATACTTGAAATTGATTGCATTATCAGCCGATGATGTAAATTCGACGAAACCACTACCATCTCCAAATTCATTATCTGTATCGGCATTAACAAGAGAAAAGCCAATTTGTAAATTGGAGGGAGCTTCTGAAGTCCCGAACTGATTATCGTCATCTTGACAACTCCATATCGCGACTAGGGAAATAATAGCTGTAAGAAAATATATAGCTGTTCTTCTAATATGTATCATTTTCATAATTTACTTTTTTTAGTTCGCATATTCTAAATCGTCAAAATAAAATTCTAAACCTGTACCTGTTTTATTAAAGTCAAAAAAGAATATAATTCTTGAATAATTTTCACCTAAATCGGCAGTTGAAAAATCAAATTCCAACACTACCCACTCTTCTGATGTTTGAACCACTTGTCCCACTTCAATTTCGGCATCACTTTCAAGACTTTCTAATTTTAATCTAACCTCGCTATCGACAATTGGCGACCATACCTTAACTCTTAAAGAATTACTTACTGAGAGGTCTATTGGAGTAGCTAAATCAATAAAAGATCCTGCGAATGTTGCTGCACCATTTGCCTTTAGCGTTTTAGCTACATTGGCACTTAGATTAATTCCTGTCGGATCAGGATTTTCAATAACTACGGTTGGAGCTCCTCCAAATTCTGTGAAATTATAAAAATCTGCACCAGCTTCAAAGTCAATCGGAAGTTCCAGTATAAATGGATCTGCAAGTTCGATATTATCGAACAAATAGGTTTCTCCGTTACCTGAGGTATTGAAATCAAAAAACAGAACTAATGTTGAATAGGTTTCATCAGGATCTAAATTGGGAAAAGTGAAAGTTAGAGTTTCCCATTCTCCGGAGACACTTGTGCTTTCTTGGACCTCTGAAAATATAGTTGCGTCGCTTCCATTTTCAACTTTTAAAAGAACAGGTAATCCTGCTTGAGGAGAAAAGACGTCAATAGCTATAGATGACGTTCCCGAAAAATCTATAGGTTCATTAAGTGTTACTGTCGTTCCTGCAAAGGTTTGAGATCCTTCTACTTTAGTATAACTAGCTACTTTAGCCGAAGTATTGATTTCATTAGGATCTGAATTATCTATGATTGGAGCTCCTGCTCCTTCTCCACCTCCAAAGTTAGAAAAAGTATAATCGACAGTTTCCGATTCGAAATCGATAGGTAATACTAAAGGATCGGTAACAACCACAATTTCTGATACCGAAACGGTAGCTGTTCCTCCACTTAGGGCTGTCACTTCTACAGTAAACTCTCCAACAGTAGTATAGGTATATTCTACTGTTTCACCAATCTCAAAAGGCATTGGCTCCTCTGATTCTTCCTCACCAAAGGTCACTTCGAATCCATTAGCCAAGTCGGCTGAAGCTGTTACCCTTACTAAAAATGGATTATTTGCATCTTTTTCAACCGTTACCTCTAAATTTTCTGGAGGTAAAAACGAAATTTCTACTGGTTTTATAAGTTCGGTAATTTGGCCTGATACATTTAAGGCCACAATGGTCAAATCGAAATTTCCTTCTGAATAAATATGGGAGAACGTTTCTCCAGAGCTCAATGTATCTGAAACTGGACTTCCATCACCATAATCAATAAAAAAAGTATTGGCATTTTCCGCAGTAGGAAGGACTTCTACATTACCCGAATTGTCCTGAGATAGCGTGACTTTAGCTTCGACATTGGAGGGTGGTGCTATAGTCACCTCTTGGAGGCCTTCATCCTCCGAGCATCCCACGGTGAACACTGTGATGATGCTAAGCCAAAGTATATAAATATGCTTTTTCATGTTTATTTTTTTAGTAGTTAGGATTTTGTTCCCAATTGCCTTGAGAAAATTGAATTTCTTCTAGGGGTATTGGAAAAACTTCATTTTTCCCTGCTGTAAAGCCTTCTATCTGTTGAGCAGCTCTACCCGTTCTTACCAAATCGAAAAAACGATGTCCCTCACCAACTAGCTCTAAGCGTCTTTGTCTGTATATTTCATCTGTAAGCTGACTTCCAGAAACATTTATATCTGGTAAGCCTGCTCTATTTCTTACTTGATTTACATAATCTAAAGCTAAAACATCATTGATGCTTCCCCTATTTAAAGCTTCAGCAGCCATCAATAAAACATCTGCAAAACGTATAGCTCTATAATTATTAGGCTGTGTCAAATTAGCATCTCCTAAATTTTCATTTTGTCGAGGAATGTATTTTCTATTGTAATACCCTGTATGTCCAGTTTGAGGATCTTGATTTCCTATGACAAAAATGGCTCCAGTATCTGCAGCCCAGGCTTCAATATCTAAAATACTTAACTCTTTACGTAAATCGCTAGTTTCAAAAGCATCAAACATTTCTTGTGTAGGCAAATTAAATCCAAAGCCAGATTCATAAAGCGGGCCATCATACCCTCTTACGCCACTAAATCCAACCATCACATTTCCTTCACTACACTGGAGGCAATCAAAACCAGCACCTTCCGTACCTGTATATTGAATTTCAAATACAGCTTCAGCACTATTTTCTGCTTCATATTCGAATAGATTTAAAACATCTTCTTCTGGTACAGTCCCATAAAGGCGGAAGCCTGAATTTACTACTTCGTTAAGTTGAGCTGCTGCTAAGCCGAACTCATCCTGGAATAAATGTACTTTGCCAAGTAAAGCCTGAGCAGAAGCTTTGGTAGCCCGTCCAACTTCAACTGCTTGTGGAGATAAATTTGGAATTGCTAAATTCAAGTCATTTTCAATGTAGGCGTAAACATCTTCAACAGAAGCTCTTGGTATAGAAGTCTCTTCTCCTAATTCAAAGCGCCCTTCTGGTTTAATGGGAATAGGTCCAAACCATTTCACTAATTCAAAATTGAAATAAGCTCTTAAGAAGCGGACTTCAGCTATAATCTGTTCTTTTCCGTCAAAGTCTATCTTATCTTTATTTTCAATAATGTAAGACGCTCTATACACTCCAGCGAAATTAAAATCCCAGACATTATCGATATCATCATTTACCGGAGTATGAATCATTCTGTCCACTTGCTGCCATCCCACTACGTCTGTAGCACTTTCTCCTCCAGCATTTGCATTATCAGATGCTATTTCTCCAAGTATCACATTGATGTATGTCGCTTGCAAAAGATCGTAAGCACCTACTAGAGCATTTCGGAAATCATCTTCAGTTTCAAAAAATGTTTCAGAAGTTAATTGAAAAGGAGGATCTACATCTACAAAATCATCACTACAGGATACCAAAGCAAATGCTATTAAAATCAATGTGCATTTATTATAAAAAGTGTTCATCATTGTTCTGTATTAAAGTTTAACATTTAGTCCTAATGTATATGTTCTAGGGAGGGGGTAAAAACCTAAGTCAATTCCTCCCCCTATTGGTGCACCCGTAGATGCTGTTGGGTCGTAACCTGAGTATTCTGTAAACGTAAAAGCATTATCTACTTTTGCATAGATTTTCACAGAAGTGAGCCCTACAGTTTTTAAAGCCTCTGTAGGTAAAGAGTATCCAAAGGAGATGGTCTGGATCCTAAGGAAAGAACCATCTTCAACAAAATAGTCTGAGAATAATTTGTTGGCTGTGGCCCCTGCGGAAACTCTAGGCTCTGTAGTGGAAGTACCTGGCCCCGTCCAACGATCTAATCTCCGACTTAGCATGTTCACATTAACTTGATCACGCTCAAAATTTCTTACAATTTCGCTACCAAGATTAGCAAATGAGTATGCACTAAAGTCAAAGTTTTTGTAATTGAAAGATAAATTAAAACCCATAGTAACGTCAGGGATAGGATCTCCAATATAGGTTCTATCATCTTGAGTTATTGCCCCGTCACCATTTACATCCACAAACCTTATATCACCAGGTCTTGCCGTTGCTCCAAGTAAAGCCTGAGAAGGATGTGCCTCTACTTCAGCTTGAGACTGAAAGATCCCATCGGTTTTTAAACCATAAAAATAACCTATTGGTAGACCAACCTCCATTCTTGAGGGCGGAAGTTGTCCTACACTAAACTGTCCACCTTCAAGAAATGGTGCTCCGTTTATTTGGGTAACTTCATTATCTACAGTACTCAAATTGTAATTCACACTAAAGGAGAAATCATCATTAACTTCTTTACTATAGTTTAAAGACAATTCAATACCCTTATTTACAACAGTACCTGCATTAATTGTAGGAGCTAAACTCCCTGGTGCGGAAGTTCCAAAAATACCAGAGGTTGGTATACTAGGTATTAACAAATCCTCTCTTTCATTTCTATAGTAATCAAATGTTACTCGTAAGTCCCTGTTTAGAAATTCAAGATCAAGTCCAAGGTCTAATTTTGTTGAAATTTCCCACTTAACGTTTGGATTAGCAAGAGGACCTAAAGCTTGACCTTCTGTTAAACTTTGGTCTTCTCCAAAAACATAGGTCGCTTCACCGTTGAGTCTTGAAAGAAAAAGAAAATTACCAATTTGATCATTTCCTAATTGACCATAGCTCCCTCTTAATTTTGCAAAATTGATAAAATCACTAGTCCCTATAAAATCCTCCTCAGTCATAATCCAACCCGCAGTAACTGAAGGGAACCATGCAGAGGCATTATTTGGCCCAAAATTGGAAGATGTATCACGTCGTATAATCCCTGATAAAAGATAGCGATCTAAATACGAAAACTCAACTCTACTGAAATAAGATAATCTTCTGAATTCGCTAACAAATGAACCATTGGTCTGGTTATCGCCGACTCCAATAGCAGTATCTAAATCTGCAAACTGAAAGCTATTTCTAGGGACTCCTGTTCTAGAGGCAAAAAGTCCTTCGCCATGGGCTCTAAAAACTGTTGTTCCTAGTGTAAAGTTTACGTCTAAATCGTCGAAGAACGTTTTTTCGATGGTGTTAAATAAATCAAAGGTATAATCGTAGAAATCTTGTTGGTTGAGATTAACTTGATTAAAAGGACGATTAAATACCTTTCCATTACCAAAATTAAACTCTGGGAAGAACTCCCTATTGTTTAATTTAGAGGAATTGAATCCATATCTAGCAGTTAATTTAAAATCCTTGACATATTCCAATTCAGCTTTAAAAGAACCACTTAATCGATTGCTCTCAAAATCGTTGAAGGTATTATTGATTTGTGCCAATGGGTTAACCACTTCGTTTCCCAAATCTATAGTGCCATCCAAATTATTCTGGTTCCGACTAATTACTGGAGCAATATTAATAGCATTAAAAAGAACAGACCCAAGTCCAAATGAATTTATGCCTTGAGATCTATTGTTTGTAAAAAACACGTTAGCACTTACATTTAAAAAATCTCTCACATCTGTGTTTAGGGAGATGCTGGCTGTGGTTCTCTTGAAGTTAGATTTGTCGGGAGCAACAATACCACCTTGGTCTAGATGAGATGCGCTAAAGGAGTAATCGGTATTCTCAGACCCACCTCTTATAGATACATTATTGCTAATGACTGTAGGCGTTTCAAAAACTTGACCTTGCCAATCTGTATTATTGTTAATTTGAGAAAGGTTAGTGTATGGTAAATCCAGACCTGCGTTAGCATATTTTTCATTGGTCAGTAACACATATTCGTTGGCATTCAATAAAGACAATTCCCTTGTTGTTTCTTGTAAACCAACGTAAGTATTATAAGACACCACTGCGGACTGATTTCTTTCTCCTCTTTTGGTTTCAATAAGGACAACCCCATTGGCCCCTATGGAACCATAAATAGCAGCCTGTGCATCTTTTAAGATAGTTATTGACTCAATATCCTGAGGATTTATAGAATTTAAACCTCCATCGTACTGAGCGCCATTTAAAATGATGAGCGGAGAACTGTTTCCGTTGGTTGATACTCCTCTAATTCTAATATTAGATTCTGCTCCAGGTGCACCAGATTGAGGAGTTACACTTACTCCTGCAGAAGTCCCCTGAAGTGCAGTAGCAGCATTGATGGGTTCAAGGTCCTGAATAGATTGAGAATTAACGGTAGAAACAGAGCCAGTGATTTTTCGTTTGCTACTAGAACCATATCCAATAACGACCACATCGTCTAGAGCTTCGGTATCTGATTCTAATTTAACATCAAATTGGGTTTGGCCTGCACCTTTTATTTTTAAAGTTTTGAACCCTAAATAGGAAAATACTAGAGTTGCATCCTCTTGGACCGAGGGCAGTATAAAATTACCGTCAAAATCTGTGGTTGTCCCTTGTGAAGTACCTTCTACAATAACGTTCACCCCTAATAAAGGCATCCCAGATTCTTTATCTGCCACACTGCCTTCAATATCTCTCACCTGCGAAAACACGCAAAGAGAGAAAAAGCAAAACGTCGTTAACAAAAAATTTTTAATCATATCTGTTGTTTGTTTAATAGTAAATCTAACATTAAGTACGTCACAATTAGTTTTTTAGGAATTACAAAAAAACTACAAGCTGTTAAAATTAAGGTTTTCTGAATTTTAACAGCCCCTCACCGCCTGATTGTAGTAAGCTAAATAGAGCTGTTAAATTTTTAACTACAACGTTATATTTTGCGAATTTTAAGCCATGTGTAGTGGTGATGTAGAGTTGAAATTGGCTATTGTATTGGTTCTAAATTTCCAAAATATAATCTGCTAGGCCAATTTCACGTGGTAAGTCCATTTTTTTACGCAAACGATATCGTTTCACTTCAACACTTTTTGTAGATATGTTGAAAAGCGGTGCGATCTCTTTGGACGATAAATTCAAACGCAAGTAGGCACTTAGTCTTAAATCATTTGGCGTTAAAGAATTATGTTTAGATTTCATCTTTTTCAAAAAGTCTTTATCTGCATTATTAAAAGCTTCTTCGAAGATCTTCCAATCGTCTGAATTGTTGATATTTTTATCGATAATCTTAATCACATTCCTAGAAGAAGCTTGTAATGGTTTTGATTTTTGGAGTTCCTCTTTTATTGAATTTAGAAATTCATTTTTCTTAATTAAGCTCATCGTAGAAACAGCCAACTCTCTATTCTTGGTTTCTATGTCCTGTTTGAGCTGTTCATTTTTGACTTGCATAAGTTCTTGCTCACTTTCAAGTTCTTTGAGTTCTAATTCTTGGTTAGCTTTCCGCTTTAGTTCAATTTTTTGTTTTTTATAATAGCGTTTATAAATAGTGTGAATCACTAAAAAGAAAACAATTGAAGTTGAAAGATAAACAATAAGCATAAGGTTTGAAAAAGAAAAAGGACGCTCTACAGTAAAAATAAACGATTTAGAACTCTTTTGGTAACTCTCTCCGATTCTTGCTCTCACCTGAAATTCGTAATCCCCAGAAGCCAGATTACTATATGTCATTTCGTTTTTTGCCCCCCAAGCAGTCCAGTCTTCTATAAACCCCTTAAGCCGAAATTGATATTCAGAAGAAAAATATTTTTCAAAATGTGGTACACTAAAATTAAAATGAATGTTATTAAACTTATTCTTTAATACTGCTGGTTTATCTTTAGCCAAGGACACTGGTTCTTTTCCATTTTCCCAGTACTTTATAGTAGTTAAATTTAGAGGTTGGTCAATTTTTGATTTAGAAAATTTATCATAATTAATGACCATATAGCCTTGTGTAAAGCCTAATAAGTATTCATCGTCACTTAACTGAAGAATATTTTCATAACCGGCCATCGTTCCTCTAGAATCCGATGTAATTGGAATGGAGCCTAGCCTGTAATTCTCATTCAATTTACCTTGTAAAGTAAAATCTACACTATTTTTATTGAAACTCCACAGCCCAATTTCTCCATCAGTAACTGCCAATTTTCCAGAAGAATACGTTTCTTCAGAATACATCTGACTTAGTAAACTGTCTTTTTGAAAAGTATTAGTATCCATCTGAAATTTCCAAATGCCTTTTTGTTGGGCGTAATACACTTGACCTTTAAATTTAGCCAAACTAGAATATAGACCTTTTTCTAGATCTACGTATTGGTGTATTTTAGAAACTTGAGTAAAGTCTTTATCTAAGCTTATGCGATAAACGCCTTTGTATTCGTGATCAATTAAAACTTCATTGGGTGATATAAATTCAACAAATTTTGATGAAACGTCAAAATTTTTGATTTTGTTACGAAACTGCCATTGACCAGTCACCTTCTCTAAAACACTCAACCCTGAATAATTACCCTGTATAATGAGACGTGGCTGGTTTGGGACCGACTTGAAACACCATGTACCTAGTAACTCCGAAAGTTGCTCAAAGTAGTTATCTCCAACGACAAACGACCCGTTGTTATGGCCACAAAAAAGAGTACCATCGATGGTTTTAAGAGCCCATACTTGACCCTTGGACCCTTTCACAAGTTGAAAGTCGTCGCCAGGACTTTCAACTGTTCTATAAAAAAGACCTTGATTTGTTCCTAAATAAAGACGATTATGGTAAACGATGGAAGTATAAATGGTGCCTAAAATTCCTTTATCATCATTAAAAACACTGATTGGAGAGTTTATATTAACACAATCAATACCATTATCGAGTCCAAGCCAAATATTTCTGTCTTTGTCCTCAAAAACAGATAAAACTGTATTATTGGTAAGACCCTCCTGCTGTGAAATTTGATTCGTAATACGACCTTCGGGAGTGAGAAAAATAACGCCTTGGGAAATCGTTCCTAAAACAATACCTCCATCAATCTTTTGTAAACTAGCATATACATTAAAGGTATTAAGACTAGTAGAATTTGAAGGCCACAATTGAGGAGCTTTCTCTAATGTATAGATACCTTCTGTTTCGGTTTGCACCAAGATTTGATTTTTATAGGTATAAAGATTCGTTATCCGATTAGTTGTAAAGTAAACATGATCTGAAACCAATAGAGGGTTGCCATCTTCAATTTTGAAAAGCCCCTTATTTACAATTTGAAAATAAAGATCTGACTCCAGCTTAAACATTTTTGAAATTGAACCTTCAATAGGGATTTTATCTACGGTCTTATTATCAGTATGATAAGTATATATATGATCTAGAGATTGAAAAATAATCCAGTCTTCAAGCCTTTCAATAGTCCAGAATTGTTCATCTGTACCAATAGAATCAATGATATCTAGAGATAGTGAATTATAGACTAAAGCACCTGTAGACTGTTTTTCCCAAAATCCAAATTCCCGATAACTCCCTGAATATATTTTATCGTCATGAAAAAAAACGGAACGAAGAATGGTTTTGTTAGGAGAGAGGTATAGGGCCCATGCTTCCCCATCAAACTCCAATAATCCTTTATTGTTGGCTATATATATGTGCTTATTTTCTCCTTGTGTAATGGACCAGTTCTGGTTATCAGCTTGATAGTCTTTAGGGGAAAAACTTAGAACAGGAGGCAATTCCTGAGAATAACTAGATCCTAGAAAGCAAAAGAATAAGCAAACATGTAGGGATACACGAAACTTAACATTGTAAAGAGTGTAAGTCTTAATCCCAAATATCTTCAAGCTCTTCAAGTGATTTGTTTTTGGTTTCTGGTAAATATTTGTAAGTGAACACTATGATAAGTATTATAAATCCTATAAAAATAAAATAGGGTAATGATCCATTCCAAAAGCTATTCATATTGGTCTCACTTTCAGAAACAACAGGGAAAAATTGTGATACAACGTAATTCGAAGCCCATTGAGCTGCAACAGCAATAGACATGGCTGCACTTCTAATTCGATTAGGAAACATCTCGGAAAGCAAAACCCAAACTACAGGTCCCATCGACATCGCAAAAGAAGCGATAAAAAGCAATACGCCTATCAGAGAAACCAACCCAACACTTTGTTGCTGAAGACTAATACCGAGTAAAGAAAATCCAATTATCATTCCTACACATCCAATATAAACCAAAGGTTTTCTTCCAAATTTATCTACAGAGAACATAGCAATAAAAGTGAAGATCAAATTGATAAAAGCTAAAAGAATTTGTTGTTCAATAACATCATCTTTCCCAAAACCTAAAGCTTTTTCAAAAATATCTGAGCCATAATATAACACGGCGTTGATCCCAGTAAATTGTTGTAACATAGAAAATATAGTCCCTATGCATATAATACCTAAAATTGCTTTCGAAAAAAAGTTGACTTTAGGCTTTTCTAGATTTTGATCTATTGAATCCTGAATTTGGTGAGCTTCTTTTTTAGCCAATTCACTACCATGGATTTTTAAAAGAGTACTATACCCTTCTTCAGGTTTTTGCATCAGGTATAACCATCTAGGACTTTTAGGGACAAAAAATAACAGAACCAAGAACAAGCTACTAGGAATTAACTCCGACCAAAACATTCGTCGCCAGCCAAAAGAAATATTCTCAGCGACACTTAACTTATCACCAATAAAGTATGTCACCAAAAAGACTACGAAAAACCCAATGACAATAGCCAACTGATAAAAAGTAACTAAAGTTCCACGCCTGTGTGAAGGGGCGATTTCAGCAATATACATAGGAGCAGACATAGAGGCTATACCTATACCAAGTCCACCTATAATTCTAAAAACCACCAATAAGCTAACTGAATCAGGTAAAAAAGAAGGTAGGCCTGAGCCCCATGCTGAAATTGTAAATAAAACTGCAGAAATTATTAATGAATACTTTCTACCAATTTTCATACTTAAGTAACCCGCACTCAGAGCCCCTACAAGACAACCTATTAAGGCCGACCCAACGACCCAACCCTTTAAAGCTGGATCTAAGTCAAAGTGTTGACTCAGAAAGTATTGAGCACCATTAATAACACCAGTATCATAACCAAACAAAAATCCACCAAGTGCAGATACAGAGGTAATGAGCAATAAAAACGTTTTAGACTTCATCTGTTAATTTTTGTTGAGCAAAATAGAAAACATATTTCAAATATACATCACTATATCGATAGAGATTTTTGTGGTTATGGTTTTGTACAGGTTCAAAATTATACACTACTATGGTAAAAGTTACTAATATAAAAATAAAACGAGTAAATAATAATAATTTTTAGAGCTATCCAATCTAGAAAGCAAAAAATAACGCCTAGATCCTTTGAGTTTAAATCTCTTTAGCAAAATGATAAATTATATTTGAAGGCAAATTAATAAATTTCAAAAACAACTTACGTCTCCATATTAGCCTTCGAACTTCTAGATAATATACCAGAAAAAAGAAATTAATAAAGATTTAGTGTTTAGGTTAAATCGAAGTCAAAAATTATAAAAACTGCCGAATACATCTTATATTGAAGAAAATAAAAATTTATGAGTCAAGTAAAAGCTTATGGCGCTGAAGCCAATGATGCAGATTTAAAACAATTAGACATCAAAAGAAGAGAAATTCTTCCTAATGATATACATATAGAAATAGATTATTGTGGTGTTTGCCATAGTGATATACACCAAGTTAGAAACGATTGGAAAAATTCTAAATATCCCGTTATCCCAGGTCATGAAATAATAGGGCATGTTGTCGCGGTTGGAAAAGAGGTTACAAAATTTAAAGAAGGGCAAAAAGTAGGAGTTGGATGTATGGTAGATTCATGCCAAAACTGCGAAGCTTGTGATGAAGGCTTAGAACAGTACTGTGAAAATGGAATGACAGCGACTTACAATAGTCCTGACAAACATTTAGGAGGACACACTTTTGGAGGCTATTCAGAAGAAGTCGTAGTAGACGAGAAATTTGTATTGAATGTCTCAGAAAAATTAGATATAAAAGCAGTAGCTCCTTTATTATGTGCTGGTATTACAACGTGGTCACCACTAAAACAATGGAACGTTCAGAAAGGAGATAAAGTAGGTGTTGTTGGACTTGGAGGTCTTGGACATATGGGGATTAAATTCGCTCATGCGCTTGGTGCACATGTGGTTATGATTACTACTTCACCAAACAAGAGTGAAGATGCGGAACGCCTTGGAGCAGATGAAGTCTTGGTTTCTAAAAATGATGAAGACATGAAGAAACATGCCAATTCATTCGACTTTATATTAAACACTGTCCCAGTAGGTCATGATGTGAATCCATATTTAAACTTACTAAAACGAGATAAAACCATGTGTTTAGTTGGCGCCATTGAGCCACTCAAAGGAGTGAATGGCGGAGCTTTAATCGTAAAAAGAAAACGACTAGCAGGTTCTCTTATTGGAGGAATTCAAGAAACTCAAGACATGTTAGATTTCTGTGGTGAACATAATATTGTTTCCGATGTGGAGATGATCGATATGCAAAACATCAATACTGCCTTTGAAAGAATAGTGAGTTCAGACGTCAAATACAGATTTGTCATTGACATGCAATCTTTAAAAAACTAAAAACGAGTAGTTGTTAAATACAAGTTTAATCCCCTTTTGAAATCATTTCAAAAGGGGATTTTTTTTACTCCTTATATTCCCAAGCTTTCAAGGTCTCCAAGGAGATATACTCGAGCATTTTTTCATTACAAGATTCTAATCGAAGGTGAAGAGGATGTCCTGCTTCTTTGCTTTTCAACCATACTCCCATACAAATACACCACCAATCTCCTGGTTTCAACCCTGGAAAACTCCACTGCGGTTTAGGGCTTAACAGATCGTTCCCTCTAGCTTTGTTCCATTCTAAAAATCCCTCAGTCACTTTTGCCGCAACAATATGGAGACCGGGATCAAGATCGGAATATTTACAAAACCCATCTCGGAAAGCCCCAGTCATAGGATCGTAGGAGCATGCTAATAACTCACTGCCTAATATATTTTTCGTCATTGTTTTTTCTTCTGAATTTGCTGTAAGTTAAGCAATAATAGGGAAAGTTAATTAGTTTTAAGGCTAAGAAATCATTTGAACAGGATGCTAAAATTCAGGAAAAATAAGATAGTAAAATTCAAGTGATGCTTTTAGGTAAACTGAAGTCAACGTCACGAAAAGTCTTTAGAATTAATAATTACGTGTACATCAATTAAAATTAAATAAATGGATTTAGAATCTAGAAAAATATCATTTGTTCAATAAATTTTAAAACTTAAGAATGAATAAAATATAAGGGGTCTTCAAAATTATGGCAAGAACAAAAACTGAACTCATTAAAGAAGAATTAAATCCTATAAGTATAAATCACTACAATGCAAAAATTGATCAAGCAGTGGTAGATTCTAAAAATGGCTAAATGACAAAAACTGCAGATTTAAAAACAATAATTCATAAGTGGATTTAAAAATTTATTGGTTAGAATTTGCCAAAAGTAGACTCAAAAATAGTCATAGTTATTAGTCTGTAAAAGCTGGTAAAAGGTAACTCAAAATTTAGTTAATGGAATTGTAGACACCACAATAATACCAAATTAAATTTATAATGTCGTATAAATAAATTGAATTATTTTTTGATTGATTGAAGTTTAAAATAATTAGCATAGCCTTAGCTACGGTAATTATTTTTGATAAAAAGCAGGCGAAAAAGAAACGATTTATTGCGACATTATAGGTTTAATTTGGTATTAGTATTAAAAACAAGCTAAAACTGGTCAGATCGAGACCTTAAAAGAAGCCTTTTTATGGGTGAATAAACATGACGTATTATTAAAGTTAACCTGTCAAATAGTCTCTGTCCAAAATACCTCCTATCGAGTTTGTAAATGAACTCATTGAGAAATAATTAAAAATACTTCTGCTTTATTTTATGAAACTTCTGTAAGTCTATTTTGCGTTTCCAATGGCAATGTGTACCCTTCAGTGTTTCCTTTGCCGTCTTTCGCTTGACTTTTCAGTCATATGCATACTTACGCTATATTCATATAGAATGTGCTTTTGTCTGAAAACACTATAGATTTTTCTTCATCACTATTTTTTTTAGCATTTGATCAGTACCCTTGTTTTTTGGTCTTCAAGTACTTTAACTTTAAAACAGCGGCACTGCCCTTCTATTTTTTCAGTCTCTAAACCTTCAAGGATAGTGCTCTACAGTAGTACCATCACATTAGATTTTGTTTTAATTCCCTGTCCAGCATTCTTTGTCACTTGCGAAGCTTCAACAGAGAAATACCCTTCATTAGCCTCAATCATTCCCTCAAGTGTGTATAGGTCATCTCTTTACCTCATCACTTCTCTAATTTCATGTACCTCTTCCTATACAGGTTAGTAAGACTTTAGTCCTAATTGTCGTTGAACCTCTTTGCTTGAAAACCCCTTTTTTGTTAGAGGGAAATGGTCGTATACCAAATCATAAAGTAAGTGTTCGGATTTTCCAGTCATGCTCCGCTTTTCAAAGTCTGTCTAACTTCACAAGATTTGCACTGATGAGCGCATTTATTTCTTAACCCATAGTGCTGAGAACCCCAATATTTATTACAAATAACGCCCTCTTTGTGGCTCTGTTATCTATGATCGAATTTACAACTCTGCTCGTTTAAAAAATGGACTGCGAATGAAAAAATATCCACATATTAAACTATTAAACTATTAAACTCTAACAAATATTAGGAATTAGTCCGTAGTATTGAAGCTTTTATGAATATGCACCTTATTCCTAAAATGACGGATAAACCCGAATTATATCACAGTAAATGAATATGCACTTAAATAACACACTCCTTAGATGTTTTCAAAAAATTATGTGACACAAGGCTAAGTCTTAAAGAAAAATCCGACTTCCTTGTTTTTAAAACAAGATAGCTTGGATGAATTCAATTCAGGCAGTAGACATAATAAGATATTAAATCTCATTTAGTGAATAAATATGCAAAGTACAAATATTAGTATCCTGTTTTTAATAATTTACGTTGTGGGAATCATCGCCGTAGGTATTTGGAATAGAAAAAGTGAAAGCAGTGAAGATTTCTTTTTGGCTTCCAGAAAACTCCCTGCTTGGTTATTGGCCATTACTTTTATAGCCTCTTGGTGGGGCGGTGGTTCTGCTATAGATCTTGTAGATCATGCTCACAGAAATGGCATTAGCTCTTTTTGGATTTATGGAGTACCTGTATTGATAGCAACTGCCCTTTTGTTTCTATTTGCGAGAGGTATTAGAAATATAGGTTCTATTTCGCAACCACAACTTATGAAGCAGCGCTACAACAGCACAGTTTCACTACTACTTACTATTTTTATTATCATTTTTATGGTAATTGCAACAACAGTTCAAGTCATTGTTGTGGGTAAATTCTTCCAGGCGTTTTTTGATCTCAGTTATCAAACCGGTGCTATTATAGGGACTCTAATCGTATTGACCTATTCCTTATTCGGCGGCTTTAAAGGCGTGGTGCTCACCGATTTACTTCAGTTTGTATTCTTTTTATTTACCGGTATATTTTTGTTTTATACGGCCTATACCCAGTCTGGCGGTATGGAAGCTGTAAAAGCAACAGCACTTCTCAATAATAAAAGTGGGTACACTTCATTTTTTAGTGACGTTTCTGATAATTTGGCCTATGTTATAACTTTTGGTACCTCGTGGATGATTCAGGCGAATATTTGGCAACGCATTTCTGCTGCAAAGAAATCTACAGACGCCAGAAAGATGATGATCATTAGTTTTTTCGCTTTTATTCCACTCTATCTTATGGTGACTTATACAGGCATGTTTGCTTCTGTATTTTATGAAAGCGTTCCAAAAAGTGGAATTGTTCCCAATATGATTAGTAATATTTCAAATCCAGTAATTAGCGCTCTTCTTTTTGTAGGCCTAAGTGCGGCAATTATGTCTACCATGGATTCTCTTATCAATACCGGCGCGCTTTCTTTAACCTTGGATATTTATAAGGTGTATATAAATCCTGGGGCGAGTGCTGCTCATAACGTTACTGTAGGAAGAATCTCTACCTTTATTGTTGGTGCCATCGCTTTATTGATAGCTTTAGAAATAAAATCTGTTTTAACCATCGCATGGATAGGATCTGATTTTTTAACTAGCGGAGCATTCATACCTCTTATCCTCGGATTTTTATGGGCAAGGGGTACCGCTACAGCAGCTACTATTTCTATGTTGTTCGGGTTGGTGTTTTCTAGTTATAATCTCCTGGTAGCTCTTGGTGCTCCTTTTCCTGTTGCCTGGGAAATAGCCTCGATTTCACAAGCCGTAATCGGCATTTCCATTTCACTGATTTTATACGTGAGCTTTAGTTTTATAACTAAAAACGATATGGAAAAAAGCAGACGCTTTATAAGAAAAGCGAATGTCTTAAACAGGACATACGATTAAAACTCTTTCAGAAGAAAATATACAGAATTGACAATGTTAATGTGTGTAAATAAGGTTCACATGAGGAGCTTGAGGGAATTATAATTGTTGCGCGAAAAACAATGTCTTTTTCATGAAAAGGTTGGAATAAATTAGAGTTTTGTAAGGATTGCGTTAAAAAGGTGATACGTACAAAAGCAGGAAACAAAACCAATTCCAAAAGCCTCATAGATTTCATTTGCCAAGAATCTAATAATAACTTAAGCGTGCTCATCCGTACTTAACTAGGTCATGTCTTTAACTAAACTTTATTGTGCTCATTTTCGGGATAAAATCCATTTCTTCTGTTTAATTAAAGTAATCTGGCTTTTGTGATTGCTTTTTGTATGCATAG
>NZ_PJBS01000078.1 GCF_002836055.1 Psychroflexus sp. MES1-P1E
AACTCAGAAAAGAATAGAGCCATCAAAAGGGTTGGATATTTAGAGAATAAAGTTGTAGTCTTATCAAATTCAATTTAACCCATAAATAATATACCAAAATTGAGTATTTCAAAAACTTGGCTGGATAATTATATTTGTTCGGTAGGTAGACCTTCAAACCTCTAACATTAAATTAATGTTAGAGGTTTGAAGGTTAAAAAGGAAGATATCCAACTCGTATTAATGGGAGTTTTTTTTAGTACAATCTCATTTATTATTTCATATTGAATCTAAAATGTTCTTGTTCCTGTTTGTTTTCTTGATAACCAGTGTTGCGTTAATTACTTTAGCTCCCAATAAGTTCGGACAGATATTTTAAATTTCAAAACTAATATATTTGAGATATGAAATACAAGAAATGGACCTTAGAGCAGAAGTTAGAAATACTATCAGTTTCCGAAGAAATACGTATTGTTGAAGTCCGCCGTAAATACAGCTTAAGTACTGGCACATTTTATAGTTGGAAGAACAAGTTTGAGCTCAAAGGAGCAGCAGGCTTAAAAGTC
Organism: Psychroflexus sp. MES1-P1E; assembly: GCF_002836055.1. GTDB lineage: Bacteria > Bacteroidota > Bacteroidia > Flavobacteriales > Flavobacteriaceae > Psychroflexus. The sequence goes on from NZ_PJBS01000078.1 coordinate 546, forward strand.
ACCTATGCCACTAACAGTAAAGAACTCAAGGAATCTCAAGAGGAGAATCGAGTTCTACGAAAGTTACTCAGCGATAGAGAGATCGAGTTAGAAGTGCAGCGAGAGCTTTTAAAAAAAAAGTTTGGGACGTCCGATCCAAGAAAGATTTAGTAGATGTGACCTTTCTTAGATACAACATCAGTAAAGCTAAGATCATTAAGATAGTAGGTATGGTGCATAGTAGTTATTATAGAGTCCCTATTGGTGGGAAAAAAGGTAATAAACCTTCCAAAAAAACCTTTCACAAAAACAATGGCTTGGTGTCTCAGGATACTGTTGTAGCTTCGGTGAAGGATATTCTGAGCCACGAATTTATAGATTGTGGATATCGATTGATGACCAGCTATTTGACTAGAGATGGTTATACTATCAACCATAAAAAGCTCTATAGAATTATGAAGGAAGAAGGTCTATTGAAGCTTGATAATAGGATAGATAGAAGTGGTTCTGGACGTAAATTTGTAAAGTTTAGAAAGGTTTACACTTCTAGACCGCTAGAATGCCTAGAGATGGATATAAAAATGGTCTGGATACCAAGTGTGGGTAAAAACGCCTATCTGCTCTCTGTTATTGACGTTCACACACGTAAAATATTGAAGGACTATTTTTCCTTTAATATCAAACAAAGTCACGTTATAGCGCTACTGTCCGAGCTGTTTGATAATTACGATTATCCTAATAATGTGGTTATTAGAAGTGATAATAGCAGCCAATTTATTGCAAGAAAAGTACGCGAGTATCTAGGTCTAATAGGAGTTCAACAAGAGTTTACCCACATAGCAACACCAGAGGAGAATGCACACATTGAGGCCTATCACGGGATATTAAAAAAAGAAGTGTTTAAGAGGGTTGATTATCAACACTTTGGAGAAATAGAACAAATATTAAAACGCTACGTGAAATTTTATAACAATAGAAGGCTTTACGGTTTGTTGGGACGCATAACACCAATGGAAAAATGGAATGCAGATAAACATCTACTACTAATGAAAAAATTAACAGCTTAATTAATAATCGAAATTTAAAAGATTAGTTTTTTTTATAGGGGTTAAAACATCAATAAAAAGCAGTAAGTACGTAACTGACAAGTTTTTGGATTCGTTAAATAAAATTGGATTTAAAACCAAAGACCAAGTTTCTAAAATAGACGGAAATTACTACAGTGTAAAAATAAGACATACCTTATGTTTATCTGATTAAATGCATTAGAAAACGGCTGCAATTTTGTCATTGGTTATGAGTCATTGGGGTCAATAAACACTTAAATTGCAATTTATAAGAAAATAGGTTACGACGAAATTGAAGGGGTTAAACTCACATAATCAGTATTCAATAACCTTGCTCAACAGCTGTTTTATAGGATTGTTTGTTTTAATTTAGATGTTTTTCTAGGATTAGTACAAAGTTTTAAAACGAAATCTGATGTTTTTCTTCTGGTTATAATAATGGTAACTCCTTTTTTAATCGATTACATAGTACAGAAGCAAAAAGGAATTCTTCAGCATTTTTTTTTAACTTATTTTAGAAAGTAGATTAATTGAATCCAGCAAATACCGTCAAAACAATCTTTAAAAATCTCAATAAGATTGATAATTCTTAAATCACTCATTAAATTTTCTGATCTAACCTAAATTTACCAATTTATTTCATTCTAATTTAGATTTATATATTTGATAAAGCAGTTTGAAATTTTTATCTCTATCAAAAAGGTCCTTGGCTCTTACACCGGAATGAATTTCCATTTCCTTGGTCAATTTCTTATTTTGTTTTAAAATATTTATGGATGTTATAAATTCTTCTAAAGAAGTACATAAAAAGCCATTATATCCTTTTTTAACCGCGTCTTTGTTTCCAATAACATTTTTTGCGATTATAGGTTTTTCTAAAACCATGGCTTCAATTATAGTAAAAGGGAGTCCTTCCCACAACGATGTTTGAATATAAATATCAAACGAGCTAACCAGTTCTAAAACTTTTTCTCTAGGCATCCAACCTTTAATCTCTATGTTTTTGGAAGTGATTTCATGCTTAAGTTCTCCATCGCCAATCCAGATGAAGTTGATTTCTGGAAATCTTTCCGCAATTTCATTAAACAATTTTGGGTTTTTTTGGGAACTTAACCTACCTACGGTGCCAATTGTAAATACTTTGTTGGGCATCGTTTTTTTAAAAGAATAAACGTCGTTAATGTTCACGCCATTTCTGACCAATAGCGATTCACCAATTTTTTTAGCATGTTCATATTCCGTATCTCCACAAGCGATTGTTACACCTCCAAAATAAATAGTTATATATTTTTCAATAGTTCTAAACATCCTTTTTTTCCTATCGGAAATGTCTTCCCTTACAAAAGAATACCCGTTGGGAGTATAGTAAATATTCGCTTTAGAATATGCTTTTGAAGCTATGCGCCCAATAATTCCTGCTTTCGATGAGTGCAAGTGAATAACATCGGGCTTTATTTCTTTAATTTTTTTTGCTATTTTTAGAAGAGCTTTAAAATCTTTTAAAGGAGATATTTCCCTAAACATCTCTATTTCTATTAAAGTGGTGGAAGTAGAAAAGTCGCGTTCAAATTTTTCGGGGTTGGTATCCTTTCTTTTTGAACTATATATCACATAGGTTTTAACTCCATTGATAGGCTCTAAAAATTGGCAGATATCTTTTATATAAGTATAAACACCAGCTGCAAATGTTTCTGAGATATGCAGTACTTTTAATTCTTTCATAAGAGCAAAATTAAGCCTATTTTTGAGATCAATTTAAAGTAAATAATGAAAATAGTTTTTTTATTCGGGGGGTCAGGTTATATTTCTCATTTTTTATTAAAAGGTTTTTTAGAATCCAAGACTTTTGACCGTTATTATGTGTACGATGTAAAAGAATTAATAGGATTTGATTCCGAAATAGAAAAAGGATTGATTGTTTTTAATTTAGTAGACGTTAGAAAGCCTATTGATATACCAAATTTAGACATTAATATCAATGATTCCTGGGTTTTCAATTTAGCGGCCATCCATAGAGAGCCAGGTCATGAGCAAAAGGAATATTTCGACACCAATATAAGTGGAGCTAACAATATCAACTCCTTTTTAGAAACTACAGGTATTAAAAATTTATTTTTTACTAGCAGTATAGCTCCCTATGGCCCTTCTTTAGACCAAAGAACAGAAAAATCACCATTATACCCCGAAACTCCCTATGGAATATCTAAAGCAATGGCAGAATTGTTCCATCAAAATTGGGCAAACAGTCAAAAAGACAGAAGAGTAATAATAGTAAGACCAAGCGTTATATACGGCCCAAAAGATCCAGGAAATGTTTATAGAATGGTAAAGGCAATAAGGAAAGGAAGTTTTGTAATACCAGGAAACGGTAAGGTTAAAAAGGCTTATGGATATGTTTATGGATTAGTTGAAAGTATTTTATTTGTAATGGAAAGGGATGAAAAGATCATTATATATAATTATGCTGAAAATCCTATTGAGAATTTGAAGGAAATGGGGGAAATCATAAAAAAGCGATTTAACTACAAAAAGCCCATTTTTTTGGTACCCATTAGCCTCTTACTTCCAATGTCGTTTTTTATTGGAAATATATTTAAAATTTTTGGTAAAAAGACGAACATCCACCCTGTTAGAGTTAAAAAAGCAGGCTTTCCTACAAATATTTATCCTAAATATTTAATAGATAACGGATTTCAATTTAGGTATCCCTTAGAAAAGTCTTTGATACACTGGGAACAAAACGCTCCAAATGATTTTTTATAATGAATAACTAATTAAACTAATATATGAAAATAGCTGTAATAGGCACAGGCTATGTAGGCCTAGTCACTGGAACGTGTTTAGCGGAAAATGGAAACGATGTCTTATGTGTTGACATCGATAAAAATAAAGTAAAGCAAATGAAAGCGGGTATAGTGCCTATCTACGAGCCGCATTTGGACGTGTTATTCGAAAGAAATATCAAAGCAGGTCGACTCAATTTCACAACCAATTTGAAAGAAGGTTTGGATTTTGGAGAGGTTATTTTTTTAGCCTTACCAACTCCAGAAAATGAAGACGGTTCCGCCGACCTAAAATATGTTTTGGGAGTAGCCAAAGAAATAGGAGAATACATTACATCCTATAAGGTCATTGTTGATAAAAGTACAGTTCCTGTTGGAACAGCAGATTTGGTAAAATCAACTATAGAAAAGAGTTGTAAAACTGATTTTGATGTGGTTTCTAATCCAGAATTTCTAAGGGAAGGTTTTGCCGTCGATGATTTTTTAAAACCAGAACGTATTGTTATAGGATCCAGCAGTGAAAAAGCTATTGAGGTTATGCAAATGCTTTATCAGCCTTTTGTGAGGTCTGGTAACCCCATTATCATTATGGATGAGAAGTCAGCAGAATTAACTAAATATGCTTCGAACTCCTTTTTAGCAACCAAAATTACTTTTATGAACGAAATCGCGAACTACTGTCAAAAGGTAGGAGCCGATGTTGATAAGGTAAGAATAGGGATGGGAACCGATTCTAGAATTGGGAAACGATTTCTATTTCCAGGGATCGGTTATGGTGGCTCCTGTTTCCCTAAGGATGTAAAGGCACTTCACAAATCGGGCAAGGATATCAACTACGATTTCAAAATTTTGGAGGCTGTGGTTGAAGTCAATGAACACCAAAAAACAATTCTTTTTCCAGAAGTTTCTACTTATTTTGATGATACTTTGGAAGGAAAAACCATCGCTATTTGGGGCCTAGCCTTTAAGCCTGAAACGGATGATATTCGAGAAGCTCCTGCTTTATATATGATCGATAAACTTTTGGAAGCCGGTGCTAAACTAAAGGCTTTTGATCCAGAAGCCATGGACAACGTAAAAGAAAAATATGGGGATAAGTTACAGTATGGAAAGGATATGTATGAGGTTACAGAGGGCGCTGATGCACTACTCATTTGTACAGAATGGAGTATCTTTAGAACTCCAAATTATAATTTATTAAAGTCCAATCTAAAAAACCCCGTTATATTTGATGGAAGAAACTTATACCCAACGGTGGAGCTGGCTAAGCAAGGGATTCATTACATTTCAATAGGAAGACAAAAAGTATAATTGATGAAAAAAGTTTTAATAACAGGTGCTGCAGGATTCTTAGGGTCTCACCTCTGTGATAAATTTATAAAGGAAGGTTTTAAGGTTATTGGCATGGATAATCTTATCACTGGTGATCTAAAAAACATAGAACACCTTTTTAAACTCGATACCTTCGAATTTTATCATCATGATGTGAGCAAATTTGTGCATATCCCTGGAGACTTAGATTATATTCTTCATTTTGCCTCTCCAGCGAGTCCAATTGATTATTTAAAAATTCCTATCCAAACCTTGAAAGTGGGTTCTTTAGGGACTCATAATTTGTTAGGTTTAGCTAAAGCTAAAGGAGCTAGACTTTTGATTGCTTCCACTAGTGAAGTGTATGGTGATCCTCTTGTCCACCCTCAAACAGAGGAGTATTATGGAAATGTCAATACCATTGGACCTAGAGGGGTTTATGATGAAGCGAAACGGTTTCAAGAATCTATGACCATGGCTTATCACAGGTTTCATGGGTTAGAAACTAGAATTGTTCGTATATTCAATACTTACGGTCCTCGCATGCGTTTAAATGATGGTAGAGTTATTCCAGCATTTATTGGGCAAGCTTTACGGGGAGAAGATCTTACTGTCTTTGGAGACGGTTCTCAGACCCGTTCTTTCTGTTACGTAGATGACCAAATAGAAGGAATTTACAGCTTATTGATGAGCGATTATGTAGAGCCTGTAAATATTGGAAATCCTTATGAAATATCAATTTTAGACTTTGTTCAAGAAATCATTAAACTAACAGGAACTCAACAGAAAATAATTTTTAAACCTTTGCCAAAAGACGATCCTATGCAGCGACAACCTGATATTACTAAAGCTAAAACCATTTTGGGTTGGGAGCCAAAAGTAGATAGGAAAGAAGGAATGCGTCTTACATATGATTACTTCAAATCTTTAAGTGAAAACGAGTTGAAAAAGAGTGAACATAAAGATTTCACCTCTCATAACAGGAAATAAATGGCAAGTAAAACAGGGCGTTATTCAACCTATATAAGACCTGCATCTTACTTCATAGATACTGTAGTGCTTCTCTTTTTTGCGGCTCAATTCAATTTTGACCCTGTTGTTAATGCCACATTTTTTTCTTACATCATAATCACTTGGATTTTGCTTTCTATAAAATCCAATTTCTACGAGATCTATAGATATACTAAAGTCACTAAATTAGTTTCACTTACCTTTTTACAAGCGATCATTTTTACTTTAATTGTTTTTGCTTTTTTTGGCTATTATTTCGAATATGGGCGAGAGTCCAACAGGATTTTCCTCTATTTAGCAAAATCGTTTGGTCTTATTTTATTCATTAAGATTACAGTGCATCATCTGCTTAAGAGATATCGAAAAGACCTTGGAGGTAACTATAGAGTTACTGTTATTATTGGAGATTCTTTAAGAACAAGACAACTCAATGAATTTTTTGAAATAACTCCAGAGTATGGCTACAAATGCTTAAAGGTATTTAATTTAGACAATTCAAAAACTCAATTATCCCATGTTTATGATTATATCCTAAAAAATAAAGTTGATGAAATCTATTGTTCAATGGCTGAAGTTGACAACATACAACTCAATCAAATTGTAGATTTTGCAGACAATAACCTTAAAGTCCTCAAGTTTTTACCAGATAATAAAGATATCTATTCTAGAAAGCTCAACTATGAGTATTACGGCTTTTTACCTATTCTATCTCTTAGAAAAATTCCCTTTGACAATCTACTAAACAAGTTTATAAAGCGTTCTCTTGATATTATTATTGGCTTGTTGGTTCTTGTTTTTATTTTGTCTTGGTTAACTCCTTTGTTAGCTATCATTATAAAGATAGAGAGTAAAGGACCTGTATTTTTTAAACAGAAGCGTAACGGATTAGATTATAAAGAATTTTATTGTTTTAAATTTAGATCTATGAAGCCTAATCCGCAAGCTGATTTGCATCAAGTGAGTAAAAACGATAAGCGCATTACCAAAGTAGGTCGTTTATTACGTAAGACTAGTTTTGATGAATTGCCTCAATTTTACAACGTTCTGCTGGGAGATATGAGTGTAGTGGGCCCACGTCCTCACATGGTAAGTCATACGCATATGTATGCTGAAAATGTAGATAAATTTATGGTAAGACACTTTATTAAACCAGGGATCACAGGGTTGGCTCAAGTAAGCGGTTATAGAGGAGAGGTAGAAACTGATCAAGACATCATAAATAGAGTAAAATACGATATTTTTTATCTAGAAAACTGGTCTTTGTTGCTAGATTTAAAAATTGTGATTCAAACGGTTTTAAATGCTATTAAAGGTGAAAAAAAAGCGTATTAACGAAAGATATAGTATATACTGTTACTCCAGTCAACAATGCTGAAAAAGGTGTAGAAGAAACTATAACTTACGTTCAAAATAAACTTTTCAAAATTGCAAACATATCCTTGCAGAGGATTCCTCTACAGGTTCATATTTTAATATTATTCAAGCTTTACCTGAAAAAGACCATAGAGCAAAACCTGTTTAGTGGTGCCAAAATAGAGATCCAGTATTCACTAGAAATAGTATGATTAATAAGAAGACCTAAGAAAGATGTCCTGCTTTTCGTCAGGCAACTGATATTTAGTCAGGATTGTATTTAAAATATTTTTTTGAATTGCTGAAATCATAAAGCTATAGATTCGTTTTGTCTCCTATAAACGATTATATCAGACGAGGACTTCAATTATATCTGTTTTGACAACACCGTTATTGAAAAGGAATCTTGTAAGTATTAGGTATTTTAAAGTTAAAATCTACAAGTTGCCTAACGGCTGATATTGGTAAGGAATTTTAGGAAAAATATTAATGCTTCTTATTCGTAAGCGAGAGGATATTGACTCATCGTTGAAGTTTTTTTATAAATAAAATTTACATTATTTAGGGCGCAGGAAAAATCCATTGTCAATAGATAAAAAAGCCCTGTCAAATACCAGTGGAAATTGATAAAAAAGTTCAAATTTTATCTTTTTTATCATGCTGGATGTATTTTGGTTACAAAATATGAATCTTGTTAATAGAATATTAATTTAAAAAAAGTATCTTGCTTAAAGGAAAATAGTCAATGAAATTCGTAATTCCAGTCCTTTTTTGTTTGTTTTTTAACCTACTGTCTTTAGCAAATAAACCAAAGATCGATAGCTTAAAAACAAAATTATCCTACACTAAGGTGGACACTACTAGAATCTCTATTTTAAATCAAATAGCTACAGAATTTATAAATGTAAGCTATGATAGTATTCTTCCATATTCTCAAAAAGCATTTAATTTATCCTCTAAAATCGGCTTTCTTAAAGGAAAAGGCATAGCTCTAAAAAATAAATCTATTTATTATTTCTACGCAGGAAATCAGGCTGAAAGTATAAACAAAATAGAGAAAGCTATTCAATTGTTTGAAGAAATAGAAGATAATTTAGAACTTGCAAAAGCTTACCAAAACTATGGAGTACTCTCAAAAGATCAAGGAGACAGCAAAAAAGCTTTAGAAAAGTTTCGTTTATCGATTACCTATTATCAAAAAGCAAACAACCAACAAGGTGTTATTGAAAATTTAATTAACAGCGGTAATGTTTATCAAGGTCTTGGTGATTTTGATCAAGCTTTAGAAGCCTTTGCGAAAGCCAAAAAATTCAATATTAAATTAAATAATTTGGATTCTAGAGCAAGGATTTTTAGTGGAGAAGGACTAATGGCAGAGAAAAAAGGAGATTTTGATGAGGCTATCCAAAAGCTAACTGAAAGTCTTAGTCTATTTAAACAGCTGAAAAATGAAAAGCTTATTTGTGGAATGTATAACAATCTTGCAAACATTTCTAGAAAACAAGGAAAATACCTAGAGTCTATAACTTATTTTGAAAATGCTTTAACTTCTGCTGAGAAAATGAATAATCCTCGCCTACAAGGCATTATTCTCAACAATCTTGCCAATACTTATCTCAATATCAACGATGATGACAAAGCCGCCTCTTTATATAAAAGAGCTGTATCAATAATTAAAGATATAGATAAAATTACGTACGCAAGTTTATTAATAAATCTATCATTAATTCAGACCAAACAAAAAAAATATGAGGTTGCACTTAAATCTTTAGACTCCTCTTTAAATATATTTAGGGAGCTAGGGAGCAAAAGCTACATCGTGAATAATTTATTCAATATTGCACATAATCATTTTAAGCTTAATAATTTACCAAAAGCAAAAGCCTTTTATGTAGAGTCTAGATCTATCGCTGAAGAACTAGAAGATCAATATTCTAGTTTGTTTATTTACAATGGGCTTGGGGAAGTTTACTTAAAGGAAAATAAACTCGACTCTGCCTATTATTTTGCTTCAAAAGCTTTTACAATATCCAAAGAAATTAAAGCACTACCAGAAGAATCTACTGCTGCAAAACTTCTTTATAACATTTCCAAATCAGACGGCAAAGCTCAGGATGCTCTAGAGTACCTTGAAGTACATGATAAGCTAAAAGATAGCTTGTTCAATGATGAAAAAAGTAAGGCTCTTGGTATACTAGAAGCAGAGTTAGGATTTAAAAGTCTCAAAGAGCAACTTGAACTAGAGAAGCTAAATCAACAATTAGAAAATGAAGTAAAAGTTAACCAAAGAGAAACCTTAATTTTAGTCTTAGCCTTTGCTTTTTTAGCGCTAATTATAGTTGTAGTGTTACTACTTAAAATCAAAAAAAATAAAACTAAAGCCAATGATCTTCTCAGTCAGAAGAATAATGAGATCGAACTTAAAAACCTGAAACTAAAGGAGTCCAATCTTCAGAAAAATAAACTCTTCTCGATTATTTCTCACGACCTTAGAAGCCCTGTTAATAGCCTGAGTCAAATATTTGATATGTATGCAGCACAACAAATTTCTGATGAGGAATTTAAAGACTGGCTTCCGGAAATCAATAAAAATATAAGTTCTACTCGATTGCTTATTGATAACCTACTCAATTGGGCAAGTGAAACCTTAAATAAGGCACAAGTTGAAAAATCTACATTTCTTTTAAAGCCAGAAGTCAATAGTCTTTACGATTTGTTTTATTCTCCCTTAAAAGATAAAAATATCCAATTTGAAAATAATATAACCGAGGATTTTAAAATTTATATAGACATCAATACCTTAAAATTAGTGGTAAGAAACTTAATTTCTAATGCTATTAAATTTTGTAATGCTGAAGATAAGATTTCAATTTCAGCGACACATTTCGAAAAATATGACAGGATTTGTGTTCAAGACACTGGTGTAGGGATGACAAGCGAAGTGGCTAAGCACTTGTTTAGCAATAGTTCTATTACTTCTTCTCTAGGTACCAAAAAAGAAAAAGGGAAAGGAGTCGGCACCGTGTTGTGCAAAACATTTATTGAAGAAAATGGAGGAAGCATTTGGGTAGATTTCTCTGAAGAAGGAAAAGGAACACGCATATGTTTTGAAGTCCCCAACCAACCAAAAGAACAATAACCCCATTTGTTTTAGCAATTATTTATAACATCTCTTGAGTTTACGACGTCTTCAATTCTTAAATTTGAAGAAACCTAAGTGCCATGCAAAACTTCACAGCGACCTATACAGATTTGTACCAAATAAGTATGGCGCAAGTTTACTTCCAAAAAGGCAAACACAAACACAAAGCAATTTTTGATTATTTTTTTAGAAAACTTCCTTTTGAAGGCGGCTATGCGATCTTTGCAGGTTTAGAGACCGTGCTAGAAATTCTAGAAGACTTTCAGTTTTCTACTTCAGACTTAGATTACCTCAAAGACCAAGGTTTAGATCGTGAATTTATTGAGTATCTCAAAGATTTTAAATTTCAAGGGACTCTCACCAGTACTAGCGAAGGTGATATTGTGTTTCCAACACGACCAGTCCTTCAAGTGGAAGGGAATATGGTCGAGGCGCAGCTCGTAGAAACCCTTCTATTGAACATACTAAACTTTCAAACGCTTATCGCTACCAAAGCAAGTCGAATAAGAAAGTCTGCTGCAGATGCTATGCTTATCGATTTTGGAATGCGAAGAGCTCAAGGTACAGGGTCCTATCATGCGTCTCGAGCGGCATTTATAGGAGGTTTTGAGGCCACAAGTAATGTGGCGGCAGGTAAGGATTTTAACATCCCTATTTCTGGGACGATGGCTCATTCTTTTGTCCAAAGTTACGATGAGGAACTAACCGCCTTTCGGGATTTTGCCCAAAGCCACCCCAACACCACCGTATTGCTTATCGACACTTATGATACTCTTAAAAGTGGATTGCTCAACGCTATTAAAGTTGGTAAGGAAATGGAATCCAGAGGCGAAAGCCTTAAAGGGATTCGTCTAGACAGTGGGGATTTGTCTTATCTCGCCAAAAAATGTAGAAAAGCTTTAGATGAGGCTGGACTTCATGAGGTAAAGATCGCCGCATCCAACCAACTAGATGAGTACGTTATCAAAAGTTTAAAAGAACAAAAAGGACCGATTGATGTTTTTGGTGTGGGGACCAATCTGGTTATAGGAGATCCCGATGCTGCTTTAGACGGAGTTTACAAACTTGCCTTCGCTAATGGCAAACCCAGGATAAAGCTTTCGGAAAACTTGGCAAAATTGACGATGCCTCACAAAAAGCAAGTTTATAGAATGAGAAATTCTAAAGGAGAACTTTCAGGAGCAGATGCTGTCACCTTAAGAGAAGAGACTGAGGCTCTTCACATGAATCATCCTTTTGATCAGTCTAAATCCATCACCTTTAGCAATTGCAGTTCAGAAGCTTTGTTGCATCCTGTCATGGAGAATGGAAAGCGCCTATATGCCCCTAAAACCCTTACAGAAATAAAGACGTATTCCAGAAATAGACTTGCTGAATTTACTGAGGAATTCCAAAGATTCCAAAATCCACATATCTATAAAATTGGACTATCCAATCAACTTTTGGAAGAGCGAGATCAATTGAGAAATCACTATAAAAATATAAACTCATGAAAACCTTACTTATCGTCGATGCTCAGCTAGATTTTATGCCAAGTGGAGGCCTAGCGGTGGAAAATGGGAATCAAATTGTATCTCATATCAATTTAGTCCAGCCTCAATATAACTTGGTTGTAGCAACTCAAGATTGGCACCCACAACACCATATAAGTTTCGCCTCCAATCACGACAATTACAAGCCATTCCAAAAAAGAGACATCGATGGCTATCGGCAAACTTTATGGCCAGACCATTGCGTGCAGGGAGATAAAGGTGCAGAATTTCATCCCAACATGAGAACCAACTGCATCGAAGCAATTTTTCGGAAAGGGACCGATCCCAAAATTGATAGTTACAGCGCCTTTTACGACAATCACCACACAAAATCCACTGGTCTTGCAGGATATCTCAAAGATAAAGGCTGCACAACCATAGACATCTGTGGGTTGGCTGGCGATATTTGCGTGTATTTTACGATCAAAGATGCCCTCACCGAAGGCTTTCAAGTAAGGGTTTTAGAGAAAGCAACTAAAGCCCTGGACCAAGAGAGATTCGATCAGCAAAAAGAAGAATTGAAAGCAGAAGGGGTTGTATTTCTATAATTTATGTTGAATTTACTGCTGCTAGTTTAACTATCTAGCGACATTCAGCTTAGATATTGATGGTCACTCTATCCAGCGCCTCGGTTGCAAAGTTCTAATACCAAATTAAATTTATAATGCTATACGTGTCAGTTCGAGTGATTTTATGAAGTGTTACGCAATAAAACTGTACCGAGAATCGGTTGATATCTCTCACTTTTAAATACTTCTCGATACATCCCGATGGGTCATCGAGACACTCGAAGTGTCAGGTATTATCCAGCGCCTCGGGTATAAATTACTTTTAATTTATACCCGAAAGCAAAAAAACAATAAGCAAAAAGAGTTTTGTCTTGCCTTAAAAGGAAAACAGTTAACAATAAACAGAAAACGACTATACGATTACTTATTTAACTCACCTCTCAACTTCTACTTTTGAAGCTTTTTTATCATTTTTTGAATTCTATCGTTTAATTTTTCAGAAGACAATTTTTCCCTTAAACGGTCTGTGATAATAGGGAAGGAAAAGGGGGTAGCTTTCTGGCATGATTTCCAGACGATATCTTGTTTAGCAATACGTTCTAGCGCTTTTTGTAAACGCCCCTGTTCCAGTGAGTGCTCAAAGGTTTCTGTAAACGCCTGTTGGTAAAGTGGGTTATTACCATCATAGTCTTTAAAAACATCAAAAATTAACTGAGAGCTGGATTGTAAGTGCTTGTTCTTTATCAGTTTGTTAGGATAACCTGTAAATACCAAACCAGAAATAACGGCGATATCTCTAAATTTTCTCCTAGCCATTTCAGTGGCATTTAGACTTTTAGACAAATCGTCTAGAAGATAATCTGCAGTAAATAAATTATTATCCAATACATCTTGCATGTTGACTGGCTGATCGGATAAAAGCTCAAACCCATAATCGTTAAAGGCCAACGAAAATGAAATAGGGGATAATAAACTGATGCGATATGCCAGCAAACTCCCCATAGCTTCATGAACAAAGCGGCCTTCGAAGGGATAAAAAATATGATGAAAACCATCTCGGGTTTTAAAAGTTTCAATCAGAAATTCATTGGGTCTAGGGACGATAGATTCTAAGCGTTGCCGTTCAAAAATAGGTTCCAAAGCTATCAGTTCAGGACTTTTATCAGTCGCATCTTGGTTATAAAGTTCCTCCCTCAACAATTCACTCATTTGTGAAGTGAGTGTAAGTCGACCTCCCATCCAACTTGGTATTTTAGAGGTTTTAGATTTGGATTTTCTTACCAAGACTTGCATTTGCTTGATGCGGACCAGCTCAAGGTTTCTGCCAGCAAAAGTAAATACATCACCAGGTTTTAATTTGGAGATAAACCACTCTTCTATAGAGCCAATAAATCCACCAGTTATATATTTAACCGTGAGAACAGCATCACTTACGATGGTTCCAATTTGCAGTCGATGTCGCATGGCAATTGCTTTGCGATTCACTTTAAACAAGCCGTCCTCTTCAATCTCTACTTTTCGATATTCGTCATAGGTTTTTAAAGCTTCACCTCCTTTAGTAATAAAGTTGAGTGCCCAAGACCATTGGTCTTCAGTGAGGGTTTGGAAACAAAATGTCGATTGTATTTCAGGTAAGATAGCTTCAGGATAGAATCCATCTGACACTGCTAGAGTGGTTAAGTACTGGACCAATACATCAAAACTGTTGAGGTAGGGCAAGCGATCTTCTACGATTTTGGATTCTACAGCTTTTTTAAGGGCAGAGGCTTCTATCAATTCAATGGCGTGAGTAGGTAAGAAATAAATTACGCTCGTCTTGCCGGGTTGGTGACCACTCCTTCCTGCACGTTGCAGAAATCTGGCAACACCCTTAGGACCTCCAATTTGTATGATGGTTTCTACTGGTGCAAAGTCAACGCCAAGGTCGAGGCTGGAGGTGCAGACCACCGCTTTGAGACTTTCATTACGTATAGCTTGTTCTACCCAAAGGCGAGTGTCTTTATTGATACTTCCGTGATGCATGGCCAACTCGCCAGCAAATTCTGGATGCTTTTCCAAAATTTTTTGAAACCAAATTTCACACTGTGAGCGGGTATTCGTAAAGAGAAGAGTTGTTTTGGAAGCTTTGATGATGGGAATGATTTCTTCGAGAAGATGGAGTCCCAAGTGCCCTCTCCAGGGGAACTTCTCCATGGTTTCGGGGATAATACTCTTGACTTCTATATTTTTTTGAAGATCGGCTTTGATGAGTGTTGAATTTTTTAAGACTTTTGGATCTACACCCAGCAATACTTCTCGAGCTTGCTCTAGGTTGCCTATGGTAGCGGAAATTCCCCAAACCCTCAATTTGGAACTGATAGTTTTAAGTCGGGAAAGTGCCAATTCCATTTGCACTCCGCGTTTGGTTCCTAAAAGCTCATGCCATTCGTCAACAACCACCGCTTGGCAATCTTGAAAGGTCTTGGGGTAGTTTTTGGAAGCCAGTAGGAGTTGTAAGCTTTCTGGCGTAGTCACCAGAAGATCTGGCATTTTTCGCTTTTGCTTTGCGCGTTCACTTTGAGAGGTATCTCCAGTTCTTATTCCAATAGTAATGTCGAGGTTAAGATCTGAAATTAACTGCTCTGCAGCTTGCTTTATTTCAACAGATAAAGCTCGCAGAGGTGTGATCCATACCGCTTTTAAACTGGAAGATTTTCGAGTTTTATTCTGGTTTAGTTTTAAGATTTCGGTTAGGATGGGTACCCATAACGCGTAGGTTTTACCACTCCCTGTGGGCGCATTTAATAAACCATGTTTACCTTCAGCATAAGCTTTCCAAGTTTCTGTTTGAAAGTCAAAAGGCGTCCAGCTTTTGCAAGCAAACCAATTGGTGAATAGCGAAATGTCTTGTGATGTTGACATGTCTACAAACATAAGTATAATTGATAATGAAGTCGTTAGTGGAGACCAATCAAAATCAAATTTAAAATGAAATTCTTAGCGGAACAGTTTAGAAATACTAAACAACCCAAAGTTGATGTGCTAAGCAGGAGATAAAAGAAGAAATAAATTCTCCCAAATCTAAAACATACTATCTAAAAAACATATAATTTTGCAGTATGTCAAGTATGAAGAATTCAAACTTATTTACATAAAAGCAGATAAAAAAGCTGCATTAGGAAAGGTGTAAATCCAGCCTTAATTTTAATAGTTAGAACTTTAATTTATATATCATGAAATACATAATTTTTTTTTTAAGCTTAATGATCACTCAAATCAGCATTGCACAAGACTATCCCGAATCATTACCTGATTTCAAAATATTCACTTTAGAGGGGAATGCATTTAATCAAAATGATATTGAAAAAGACACCTATACCTATTTTGTTTATTTCAACCCTACTTGTGGGCATTGTAAAACAGCTTTTAAATTATTGAATCTTAAATCTGAGCAAATTAAAAAGACGAAGGTTAAGCTGTATCCTGTTTCTGCTAATACGGAGGAAGAAACCAATAAATTTTTCAAACAATATGCTCCAAATATTCAAAGCCTAACCAATACTCAAATCTTAAGAGACGATGATTATAAGTTTGCCGATGCTTTTTCTGTTGGCCCTTTTCCCACTTCTTTTTTATATGATAAAAACAATAAGCTGGTAAAGGTTTTTGAAGGTGGTGATGATGTTGTTCTCTTTTTAAATGAATTAAACTAAAAGGGCTTAAACCTCGCCCCATATAATTCAGTTGTTCCAAGTTGAATTTTGATAACTGATCTAGTGAAACCTAGCCAGAAATTATAAAACAGATGACTTGTCGTGCTGTAATGAATTCTGGGGTTTTCTAAAGTATCTAAGACGCTTAAGAAAATTTGTAAATAAGATTCCAAAATGAATTTGGTGTGACAAATTAAAATGCAATATAGGTATGTAAAGTTAGTGACACTGGGGAGTGGTCAGAAAACGGTAAATAGACACTCTCTTCAACCTATTTTCTTCTTATTTTTATAGGCTCATCATACTTTCTTTTACACCTATCACAACATTCTATCAAAATTAGCTTTTGTTAAAATCATTACGCCTAATTTTGAAGTTTACTATTATAATGAGTTCAAATTGAAATTATGAAAGGAGTATTAATGGTTAATCTCGGGTCTCCGAAGTCTAAAGACCCCAAAGATGTAAAAACATATTTAGGTGAGTTTTTGATGGATGAACGGGTCATCGACGTGCCAAAAGTCTTAAGAACTATTCTTGTAAAAGGGATTGTTCTCAACACAAGACCCAAAAAATCAGCAGCGGCTTATGCCAAAATTTGGTGGGATGAGGGGTCTCCTCTTATTGTCTTATCCGAGCGCTTAAAAAGTGGAGTAGACGAGCAAACCAGTGTTCCAATTGCTCTATCCATGCGTTATGGTCAACCTAACATTCAATCTGGTTTACAAGAGTTACATGATAAAGGCGTAGACGAAGTTTTGTTGATTCCTCTATACCCTCAGTTTGCGATGGCTACTACAGAAACGATCATGGTGTTGGCGGAGGAATTGCGACAGCAACATTTTCCTAACATGAGTTTCACAACTCTGCCTCCATTTTATAACCATCCAGATTATACAACGGTGCTAGCAAGAAGTATTGGAGAAAAGCTAGATGAATTTGATTATGATCATTTGCTTTTTAGTTATCATGGTATTCCAGAACGCCATATCCGAAAAAGCGATATCACCAAATCACATTGCAAGGTAGATGGCTCCTGCTGCCAAACCCCTTCCAAAGCGCATCAGTTTTGCTATAGGCATCAATGTCTTGAAACCACAAGATTGGTTGCTAAAATGTTGAACTTGAAAGAAGGAACTTTTAGTACTTCGTTTCAATCTCGATTAGGATTTGACCCTTGGTTAAAACCTTATACCGATAGAACTGTGGAAAGACTTGGAATTGAAGGCACCAAAAAATTAGCAGTGGTATCGCCAGCTTTTGTCTCGGATTGCCTAGAGACTTTAGAAGAAATCAATATGGAAGCCCGTGAGATTTTTGAAGAATCTGGTGGAGACGACTTTAAGTTTATCCCCTGTTTGAACGATCGAGAAGATTGGGTAAAAACCCTTAGCCGATGGATAGACGAATGGGCTCATCAAAATAAAAAGGCTAAAGCATCGTAAATGTCTAAAGTTAACTCTGAAGAATTAGCAACTAAACCTATTGGCACGCTGCTTATTAAACAAGCAGTACCTGCTTCTATTGGAATTTTGGTGATGTCTCTTAATATATTGGTAGACACTATTTTTATAGGCAACTGGGTTGGTTCTATTGGGATTGCTGCAATTAATGTGGTACTCCCAGTGTCTTTCTTCATTGCGGCTTTAGGTATGGCTATAGGGATTGGTGGCTCGTCTATTATCTCACGAGCCTTAGGCGCAAACAACGATAAGAAGGCGCTCAAAACCTTTGGAAATCAAATTACCATTACCTTACTGGTGACCATTACCATGGTGGTTGTCGGTTTAACTTTTATCGATCAGTTGATTCCCGCTTTTGGTGGGAAGGGCGATATTTTTGATCCCGCAAGAATCTATTATAGAGTTGTGCTATACGGTGTTCCTGTATTGGCTTTGGCCATGATGGGAAATACAGTCATTAGAGCAGAAGGTAAGCCCAAGTTTGCCATGGTGGCCATGATTATTCCCTCGTTGGGTAATCTTATTATGGACTATGTCTTTATCAATATTTTAGATTATGGAATGCTTGGTGCCGCTTGGGCAACCACAGGATCGTATATCTTATGTTTGTCTTATATAGTATGGTTTTTCCTTTCCAAAAATTCAGAATTAAAAATTCGATTTTCAGACTTTGGTTTTGACTATGAAATTTTGAAAGAAATCGGAGCTTTAGGCTTTGTAACCCTATCTAGGCAGGCGATTGTGAGTGTAACCTATCTTCTTTTAAACAATATATTATTCGATCTCGGCGGAGAATCATCAGTAGCTACCTATGCGATTATCTCAAGAATGCTCATGTTTGCTCTGTTCCCTGTTTTGGGGGTTACCCAAGGTTTTCTCCCTATTGCAAGTTATAACTACGGTGCTGAAGAATACGGTAGATTGAGAGAAACTATAAATAAAGCTATTGGTTATGCTTCGGCTGTGGCTTTAATTGTTTTTGCTCTCATTATGATTTTTCCAGAAACCATTGTATCGGTATTTACTCAAGATGCTCAGGTTCTTAGGGATACCCCAAGCGCTATGCGTTGGGTCTTTGCTGCTGTTCCTGTTATCGCTTTACAATTGATAGGTTCTGCCTATTTTCAAGCCATAGGGAAAGCAGGTCCTGCCTTGTTACTCACGCTGTCTAGGCAGGGGTTTACTTTTATTCCTTTGATTTTGATACTCCCTCAATTTTACGGTGAGTTTGGGGTTTGGATTTCCTTCCCCTTAGCAGATATTTTATCCACAATCATCACTGGTTACTTTTTGAGAAAAGAAGTAAAAACGACTTTGATGGTCGATGAAAAATCAAATCAAGACATAAAGGCGACTTAACAAACCATGGCAATGTGATGTGTTCAAGATGCATTGTTTATCTTTGGATTCTAAATTAATTGAGTAGCGCTGTGGACTATAATTACATCAAATCTCTTCATCTTATTTTCGTGATCACTTGGTTTGCGGGATTGTTTTATGTACCCCGTTTGTTCATATATCATATCGAAGCCCGGCAAAAGCCACAGCCAGATAGAGATATCTTAAGTGAACAGCTTAAGATCATGGCCAAACGCTTATGGTATATTATTACTTGGCCTTCGGCTGTATTGTCCACTATTTTTGCCGTTTGGCTTTTAATTCTTGTGCCAGGATGGTTAGAACAAGGGTGGATGCATGTGAAGCTTGTCTTTGTTGGTTTATTGTTTGCTTACCACATCAAAAATCAATTTATCTTTAAACAGTTTCAAAACGATGATATCCGCTGGACTTCTAATGGAATGCGACTTTGGAATGAAGGACCCACTCTTATTTTGTTTGCTATCGTTTTTCTAGTGATCTTGAAAAACTCCATCAGTTGGATATGGGCATTGTTAGGTCTTATTGGTCTTGGCCTTATACTTATGTTAGGCGTTAAACTCTATAAGCGAATTAGGAATCCAAAGCCTTCAGCCTGATGTTCAATTATAAAAAATCTTTACGTACTCGTATTTTTATTTCTATGATTGCTCTGGTTGTCGCTGCCTCTATACTTATTGCAGGGGTAACCATTTATCAGTTTACACAGGAGGCCAAAGAGTTGCATCGCGAAAAACTCAACCGCAAAGAAAACGCGATTCGTGCCAATATCAACTACGTCCTAAGAACGACGACTTATCCAGTAGATACTAAAAATCTATCCCTTATTTTCAAAGAAAAGATCTACGAGATCCAAGATATTCATAATACTGAAATCAATATCTACGGCCTTGATGGGTATCTTTTGAAATCTTCGTTTGCGACGTTTTATATGGATTCTGTAGAAACGCGAATGCAGCCTCAAAAAGCAAAATCTCTTGAAAACTCTGCTGAAAAAAAATACGTTGATAATTTCAAAATCAATGATCAAAACTATCAATCGTCTTATACTTATATTTTAGATAATTATTTTAAGCCTATAGGGATTTTGAATCTACCTTATATCGAAGATGACGGCTTTTTAGAACAAGAACTTCGTGGATTTTTGATTCTTCTTTCTCAAGTGTATTTGATTATGCTTATATCTGCCATAGTCCTAGCCTACTTCTTGTCTAAATACATCACTAGGTCTTTACAAAGTGTAAGTCGGAAAATTATAAAAACACGTCTAGATCAACCAAATCCTAAAATTTCTTTAGAAGAAATCAGCTACGAAATAAGACCCCTTATCAAAGCTTATAACGAAATGATTGATGAACTTGAGGTCAGTGCCTTAAAGTTAGCTAAAACAGAAAGGGAAGAAGCTTGGAGGCAAATGGCGAGGCAAGTGGCTCACGAGATTAAAAACCCGTTGACGCCAATGCGTTTGAGCATGCAGAGTTTTAAAAGAAACTTTAACCCAGATGATCCCCAAATAGGAGAACGAGTTAATGAATTTTCTAAAACTATTGTTCAACAAATCGATAACCTGAGTGCTATTGCTAGTGCCTTTTCAGACTTTGCAAAAATGCCTGCTCAACAAAATGAGACCCTTAATGCTGTTGAAATTATAAGATTAGCTTTGGAAATTTTCAATGAAAATCATATTCATTTTAATCCTGAAAAAGAGAATATAGAAATTAAGTTTGATAGAAACCAACTGATAAGGATCATCACTAACTTAGTTAAAAATGCCCTGCAAGCGACGGAACATCTAGAAAATCCTGTTATAGAAGTTAAGATTTCTACCCAAGAAGAAGATGTAATAATAAACGTTGAAGATAATGGAAGCGGAATTCCAATAGACATGCAAGAGCGTATTTTTGAGCCGAGGTTTACAACCAAATCTAGTGGAATGGGATTGGGCTTAGGAATGGTTAAAAATATCATTGAAACTTATAAAGGAGATATAAAACTGACTTCAAAACTTGAGGAAGGCACTATCTTTACACTTAAACTACCAAAATCCAATACTCATGACATTTGAAAATTTACAAGTTGATATTGAAGACCGCATTGCATTAGTTCGAATTAATAGACCTAAAAAACTAAATGCACTCAACCGTGAGACTATTGAAGAGTTACACCAAGCTTTTAAAGCTTTACGTAACAATGAAGACGCTGCTGTGGTTATTTTAACCGGAAGTGGAGAAAAAGCTTTTGTTGCGGGTGCAGATATTTCAGAGTTTTCAGACTATTCTGTGGAAGAAGGGAAGGACCTTGCCGCTAAAGGCCAAGAGAGAGTATTCGACTATATCGCTAATTTTCCAAAACCAGTCATTGCCGCTGTCAATGGTTTTGCCTTGGGAGGTGGCTTGGAGTTGGCCATGTCTACCCATTTTAGAGTGGCTAGTGATAATGCAAAACTGGGACTTCCAGAAACTTCACTAGGGGTTATTCCTGGTTATGGAGGCACTCAGCGCTTGCCACAATTAGTAGGTAAAGGGAGAGCCATGGAAATGATCATGACGGCAGGAATGATCGATGCCACTACCGCAAAAGACTATGGATTGGTCAATCATGTGACGACAATTGAAGAGTTGTTACCACTAGCTCAGAAACTAGCTGGAAAAATCCTTAACAATTCTATGGTAGCCATTTCTTCTGCTATCGCAGCTGTGAACGATAATTATAAAGATGGTGTGAATGGATTTGATACAGAAATAGAAAATTTTGGAACATCTTTTGGCACTGATGATTTTAAAGAAGGCACCCAGGCTTTTTTAAACAAACGCAAAGCAAATTTTAAATAAATACCCTTTATGTTTCCATTGCAAAGACACCGTCGCCTAAGACAAAACGATTCTATACGATCGCTGATAAGAGAAACTCATTTAAGCCCAACTGACTTTATTGTCCCCCTATTTGTAGTTGAGGGAAAAGGCGTAAAAGATGAAATCGATTCTATGCCTAATTATTATAGGTTTAGTTTGGACTTGCTCGCCAAGGAAGTCAAAGAACTTTGGCAAATGGGATTGAAGTCGGTTTTGCTTTTTGTAAAAGTCGAAGACGCTTTAAAAGACAACCGTGGTGTAGAAGCTACAAACCCTGATGGATTGATGCAGCGAGCGATAAAAACCGTAAAGAATGCAGCTCCCGAAATGTTGGTTATGACCGATGTGGCTTTAGATCCCTACTCTATTTATGGGCACGACGGCATTGTCGATCAAGGGAAAATAGTCAACGATAGAACCAATTTTTTTCTTGCTCAAATGGCTCTAAGCCATGCTCAAGCTGGAGCCGATTTTGTGGCCCCTAGCGATATGATGGATGGTAGAATCTTAGAGATCCGAAGTGTTTTAGAAGATGCTCATTTTACGGATACCGGCATTATGAGTTATTCAGCTAAGTTCGCCTCTGCTTTTTATGGTCCATTTAGAGATGCTTTAGATTCTGCTCCAGTGGATGTTAAAGGTATTCCTAAGGATAAGAAGACGTATCAAATGGATCCCGCCAATAGGAGTGAAGCTTTAAAAGAGACCTTTTCAGATATCGATGAAGGGGCAGATATTGTAATGGTAAAACCCGGACTTTGTTACCTGGATATTGTAAGAGATATAGCTAATGAAGTAGAAGTGCCTGTGGCTGTTTACCAAGTGAGTGGAGAATATGCAATGCTAAAAGCGGCTTCAGCCAAAGGCTGGTTAGATCATGATGCTGTGATGCTAGAACAACTCACAGCTATTAAGAGAGCAGGGGCTAGTATGATTGCAAGTTATTTTGCTAAAGATGCGGTCAAATTACTCTAGGCCTTAATTTTTCTGAATTAGATTCCAATAGATTACCAATACAAAATCAATGATTAAAAACGATTTATTTTTAAAAGCTTTACGAGGGGAAACTGTTGAAAGACCACCAGTTTGGATGATGAGACAAGCGGGGCGTTATCTTCCAGATTTTATGAAGCTAAAAGCCAAATATGATTTCTTTACGCGCTGCAGAACACCAGAGCTCGCCACAGAAATTACAGTGATGCCAATTCACCAAGTCGGTACCGATGCTGCTATATTGTTTAGTGATATTTTGGTAGTGCCGCAAGCGATGAATATAGAAGTGCAAATGAAACCTGATTTTGGACCATGGCTTCCCAATCCAATACGAGATCGTAAAAGTTTAGATCAAGTGATTGTCCCCGATGTTTACGAAGAATTGGGATACGTCTATGAGGCGATAAAAATGACTAAGAAAGAATTGAACGATGAGGTTCCTTTAATCGGTTTTGCAGGCTCTCCCTGGACTATTTTCTGCTATTGTGTACAAGGACAAGGTTCCAAAAATTTTGACAAGGCCAAAGAGTTTTGTTTTACAGAACCTCAAATGGCCCATGAACTCCTTCAAAAAATCACAGATACGACTATTGCTTACCTCAAAGGAAAAGTTGAAGCTGGTGTGGACGCTGTTCAAGTTTTTGATTCTTGGGGTGGAATGCTATCACCAGTAGATTATCAAGAATTTTCTTGGCCGTATATCCAGCAGATTATAGAGGCTTTGAAAGATATGATCCCTGTAATTGCTTTTGGGAAAGGCTGCTGGTTTGCTTTGGATGTCATGGCAAAATCTGGGGCTTCAGCGCTTGGTGTGGACTGGACTTGCTCAGGTCGAAACGCTAGATATTTATCCGGTGGAAATATAACATTGCAAGGAAATTTTGATCCTTCTAGATTGTTTTCTCCTCCCAAAGACATCAAACGAATGGTCCATCAAATGATCGACGAATTTGGAAAAGACCGCTACATCGTGAATTTAGGGCATGGTATTTTACCCAATATTCCCGTAGAAAATGCAAAAGCTTTTGTAGACGCTGTTAAGGAATACAAATAGAATTTCAGTCATAATTTATAACAGCCCTCTTTTAGCCTTTAGAAGAGGGTTTTCTATTTCTTTTGATTTTACCCTTGCTGATTTTAAGGGTTTCAGACAGTTAACTTTCAAATTCATCTCTACTTAATGTAGCGTCTGGGGTAAGAAGTCCCAACTGAAGTCAGTGTGTAGATTCAACCAAATCTCTCATACCAATTCAGTTTTAAATGGTGTATTAAAAATTTGAATGATACTACGAAGTTGCTCAGCGCAGGTTTTTTACTTAGTTGAGGAAAAAAATATAAGTATAGCGATAGTTATGGTAATTAGTTTTGATAAAAAGCAGACAAAAAAGAAACGATTTATGGCGACATTATAGGTTTAAATTGGTATAATACTATAAGTAGAGTTTAGAGTTCAAAACCTACAGGTAGAGAAGAACGTGATCTTGGGTTAGGGATAGCGGTGGAAAGCCTATAAAGAAAAGCCTTTAAAAAATAAAGCCTCGCCAAGCGACTAAGAGAAGCTCTGGTTAGGTTTATATTTTTTTAGGTTTTACTGAAATAGCTTGGAACATATAGCCCGACCCTCCCCAATCCATTGGGGAGGGTAACGCCCATAATTTAGTGATTTGTTTCCTTGTAGAGTTTTGTAAAATGCTTGTAGAAATAAGGAATGGTTTCAATCCCTTTTAAGTAATTCCAAATCCCGAAATGCTCATTTGGAGAATGTATGGCATCGGAGTTAAGTCCAAACCCCATTAAGACGGTTTTACTTTGCAAATACTTTTCAAATAAGGAGACAATAGGAATGCTTCCGCCGCTACGTTGTGGGACAGCCGCTTTGCCAAATACATCGTGGAAAGCAAGATCTGCAGCCTTATACTCAATACTGTCTATAGGAGTGACATAGCCTTGGCCACCGTGATGAGGTGTTACTTTTACCTTTACACTTCTTGGAGCGATGTTTTCGAAATGAGTTTTGAAAAGGTCTGTGATTTCTCTCCAATCTTGATGGGGAACTAATCTCATAGATATTTTAGCAAAGGCCTTACTTGGAATTACAGTTTTGGCGCCTTCTCCAGTATAGCCTCCCCAAATCCCATTGACATCTAGAGCAGGCCGAATGGAGTTGCGCTCATTGGTTGAGTATCCTTTTTCACCATGAACATCAGTAATGCCGATATGATTTTTATACTCTTCAAGATCGAAAGGGGCTTCCGCCATTTTTTTTCGTTCTAGCTCGCTCAATACCTCTACTTTATCATAAAATCCAGGAATGGTGATGTGATTGTTGTCATCATGAAGCGAAGCGATCATTTTTGATAAAATATTGATAGGATTGGCTACTGCTCCGCCGTAAAGTCCAGAGTGTAAATCACGATTTGAACTTTCGACTTCAACTTCAACATAGCTCAAACCCCTCAACCCAGTGGTGATTGAAGGAACCTCCTTACTGATCATTCCTGTATCTGAAATCAAGACCACATCGTTGGTCAGTTTCTCTTGGTTGTGTTCTAAAAACCACTCCAGACTCACACTTCCAACCTCTTCTTCGCCTTCGATCATAAATTTGACGTTGCAAGGCAATTCATCATTTTGAATCATGATTTCAAGCGCTTTCACGTGCATATACATTTGGCCTTTATCATCGCAAGCTCCTCTAGCAAATATCGCTCCCTCGGGATGGATCTCTGTTTTCTTGATAATGGGATCAAAAGGAGGGCTGCTCCATAAATCGAGAGGATCTGGGGGTTGCACGTCGTAATGGCCATAAACTAAAACCGTAGGCAGGGACTTGTCTATAATTTTTTCTCCATAAACTATAGGATTTCCTGGGGTTTCACAAATTTCAACTCTATCACATCCAACAGCTTCCAAATTTACTTTTACGGCATCAGCAGTCAACAAAACTTCTTTTTTAAAATTAGGATCAGCGCTGACCGAAGGAATTTTAAGTAATTCCACTAACTCATCAATGAATCTTTGTCGGTGTTTATCTATATAAGTATTAATATTCATAGGTTTTTTTTAGAGTTTTTACAATATAAATTATTTTCTCGAAACATGATTTGAAAGTTGTATATATTATTTATATTTGCACTCGCAAAAGTAAACCCGATTATTAGGTATGCTACTGTGAGTGTAAAGATCTCGAAGTGTCGAGAGATAGACATACTAAAAATAATTGCGGGCGTGGTGGAATTGGTAGACACGCTAGACTTAGGATCTAGTGCCGCGAGGTGTGAGAGTTCGAGTCTCTCCGCCCGTACTTCTTAAAAGGTTAAATGGTTGAAAATCAACTGTTTAGCCTTTTATTATTTTATAGTTGTACTATAATTGTACTAAAAACTTCGCCAACTATATTTAATAATAAGCTTAGCCTTAATTCTCTAAAAATTAAATTTAAAGTAAAATTCTGCATTTTGACATTCTTAAGCTTCACAAATACACTGAAAAACATAATGTAACTAAAAAAGAATCAGTTTTAAAACTCCTCTCTCAATTGATAAAATTAAAATAGTAAAAGATTATTTATTACGAGTTTTCTAAGGTTCCAGAAAAAAGTTTTAAATTTCAATAACTATTATTGACTCTTTCTTTAAAGTCTTGATAATTTAAAAAAACGACACCTATTTATGACTCTACAAGAAGCTAAGATTGCAGATAAATTTTTAAAGAATATCTATGAAGCTCCTGTTACTGATAACTCTTATTTACTAAAATCAGAAATTTATAAAGCGCTTGATTTTATTAAATTTGAAAATAATGAAGTATCGAATCATACAAAAAAAGATGAGTATTTAGCTTTACTTGTGAGTGATGGATACCTTATTAAACACGATCATGTTGCTTTTTGTAAAAAGTACAAACTAACTGATGATGGAAAAACTTTTTTACTTTATAAAGGGGGCTATACTCAAATGGTTGAAGAAAGAATTGAGAATAAAAAAAGAGAAAAAAATAAATATAGGTTTGATATTGGTAAAGATATAGTTTTGATACTTTTAGCCATAGGTACTTTACTTATCAGCTATTGCACTTCTTAATGCTTATCACTTTTCAATAAAGATGGAACTATAACAGTAGGTAATCAAGATTTTCGTTGACTATTTTTATTTTATAATGAACACCTTTTTAAATTTTAGTGTTGGTAGAAGAATTGAGAAGGCTAGGGTCTCTTTTATTTTTGAATTGAAGAATGAAATTTATGGGGGTTTGTATAAATTTGATGAAAAACGAATTTCAGATTTAGCGATAAGAATCACTAAAAGAATGGATGCAAATCAAATAGATAGTCTAATTACAAAACTTGAAGATTTGAAATGATATTTTGATTTACTTGATTTGTGAGTGTATATTTTGGAATACCTACAAAATACGTGACTATTTTTTAAGCCGCTTTATTAAATAACTTTCTAATTCTAACTGCATCTCTAAAGGTGTTTTATAACCTAAAGTAGAATGTATTCTTTTTGTGTTATACCAACTGATATAGTCCCTTAAACAATCAAATAGCT
>NZ_PJBS01000079.1 GCF_002836055.1 Psychroflexus sp. MES1-P1E
TTAGATAAATATTTACAAGATATTAGTAAGGTAGATTTGATCACAGCTGAAGAGGAAGTTGAACTAGCTCAACGGATTCGGGAAGGTGATCAAGCAGCTTTGGAAAAATTAACTAATGCCAATTTAAGGTTTGTCGTCTCAGTTGCAAAACAATATCAAAATCAAGGTTTAAAGTTGCCTGATTTAATTAACGAAGGTAATGTTGGTCTTGTAAAAGCAGCCAAGAGATTTGATGAAACCCGTGGTTTCAAATTTATTTCGTACGCTGTATGGTGGATTAGACAATCTATACTTCAAGCTTTAGCAGAGCAGTCACGTGTAGTAAGACTTCCTTTAAATAAAATTGGAGTCATCAACAAAATAAACAAAACCTTTTCTCATTTAGAACAGGTCAATGAACGTCCACCATCTGCTATTGAAATTGCTAAAGAGCTTGACATGAGTGAAGCTCAAGTGAAAGTAGCTCTTAAAAATTCTGGTCGCCATCTTTCTATGGATGCACCTTTTAAGGAAGGAGAAAACGATTCTAACTTATATGATGTATTAAGTTCTGCTGAATCTCCTACTCCAGATGATCAATTGATGAGAGATTCTTTGAGTATCGAAATCAATAGAGCTTTGGAAACTTTATCTCAAAGAGAAGCAGATGTTATTCGCCTAAATTACGGAATTGGCAATCAGCCAGCCATGACACTTCAAGAAATTGGAGATACGTTCGATTTAAGCAGAGAGCGTGTAAGACAAATTAGAGAAAAAGGCATTAGACGATTAAAACATCAATCCAAAAATAAGATGCTTAAGAAATACCTAGGCTAAGCCTAAATATTTTACAGATATAAAAAAAGCCATTCGAATTGAATGGCTTTTTTTATGAATTTGAATTCAAATTATTTTTTGGGAGGTTGAGAAGGCCTTACCTCTACTTTACTCGGTAGGGTTCTAGGATTCATTTTAAACAAATCAACAACCAATTCTCCTAAATCTTCGGGTTGAATTTTCCAAGCATCACTTTCATCTGGTGTATTTCCATTAAAATGAGAAGCTACAGAACCTGGCATGATGGTAGACACATTTACACCGTAATCTCTTAAATCCATCATCACAGCTTGTGTAAATCCTGTTACTCCAAATTTACTAGCATTGTAAGCAGACCCCTTAGCAAAGAAATTGGTTCCTGCAAGGCTGGATATGGTTATAAAATACCCTTTGCTCTTTTTTAAAGCCTCTACTGAAGCTTTAATGGAAAAGAAAACTCCTGTAAGATTTGTGTCTATAGTTTCTTTCCATTGGGTCTCGGTCAAATCTTCTATACTATGATAGTGCCCCATTCCAGCATTAGCAATAACGTAGTCGAGTTGACCAAATTCATTTAGAACTTTTTGCACTGCTTTTTCTTGATGCTTCAGTTCTCTTACGTCTGACTCAATACCAATAGCTTTTGCATTTGGATTGGAACTTTTAAGCACCTCTACAGCTTGGTCAGCAGAAGATTGCGTTCGGCTAGTAATAGCGACATGAACTCCTTGTTTCATCAAGGCATCTGCTATACCAAAACCTATTCCTTTACTTCCGCCCGTTATATAAGCAACTTTATTTTTCATGTTTTCTAAATAATTTTTCAATTCGTTTAAAGTTAATATCTAGGCGTTAACTTCCTCCTCATTTTTTAAACTTTTAACGTCATCCTTTAAAGTTTAAAATTACTTTTGAACTTAATTAAAAGTCATGGCAAAGTCAAAAAAGAAAAAAAACATTAGCGTATTCAGACTTTTTCTTTGGGGGATGACTATTCTTATTGGAAGTTTTTTCATTTTCTTCGGAAGCATTTATATAGGGCTATGGGGGAAAGTGCAGACAGAAAGTGATCTTCAAAATATAAAGCAGTCGGAAGCCACCGAAATTTTAGATTATAAAGGAGCGGTCATTGATAAATTCTATAAATACAATAGACAATCTATTTCATATTCAGCTTTTCCCAAACACCTTATTGAGGCTTTATTAGCTACTGAAGATGCACGGTTTTATGAACATGATGGTGTTGATAATTATAGTCTTTTACGTGTGTTTTTTAAAACTATCCTCTCTGGTGATAGGTCTTCTGGCGGAGGAAGTACACTTACACAACAGTTGGTCAAAAATATCTACGGAAGAAAATCTTATGGCTTTTTTAGTCTGCCCGTTAACAAGTTAAAGGAAAGCATCATTGCTAAAAGGATTGAAAATGCGTATTCTAAAAAAGAAATTCTAGAATTATATCTCAATACGGTTCCTTTTAGTGGTAATACTTATGGTATTGAGAGTGCTGCTAATCGATTTTTTAATAAAACCACATCAAAATTATCCGTTTCTGAGTCGGCGACCTTAGTAGGAACACTTAAGGCTAACCATTCTTACAATCCAAGACTTTTCCCTGAACGAAGTCAGTTGAGACGTGATGTAGTTCTTTCTCAAATGGAAAAATATGGCTACCTGACTTCAGAAAAAGCAACTTCCGCAATGAATACATCTATTCAATTGAAACTCTCTAAGCGGAACACCTTTCAACGTCAATTTTTCGTTGACCTTATCAAGTCTGAAGTTGAAGCTATCCTCGATAGTCTCAATTCAAAAAACGATTACACATATAATATAGAAGAAGATGGTTTAAAAATTCACACTACCCTAGATCTTGAGCAACAAATGCTTTTAGAAGCTTCTGTTAAAAAGCATATAGGCAATTTACAACCTCAGTTTGAAGCAGAATATAAAACCGATCTCCCTTGGAAAGATAAAGCATTGCTTTTAAGAATTGCTAAAAATACCAAGGTCTATAACAGATTAAAAAGGTCTAAAATTTCTGAAGAGCAACTCCTAGATAGTCTCCAAAAGAAAAGACCCATTGAAATTTTAAAAAATGGAGAATCTACTGTTTTACACCTATCTACGTTAGATAGTATAAGCCATAGCTTAAAGCAATTAAATGCGGCAAGCCTTAGTGTAAATCCAAAAACTGGAGCCATATTGGCTTATGTTGGTGGAGTGGACTACAGAACCTCAAAATTTGATATCATCAAAAATTCTAGACGCCAAGTGGGGTCTAGTTTTAAACCCATTGTGTATGCTTCTGCCCTAAAAGATGGACTAAAGCCTTGTGATTATTTTTCAGCAAAAGAAGTCACTTACTCTAATTTTAAAGACTGGAAACCACAAAATTCATCTTTTAAGGAAGAAGATCCTCACCTCAATTTTTCGATGAAA
Source organism: Psychroflexus sp. MES1-P1E (assembly GCF_002836055.1). GTDB lineage: Bacteria > Bacteroidota > Bacteroidia > Flavobacteriales > Flavobacteriaceae > Psychroflexus. Next base: position 3,238 of record NZ_PJBS01000079.1, read on the forward strand.
CATGCCCTCACCCACTCTTTAAATACGATAAGTGTAAAAGTTTTGGAAAGGGCAGGAATTGAAAATATAATTACACTTGCGAAGAGTATGGGAGTTACTTCCCATATGGTCAGTGAGCCTTCTCTAGCCCTTGGAGTTGCAGAATTGAATATGAAAGAATTAGCTAAGGTATATTCTAGTATAGCTAACCAAAGTAAAGTTCCAGAGATTCATTTTATAACAAAAATCACATCAAAAACTGGCGAAGTGATTGCCGAATTTACGCCTGCCCAATCCAAACCCTCAAAACTGGGGGTTGATCATAACCGAATAGTATTGGCCTTATTAGAAAATGTTGTTGATGAAGGAACAGCCAGTCGATTACGAACGACTTTCAAACTTCGCCAAGATCTGGCTGGGAAGACCGGTACAACTCAAGGAAACAAGGACGGTTGGTTTGCCGCGATTACTCCAGAGTTGGTCAATATTACATGGGTAGGTCATAATAACCAAAGCATCAACTTTAAATCTACTCGACTAGGTCAAGGTTCAAATTCTGCGTTGCCCATTTTTGGAACCATGTATCAACAGATGGTTAAACAAGATCGTTTTAATGAGATCACTAGAGCGAAATTCCTACCACTTTCCAAAAATCAAAAGGAAGCTTTAAACTGCGATGATATAAAGCGTGATGGTTTTTTCAAACGCCTATTTTCAAAAGATGAAATCGAAAAGAATTTTGACGATGAAAAGGTAAAAAAGGATAATAAAGAAGGCTTTTTTAGTCGCTTTTTTGGTTCAAAAAAAAATAGTACCAATTTTAAACTATAATATCGCCATAAATCGTTTTACCGAAATGAATTTGGCACTGGCTTTTTGCCCTCTTTTTATCAAAAGTAATTACCGTAACTAAGGCTATACTAATTATTTTCAACTTCTATCAATCAAAAAAAACGGTGCTGAACTCCGTCTTTATATAATTCAATTTATTTACAAGACATTATAAATATAATTTGGCATAAGAATCATTTGAATTCTATAAGTTGAATGTTTTGTTTTTGAAAGTTTCCCTCCTCATTAGAAATGTAAATTTTGCCTTCAGAATCGAAGGATAAACCTTCTGGTTGTTGGAACTTTTCAGGATTTAAAAGGTGCATTTTTTTCGGTGTTCCATCTGGCTCTAATATAAGAATTCTTGGAGTTTTTGAATCTAAAATATAAATCTCATTCGTCGTTGGGTGAATCGTCAATTCTGAAGGAAAGAAATTCGTTTCCATGAACCAAGAAACATCTACTTTAAATATGGGATCTCTGTAACTTAAATTTGTAAAGTAGTTTTCTTTAATGTCAAATGTAGTGGGATTTAATTTATAAATAAGAAAGCGATCTCTAGTGGATAGAAGATTATTTTCCTTGGGAATTGTAAGAATTTCACCTGTAGTTTTATTGATATCAAAACTTTCGATATCATGCTTTTTTGAAAATCCAGTTTGAAAGATTTCGACTTGTCGACTTTCGAGTTCAAAATTTTTAATTCTGAAAAGTTGTCCACTACTATCCATGACGTAAGCTGTAGAATCAATAATTCTAATGGCCTCATAATCTCCTCGTGGTCCAAATTGAATTTGTTCTACGATACTTTTGAGGGTAAGATCATAAACATAAATAAGTCCTTTTTCATCCTGAATACAAGCAAGCTTCGAATCGTCTATATGACTAATACCAGAAACTTCTTTTAAAGACTTAGGAAGCTCCCATGTTTTTAAAATGCGCACTTCACCTGTGAAGGAATAATTTGGTTTTAAAACCGAATATATTCCTGCCACAACACACAGCACACCTGCAATTATTAAAAAGACAATTAAATTCTGTTTCACAGCTTATTACTTATGGTTTAAGAGATCAAAGATGTAAGTTTATATGTAAATTTGCAAAAATTTTGATTATGGATAAGTCAACGGTCGCTAAATACTTTTATAATCTCCTTAAATCTAGTGGATATTTTTCTGATTCTGCAGCCATTTATTTAAATGTTGCCCTCAACTTTTTGGTTATCATGATCTTAAGTTTTTTTTTATTTAAAATTTTGAGATATACAGCGCTAAGTATTTTACACAAATTAGCCGCTAAAACCAAAACTAGCTTCGACGATTTTTTGATTAAAAATAGAGTTTTTGTTTATGTCACTAATTTAGCGATCTTATTTGTTATATACGAACTTATACCTCTCGTTCTAGTTGATTTTACTGATTATGAAATTTACTTTGAAAAATTTATCGAGATTATTATCACTTTTGTTGGGGTATGGATTGTAAGAAGTATCCTATTGACATTTAAAGATTATTTAAGAACCTTTAGATCTTTTAAAGATAAACCCATAGAGAGTTATATTCAAGTCTTTATGATCGTTATCTGGATCTTTGGAATTATAGTTGTACTATCAAAATTAACCGGAAAATCTCTTGATGGATTTTTAACAGCCCTTGGTGCATTTTCTGCTGTATTGCTTTTGATTTTTAAAGATACAATCTTAGGTTTTGTAGCGAGTATACAAGTGACTGTAAATGATACCGTAAGACTCGGAGATTGGATCACCATGGAAAAGTATGGTGCAGATGGGGATGTTTTTGAAATTAACCTAGCATCTGTAAAAATTAGAAATTTTGATAATACCATTACTACAATACCCACTTATTATCTGATTTCAGATTCGTTCAAAAACTGGCGAGGAATGAGCATTTCTGGTGGAAGACGAATAAAACGCTCCATTTTAATAAAAGCAAATAGCATTAATTTTCTAAATGAAGATGATATTGAAAACCTAAAAAAAATTAGACTTATTACAGACTATATCCAAAATATACAACAAGAAATTGATGAGTTTAATACCTCTCATGCCATTGATAAATCCATATCCATCAATGGCAGAAACCAAACCAACTTTGGCGTTTTTAGAGTTTACGTGGATCGCTATTTAGAAAATCATCCAGAAATCAATAAAGACATGATGATGATGACTCGACAATTGGCTCCCACAGCTGAAGGTATTCCTTTAGAAATTTATGCTTTTTCAAAAGATAAAGTGTGGAAAAATTATGAGCATGTGATCGCTGGAATTTTTGACCACCTCCTTGCTTCAGTGCCGTATTTTGATCTAGAATGCTTTGAATCTCCAACAACCAAAGACATTCAAAAGTTATCACCAAATTTCAAAGCTTCTAAATCTAAATGAGAGACTTTATCTTCTTTATAAAGGGAAATTTTAGAAAATTGAGTTTTGGCTGGATGCTCACCTTCTTGTCCAGTTTTGGTCAAACTTATTTGATATCCCTTTACGTGACAGAAATTTCGGCTGAATTTGCTATTACAGAAGGAAACTTTGGGGCCATTTATGCTATTTGTACAGTTGCTGCTTCTTTTATCATGTTAACTGTAGGACATACTGTCGACCACATTTCTGTAAAAAAGGTTACAACATTTACGGTTCTATGTTTGGCATTTTCCTCGATATTAATGGGACTCTCCTACCATATCGCTTTTATTTTTATAGGCTTAATTGGTTTAAGGCTTACTGGACAAGGTATGTTAAGTCATATTAGTATGACAATTATGTCTAAATTTTATGATGAAAATCGAGGAAAAGCTATCAGTTTTTCTACGCTTGGTTTTTCTTCAGGTGAAATTATTCTCCCGCTATTGCTTACTTTATTTATTAGCTGGTTTAACTGGAGATGGGCAATGATAGGTTCTGGTATCTTACTCATTTTATATTTAATACGATTATACTTTACAGACCTTACTCATTTCAATAAACAACTAAGCAAAGGAAGACCCTCTTCCTTAAGTCTGATTAAAGATTTTGGAAGCATTGTTAACGACAAGCGATTTTTGATCTTAATGCCAACGAGTTTTGCTATAAGCTTCACCGTTACCGCTGTGATATTTTATCAATACGTTTTTGTAGATCTGAAAGGGTGGTCTCCCCAGTTATACGCAGCTTTTTTTACAGGATATGCTGTAACGAGATTGCTTTTTTCATTAGCAGGAGGAATTTGGGTAGATAAATTCTCAGCTAAAAAGATGTTTCGGTTTTATTTAATACCTCTTACTTTAGGTTTATTGGCTTTTGCACTTATCAATAGCATTATTGGAGCGTTGATATTTTTGCTGTTGATGGGAGTTACAGTTGGGATGTCAGGAACTATTAAGTCCTCCATATTAGCCGAAGTATATGGTATCGAAAAACTTGGTGCTATACGAAGCTTATTTACTATGTTTATGGTAGTGAGTACAGCATTGGGTCCTCTAGTTGTTGGGGTGATGATAGACAGTGGGTATAGCATAAAAACTATAATGTTAAGCTTATTTGGGTTCTTAGTGGTCTGTGTACTAAATGCTCAGCGTGTAAAAGGGATACAAACGTCTGGAGTTCAAATATAATTTAACAAATACTTAATTTATTTGATTAGTTAAAAGTATGGTACAATTAAGCATAAACCTTACTTTTATAAGTTATTATGAGCATGAAAAATAAAAAAACAAATCGTAAATCTCATTGGAGATTATTACATCAGTATTATACTTATACAGGATTTTATAGTTTTTTAGGGAGGAGTTTGATAAAAGCAGCCCCTCCTATTCTTATTTTCACAGCCATCCTTTTAGGCATTCATTTTTTTGTTATCGATGTGAATACTATGCTGATTTACGTGACAGATAATTTCCCCCCTATTGGAGTATTTGCCATTTTCTTTGGTTCAGAATCTTTTCTAGGGCTTATTCCACCAGAAATCTTCATCGCTTGGTGTGGAAAGTCAGCTTATCCCTTATGGTTCCTAAGTATACTCGGCATTTTATCTTATTTTGGAGGAATCATTTCTTACTTTTTGGGTCGAGGAATTGCTAGTATTCCATCTGTTTTTGTTTTTTTGGAAGTGAAAATGTCCAAACAAATAAAAAACATGAGAAAATGGGGTGGGATCCTCATTATTGCTGGCGCCCTTCTTCCTCTGCCTTTTGCTATTGCTAGTATGTCTGCAGGGATAATCAAATTTCCTTTTGGAAGTTATTTGCTGTATGGAGTTTTAAGATTACTCAGATTTGCTGTTTATGGTGCACTCATCTTCGGAACCTTTTAATCTCAGTTGGGTTTAATTCCTCAAGGATTGCATCGTGTTTTGAGGAAAGTTTGAAAACGGTTGGTTTTCATAAATTTAAATAAACTCTTTAAATGTCTAGTGGTCTTGCCTCAAGGATTATTTACTAATTCTTCGAAAATTTATCATCCGTCTCAAGAGAATGTTCCATCCCACTTTTATTATTTGTTTTTGAATTAGCTTGTTTTTCCTTTTTTATAAAATCTTCTTTTAAACCTAAAAACAAGGAATAACACATTACAAATAAAATTACTGTGAAAGGAAGTGCTGACACTATAGAAGCAGTTTGAAGAGCTTCTAGTCCTCCTCCTATTAGTAATACCGCAGCGATAGCTCCTTCTGTTATAGCCCAAAATATTCTTTGACCCACAGGAGCATCTATTTTGCCCCCACTCGTTAAGCTATCTATAACAAGCGACCCAGAATCTGAAGAAGTTACAAAAAAACTAACTATTAAAATTATAGCTACTAAGTTGAGAACTAGTGTAAAAGGATAATTTTCAAAAAATGCAAAAAGTGAAATATCAACATTGGTATTGACAGCTTCTAAAACTGAATTATCTCCTAATAGAACATCATTAATCGCAGTGCTACCAAAGGCTGTCATCCAAAAAAAGATAACAAGTGTAGGTAGAAATAAAACACTAAAAACAAATTCTCGTATCTGTCTTCCTTTAGAAATTCTAGCGATAAACATGCCCACAAAAGGAGACCAAGCAATCCACCATCCCCAATATGTAACGGTCCAAGACATTTGCCAATTGTCCTGTGAATAGGTTTCTGTCCAAGTGGATAGCTCAATAAAATTTCCTAAGTAAGCTCCAATATTTTGCACATAAGACTTGAAAATAAAAAGAGTTGGACCAAGAAAAAGGACTAAAAGCAAAAGTATTAGCGCTATTATAATATTCCACTTGCTTAGCACTTTGATACCCTTATGAATACCTAAGACTACAGAACCTGTGGCAATAAGTGTTATTGCTGCTATCAAAATGACTTGTGTGGTAATCGTATCCGGGAAATCAAATACATAATTAAGTCCTGCAGAAACTTGCTTAACGCCATACCCTAGAGATGTAGCCAAACCAAAAAGCGTGGCTAGAACAGCAAATATGTCTATAAGATCTCCCCATATTCCATATATTTTCTCTTTTAAAAAGGGATAAAACACAGAGCGAAGAGTAAGCGGTAACCCACGTGTATAGGTGAAATAAGCAAGTGATAGTCCTACTAAAGCATATACAGCCCAAATGTGAATTCCCCAGTGCAAATAAGTATACTGCATGGCTTGCCGTGCTGCTTCTGCATTTCCTCCTTCGCCAAAAGGTGGATTAGAAAAATGGGATAAAGGCTCTGAAATACTGAAATATAGAAGGCCTATTCCCATCCCCGCACTAAAAAGCATAGAAAACCAGGACAATTTTGTAAACTCAGGTTTAGCATGTTCTCCCCCAATTTTTAAAGTTCCATATTTACTGAAGGCGATGTATAGGATAAATACAAGAAAAAAATTAACCCCAAGGATATAGAACCAACCACCATTCTCAGTCACATAAAGCTGAGTTGTATTGAAAAAGGATTTCGCAGAATCCTTATAAATTAAGGTCAAAGCAATCGATAGGAAAATTAAAAAAGCAGATATAAAAAATACTCGGCCGTTGAGTTTCAATCCAAAAATTGACTTTTTTTCATCACTCCTTTCAACTTTATTAGGCATTTGATCAGGTTTTAAAATAACTAGAGGCTATGTTGTCACGTAGCCTCTAGTTTGTCGTTTTATAATTAATCCATAAAATGGTCATTTATTTTCACTCTCAGCTTACGAACATAATCTTCGTAGAGCCAATCTCTGTAGTTTTTTGTATTGTTGATGATGCAATTAGAATAACGCTTTATTCGATCTTTAATGTCGTCTTTAAGTTCTCTGGCTAAAATTCTTGCATCAAAAACATCTTCAGAATTTTCTGCACACATTTTAGCATGTTGCATCATGGACTCTTCTAGGACAAGTTTAGATTTATCTCCATTATTGACCGTCTCATTATACGTTTTCCTAATATCGAAGGTAATGTTTTCAGAATTTTTGAACATCTGCCTTACTTCATCAGGCATTTCATATTTAAAGTTGAGCTCAATATCTTCATCCGAAACCATATTATCTAAGAAATAATCTGGATTTTCGAAAATAAGCTGCCAATCTACTGAAGCGTTCCAAGGTCCAAACCTTGCGATATTGTTACCGAGATCAATAACATTGAAGGTATCTTTATATGGAAGTTTCCGAGACCCACGTCCAATCATTTGGAAGTATAAGGTTAGAGATTTTGTGGCCCTATTAAGGATGATATTTTCTACAGTAGGTTCATCAAAACCTGTTGTAAGAATACTCACCGAAGTAAGAATGGCATCTGGTTTTACTCTAAACCACTCTAAAATTGCTTTTCGCTCTTTTCGATTATGTGTATTATCCAAGTGTTTTATTTCGTAACCAGCATCTTTAAAGGTTTGATATACATACCAAGACGTATTAATTCCATTATTAAAAATCAATGTTTTCTTTCCCTTGCACTTTTCTTCATAAGCTTGGATAAGTTTCTCTTGCATATCCAAATTGGTGTAAAGGTCTTCTGAAGACTTAACGGTGTAATCTCCTGTAATTCCAACTTGAAGGGAACCAAGACCAACGTCGTAATTGAACATTTTAGCCTCGGCTAAAAAGCCTTGTCCAATAAGTGATGAAATGGAGTTACCAACAATCAATTCCTCATAATTCCTATGCATAGGAAGCTTAATGTTGGAACTTAAAGGGGTAGCAGTTACTCCGAGAATAAATGCTTTTTCTAAATATCTAAAAAGTTTAGTAAATGAATTGTAGTGAGCTTCATCAATAATGGCTAAACCAACATTTTTCATATTTAACTTCTCCTCGTTCAACCTGTTGTTTAAGGTTTCTACCATGGCAACAAAACACATGTATTCGTTATCATCGGAAAGTTCTTTGACTTTAGAGTTGATAATTTTATTTCGCACCCCGAAGCCTTGCAACATATCTGAGGTTTGTTTACAAAGTTCTATTCTGTGGGTGAGAACAATGACTTTTTTTCCAGTTTTTTCAATATATCGTCTTACGATTTCAGAAAAAACCACAGTTTTACCTCCACCAGTAGGCAATTGATACAATAGGTTGAAGTTATCTGGACAGTTCTCTATTTTATCAAAAATAGTTTGTAGATCACTTTCTTGGTAGCCATATAAACTTTTTTCAGCAGTATTTTCAAGCATAAAATTACTTAAATTGAGGGGTGATTTAAATTTTAAGATTCGCAAAAATAAGGAGATTAAAGGGTTTAAGGAAATTTTTTAGCAGTTTATAAACTAAAATCAAGCACTTTTTACCATTCATCAGTCTTTTGATTTGTCTTTAGGTCAAGTTATTTTCAAAAATAGTATTGACAAGCACTGATATATATAAACTAAAAATTATTTTTGCATAGCAACTCTAAAATCAAAAACCTTGGAAAATAAAAAAGCAACAAAACTTATTGAATCTATTGTAAAGGATCTTGAATCCAATCAAATCATTACAGATGATGTGGTAGAAATGGTAAAACAACTAAGACCATTTGCAGTTGAAGAAAGCTTACCAGTAGTTGCTAAAACACTTAGACTGGTGTATGAGCACATTAAAGAAAACGAAGTTTTTGCTATACCTATACCTCAGGATGAGCCCTTAACAGATGAAGAAACAGGAGAGGAAGGTGAAGCTTATGAAATTATCACAGGTTCTGATAGCTTACTTTATTTAATAAATTTGATTAAAAAGTCTGAAAATCCTGCAAACAAAATTGAAATAAGAGAATATAATCGCAAAATGGAAGCATTTGCAGAATAAGACTTGGTATGGGAAGAGCATTTGAATTTAGAAAAGCTAGGAAGATGAAACGGTGGTCTGCTATGGCCAAAACGTTTACTCGTCTCGGTAAAGATATCGTCATGGCTGTGAAAGAGGGCGGCCCAGATCCTGTGATCAATGCCAAGTTGAGAGCTGTTATTCAAAATGCCAAGACGGCCAACATGCCAAAGGAAAACGTTGAGCGGGCCATAAAAAAAGCCTCAGATAAAAGCTTAGGTGATTATAAAACAGTGCTTTATGAAGGTTACGCTCCGTACGGTATTGCTATTTTAGTTGAAACAGCTACAGATAATACCAATAGAACGGTAGCAAATGTGCGGTCTTATTTTAACAAGTGTAATGGAAACCTAGGAACATCTGGATCTGTTGAATTCATGTTCGACCATACTTGTAATTTCAGAATAAGCTCTGAAGGTAGGGATGTGGAAACGCTTGAATTAGAAATGATCGACTTTGGCGCTGAAGAAGTGTTTGAGGATGAAGATGGAATAATAATTTATGCCCCCTTTCAAAATTTTGGAGATATCCAAAGACATTTCGAGGAGAGTCATATTGAAATTTTAGCTTCTGGATTTGACAGAATCCCTCAAGTCACTAAGGGTTTAAGTGAAGAAGAAAAAGAAGATGTTGATAAGCTTTTAGAAAAGATTGAAGAAGATGAGGATGTTCAGAACGTTTATCATACTATGGAAGAATAATAAAAAAGGCTAGATAAATATCTAGCCTTTTTTATTATTGTGCAAACTGAGTTTGTTACATATTTTCAAAAATAGATTTCATCAACCTAGTTTTATCATTAAGACTTTCCTCCATAGAAATCATTGTTTCTGTTCTGCTTACTCCCTCAATATCATCGATAAGAAAGATGATATTTTTGGCATGCTCAGTATTTTTAGCCCTAATTTTGCAAAACAAATTGAATTTTCCAGTAGTCACATGGGCGACAGTTATATTTGGGATTTCTTCAATTCTATTAAGCACAAATTGAGTTTGAGATGTTTTTTCTAGAAAAATACCAACATATGCTATAAACGTGTAGCCTAATTTTTTATAGTTTAAGGTTAACGAAGAACCAACAATGATTCCACTTTCCTCCATTTTTTTGACTCGAACATGTACAGTTCCTGCAGATATATCCAACTTTTTAGCAATATCAGTAAAAGGCGTACGTGTGTTATCAATTAGCATATTAAGGATGTGATGATCAGTGTCGTCTAACTTAAGTTTTCCTTTCATTTGTAAATTATATTATATTATATTATATTTAATAAAAATCAAAATTAATTAATATTTCTGATTAAAAAGGAAAGATTATTGTAAATCTTTATTAATTAGATAACGAAAACGTTATTGTTGACTTTAAATGACGATAATACATCACCTACTTTTAAGGAGCCATGTTTTTCCAAAATTAAAGATTGTTCGTCCGCATTGATCTCACGGTGGGCAAAAGAAGGTATATTTTTCTCAATTTTTTCAATGAATGGAACAAATATTATGCGATCATTTTCCAACACTTCCTTATATTGAATAACAATATCCTTTATAGTAGAATCTTCACTCTTCACATTTCGTACAATCACATCATTAAAAAATTTTTTATTCTCGGGAATTTCAAAGTAGGCTTCAATTAATTCCTCTTTAACATCAAGGCAAATATCTTGAACCATCTTCAATAAGGCTAAGAAAATATATTTCCTAGTGTCTTCTCGTCCATAATCACGAGGGCAATGTCCAGCCTCAAACAAGACAGTTGGAGTCCCTTTAGCCTGAAAAAAATCTCCTATATATTTTAAATTAAAACTATCATTGTAACGGCCTATTTGATTTGGAATAAACTTCTGTAACATTAAGTTGGCAGATGCTATTAAACTCATGGACTTCTTTCTATTGATATTGAGTTCTCTTTCTTCATTAAAAGAAGGAGATAAAAAAGAAACCGATGCAGGAAAAGAATTATTACCTGCACTAAAAATAGTCCTTTGATCATGCATATTTAAACAAAAATCAGGCTGAAACTCAGTGTATACTCGATGCAATAATTGACTTTCTAATTGAGTCCGGCTAGAGGCATCGCGATTTAAATCCACCAAATTAGCATTAGCTCTCGTATATCTTAACGCACCATCTGGATTCAAAACAGGAATAATAACAAAGCTGCACAGGTCAAAAATAGAATCAGTAATGTCTTTATAGAGACTAAAGAAATTGAGCAAATCCATAACAGCCTTTGTGGTCGTCGTTTCATTACCGTGCATTTGAGACCAAATTAAAATTTTTCTTGACCCATGACCTAGATGGAATGAAGAGATAATTCTATCTTCTTCAGAATAGCCTTCATTTTTGATTTTAAATTTATGAGAGAGGGCTTTAAATTCTTTGATTAAATCTTCCTCTTTTAAATATCGACCCCGCAGAGACGAAACTTTGAAATGAGAATAATTTTCTAGCAACTGTGAAAAGTTTAGTGTATCTAGTTTCATATTTACAAATGTATAAAAACTAAAATATACATTTGTAAACAGACTGATTTTTTAATAAGTTTACATTTGTAATTAGTCGTTTTTCAGATTAATCTTCATTTTTAATCTCTGTTGGATTTAATCCCCCAAGGTTTGCCTCGTGCTTTAGGGAAAGTTTGAAAATGGTTGGTTGTAATCAATCAAAAAAAGCCCTTTAAATGCATAGTTGGCTTGCTAAGAGAATTATTTACTCTAAAATCTATGAGTGATGGTTTTTAACTCTTTGATTAAATCTTCCTTATTTTAAATAAGGACCCTGCAAAGACGAAACGTTGAAATGATAATAATCTTCTAGCAACTGAGAAAGGTTTAATGTATCTCATGATGTGTTTACAAATGTATAAAAGTATAAATATACAAATGTAAACTAGTAGGAAATTGCCAAAGTTTACATTTGTAAGTTATTATTTAGAGTTTTATCTATTAAGTCGTGGCTTATACTACATGCTGTTGGAAATATTCCTAAAGGCCTATTTTAAAATGATAAATGTCATATTTACAGTAAGTTATACCTTTTTTTTTAAACTATTACTTTAAGATACTAGTAGCTTTTAAACATGAGGATGATCTTTCTTTCAGTTTATTTGTTTACATTCGTATAAGCATTAACAGGTTAAATTAATTATAGTTTACAATGGTAAACAGTTTGGATTTTACAAAACGACTCAAGGAAATCTTTGAGTATTACGACTTATCTGCTTCTTCATTCGCAGACCGAATTGATGTGGGTCGAGCTTCTATTTCTCATATTATATCTGGACGTAATAAACCAAGTTTAGATTTTGTAATGAAAGTCGTATCCAACTTTAAGGAAGTTGAGCTCTATTGGCTTTTAAATGGAAAAGGGCACTTTCCCCCCTCTTCTAAAAACAATACAAATGGAATAAAGGCTAAGAAAGAGTTCGTCGATGACATAAAACCCGAAAAACCAAAGACTATTGAACCCCTATTAAATGAGTATTCAAAACAGGCTTCACACTCAAAAAAAGAAATTCAGAAAGTAATTATATTTTATACCGATGGTAGCTTTGAATCTTTTCAGAATTAGTTGTTATAGTCTACTATAATAACTTTTGATTTAATTATTTTTGTTGAAAAACATGCGTTACCCCACTGCATTAATCTTATGTCTTCTTTTTATATCCTGTTATAATCCTGAAAGAAATTGTGAAGATTTCAAAACAGGAACCTTTGAGTTTGAAGTTTATTTAGAAGGAGATTTAGTTAAGACTACTTTTATTAGAAATGATACGATAGAAATCGAAATCTACAAGGACAAAAGAGATACTGCCTCGATTCGATGGATCAATGATTGTGAATACATCTTAAAATCATTAAAACCCAAAAATTTAGCTGAAGAAAAGCCCATCCACATGAAAATTATATCCACCTCAAACAACTCTTATACTTTTGAGTATAAAATTGTGGGGAAAAATAATAAGCAAAAAGGACGGGGCGTAAAAGTCGATTAATCAAACAAAGAGGATTGCTGGTTATCCTCCTTTTCATCTTCCGTTTCAGTTACTATAACTTCCTCGGATTCCTTATCAGAGGGTAATGGTTGTATAAGATCAATCTGCTTGATTAGATCTGATGTGAGTTGATTGCCTTGAGCTTTAATTCCTTTAATAGATATAAAATCTTCTAGATTTACGACTTCGTTAGATCTTCTATCTTTTCCTCTAGTTTTTTTAAATTCAATTTCAATTCTAGGAATATAGTCTGTTGAGACTGCTTCCAACTGAGAGTTAGGATGTTCAGTGATAATTAATTCCTCCTTGTCAGCATTATCCATTTGGAAGCGTTTGACGTAGTATTTTTCTTTTTCTCCCTCCCAGTATACAAGCGAAATTGGTTTTTTAGAATTCCACTTTTCCATAACTATGATGTCGTTTTCAAAACGGGTCGTAAGTTCAGGAATAATGGTTTTAGCAATTCCATTTTGTCTGATAATAAGTAGTCTATCCTCCCCTTTAAAAGCTCCCAAAAGTTCTCCTCTTTCGTCCACGTTAAGACGTCTTACTGCTTCATCAAACCATATTTTTCTTGGTTTTAAGGTAGAAACTCCTTCTTCTTTAAACTCAACACTTTTGATGGGCATTTTGGAGACTAAATTCCCCTTCACATTTCTGCCCTTAATAGCTAGGTCTGAGAAATCAATATCAAATTTCAAACGTTTTAAACCTTTCTTTTGTCTTAAAAAAACAGTCACTAACTCCGCTTCACCGTTAGGGTTACAAGAAAAATATAACACTTTTGTACCCGGTTTATCATTTCCCATACTGTATGCCTTATCTCTTGTTATTGAAGTAACAGCAAAACGCTTCATATGGCTATAACCAACTTTACCATCCTTATAAATGAGATTATAGATGGTTCTTTTATCTTTTTTCTTAAAGATTCCTACATATAGGATATTCTTCCCAATAAAGGTCTTGCCCTCTACCTTAGTTACCATCATAGTTCCATCTTCAGTAAAACAAATGATATCGTCAATATCACTACAATCGGTAACATATTCATCTTTCTTCATAGAAGTGCCAATAAATCCCTCACTTCTATTGACATAAAGCTTAGTATTTCGAATTACGACTTTGGTGGCTTCGATATCTTCAAACAATTGAATTCTCGTTTTGCGTTCTCTTCCCTTACCGTATTTTTCTTTAAGCATTTTGAAGTAATTGATAGAATAATCTATCAAGTGGTCAAGATCTTGCTTTACAGCTTCGATATCTGCCACCAAGGCTTCTATTTTTTGGTCTGCTTTATCTAAATCGAATTTTGAAATTCTTTTAATTCTGATTTCAGTAAGTCTAGAAATATCATCCTTGGTAATCTCTCGTTTCAAATGCTTTATATGAGGTTGTAAACCCCGGTCAATAGCCTCTATAACACCTTCCCAAGTTTCTTCTTCTTCAATATCTCGGTAGATGCGTTTCTCTATAAATATCTTTTCTAAGGACACGAAATGCCATTGTTCTTCAAGTTCTCCAAGTTTTATTTCTAACTCGGTTTTTAAAAGCTCTACCGTATTTTCAGTACTCATTCTCAAAAGCTCTGACATTCCTAAGAAATGAGGCTTATCATCAATTATAACACAGCTTAAGGGTGAAATTGATACCTCACAATTGGTAAAAGCAAATAAAGCATCTATAGTTTTGTCTGGCGAAATGTTATTGGGTAAGTGAACGAGAATTTCAACATCTGAAGACGTATTATCTTCAATTTTTTTAATTTTAATTTTACCCTTGTCATTTGCTTTAAGGATAGAATCTATGAGTGTTGACGTATTTGTTGAATAGGGGATTTCATTGATCACCAGTAAATTTTTGTCTTTTACTTCAATATTCGCTCTCACTCTTATTTTTCCTCCTCTAAGGCCGTCATTATAATTTGAAACATCTGCGATTCCTGCAGTTGCAAAATCTGGAAATATTGAAAAACGCTTACCTTCTAGATGCATGATAGACGCATCAATAAGCTCAATGAAATTATGAGGTAGAATCTTTGTGCTTAAGCCCACAGCAATACCCTCTGCCCCTTGCGCCAATACCATTGGAAATTTAACTGGTAAATTAACAGGCTCTTGCTTACGACCATCGTACGAAATTTGCCATTCTGTGGTTTTTGGATTAAAAACGACCTCCAGAGCAAATTTGGATAATCTTGCTTCTATATACCGAGAGGCGGCCGCACGGTCTCCAGTAAGGATATTCCCCCAGTTACCCTGAGTGTCTATTAGAATATCTTTTTGACCAATTTGAACAATAGCATCTCCTATACTTGCGTCTCCGTGAGGGTGATATTGCATTGTATGGCCTACAATATTGGCCACCTTTGTATATCTTCCATCATCTAGATCTTTCATAGAATGTAAAATCCTACGATGTACAGGTTTAAAACCATCTTCTATGGCGGGTACTGCTCTTTCTAATATGACATATGACGCGTAATCTAGGAACCATTCTTGAAACATCCCGGTTACTTTTACAGACTCGTCTTTTGCGGTAGGATCGAAAGGATCCTGAGATTCAGGAGTTAAATCTAGATCGTCACTCATAAATTAATTTGGTTTTTTACTATGATTTTATCTAAGGATAATTTCAAATATCTAATTTTTCTAGGGCTTAATAAACTGATATTGGTATGGATGTTTTTTATTGAATTTTTTGTTGAATATACAATACGTAATCGCTTGTAAATGATAAAGTTAATTATCCTATAAGACTTTATTTTATCTTTTTTTATTTCATGAATTTTAGTCCTGCCATCAAATTTTGAGTATATAGCACTTTTATTTGTTAACGAAACTAAGCTTCCTTCACTGCTGTATTTAAAATACTTTCCAACAAAGTAAATATAAATTAACCACAAACCTAAACCTATCAACGCCACATAAACGTATTTGTTTACATGAAAAAATTGCTGACCTAATTGCTGACCTAATTGATAATTTAAAAAGATAAGTAATAAAAAAAATGACATTGAAAAGTTAGACACTCCGAAAATAACTTTTACCAATCTATGATTACTAAACCTCATTCATTTCTTATTTGACTTCTTCTACCAAGTCAATTTCTACTTTTAAATTATCTATGATGAAATTTTGCCTATCTGGTGTATTTTTTCCCATATAGAACTCTAAAATTTCTGGTATGCTTTTATATTTATCCAACATGACAGGATCTAAACGGATATCATCGCCTATAAAATTTTTAAACTCGTCTGGAGAGATCTCACCGAGTCCTTTAAAGCGAGTGATTTCTGGATTACCTCTTAATTTTTTTAAGGCTTCTCGTCTTTCTGTTTCAGAATAACAATAGAAGGTTTGTTTTTTATCTCTAACTCTAAAGAGTGGTGTTTGCAAAATATAAAGGTGACCTTCCTTGATTAGTTCAGGAAAAAATTGAAGAAAAAAAGTTATGATAAGCAACCTGATGTGCATGCCATCTACATCAGCATCGGTCGCTATGACTATATTGTTGTAACGCAAGTCTTCTAAGGAGTCCTCGATATTAAGAGCGGCTTGAAGTAAATTGAATTCTTCGTTTTCATAAACGATTTTTTTACTCAGTCCATAAGAATTTAGAGGTTTCCCTTTAAGGCTAAATACGGCTTGAGTGTTTACATCTCTAGATTTTGTAATACTCCCACTAGCCGAATCTCCTTCGGTTATAAAAAGTGTTGTTTCAAGATAACCTTCTTTTTTAGTATCTTCTAAATGTATTCTACAATCCCTTAATTTCTTATTGTGAACACTTGATTTTTTAGCTCTGTCTTTTGCTAGTTTTCGGATTCCAGAAAGATCTTTGCGCTCTTTCTCAGCTCTTAGAATTTTCCTGTGCAATTGTTCAGCAGTCCCATTATTTTTGTGGAGATAATTATCAAGCTCTTGCTTCATAAAATCTAATATAAAGGTTCTAACCGATGGTAAGTCTTCTCCCATATCTGTAGAACCTAACTTTGTTTTAGTCTGACTTTCAAAAATAGGCTCCATCACTTTAATACTTACAGCAGAAACAATTGACTTTCGAATATCGCTGGGCTCAAAGTTTTTCTTGTAGAAATCTCTAATGGTTTTCACGATAGCTTCTCGAAAAGCAGTCTGGTGAGTTCCTCCTTGTGTGGTATTTTGACCATTTACAAAAGAGTGGTATTCTTCAGAATATTGTGCTTTACTAAAGGTAATAGCAACTTCAATATCGTTACCCCTCAAATGAATAATAGGGAATAATCGATCTTCTTCTCGGATCCTGTCGCTTAGTAAATCTTTTAAACCCTCTTCGGAGTAAAACTTCTCACCATTGAACATTATAGTAAGTCCAGGGTTTAAGTAGACGTAATTCTTAAGCATCTTTTCGATATATTCATTTCTGTATGAATATTTCTTAAAAATAACTTCATCGGGAATAAAAGTTACTTTAGTCCCCCTGCGTCTTGATGATTCCTCAAGATCTTCTTTATTTATTAAATTACCTTTGTCAAACTCCGCAGACACCGATTTTCCATCTCGTGACGATTCCACCCTGAAATAACTCGAAAGTGCATTAACGGCTTTAGTCCCAACACCATTAAGACCAACAGATTTCTTGAAGGCATTGGTGTCGTATTTTCCTCCGGTATTCATTTTGGAAACTACGTCCACTACTTTCCCTAAAGGTATTCCACGTCCATAGTCCCTTACATTAACTTTTGTGCTTTGAATAGATACTTCGATAGTTTTTCCAGAACCCATCACAAATTCATCGATAGAATTGTCCAAAACCTCCTTTAATAAAATATAAATACCATCGTCTGCACTAGAGCCATCTCCAAGTTTACCTATGTACATGCCTGGACGCATGCGGATATGTTCTTTCCAATCTAGTGATTTTATGTTATCTTCTGTGTACTTTGTTTCTTGTGCCATAGTTTTTCTCAACATTGAAATATACTACGATTTCTCTAAAATAAAAATCATAACTCAAATTTATAATCTCAAAGCTTTTGGAGCATCTTTAAGGTAAAACTATTTTTAAAAACTAAAAAAGCCTTCATCAATTTCATAATGAAGGCTTTAGAAAATTAAATAGTATCGAATAAACTTATTTATTATGCATAAAGGATTGTTTACCTAGAAGTGTTTCTTCAGACTCCACATGCTCATCATCGGGAACGCAACAATCTACTGGACAAACTGCTGCACATTGGGGTTCCTCATGAAATCCCATGCACTCCGTACATTTGTCTGCTGCTATATAATATAATTCATCACTTACTGGTTCCTGAGTTTCTTCAGCATTTGCTTCTTTTCCGTTTGTAAGAACAAT
This sequence comes from Psychroflexus sp. MES1-P1E, assembly GCF_002836055.1. Taxonomy (GTDB): domain Bacteria; phylum Bacteroidota; class Bacteroidia; order Flavobacteriales; family Flavobacteriaceae; genus Psychroflexus. The sequence goes on from NZ_PJBS01000079.1 coordinate 21,617, forward strand.
ATCACCTTTCAAATTTGTTCCATCTGCATGCCTCCAATCGTCACCACCTTCATATATTGCTGTATTAGGGCATTCCGACTCGCAAGCACCGCAATTGATACATTCGTCTGTTATTTTTATAGCCATTTGAGTAATATTTATGTAAATTTGTTCAAAATTAGAAATACTCTAACGGTTAGCCAATTTTTATGACTTTAGATGATAGAATAGATACTTTTTTAGAACTTGGATTATGCTTGCAAAATTACACAGATTCTAAAGATTTAAGCTCAAATTTTTCCCAAAAATTGACTAATATCATTAGGCAAGCTGAGATTCAAAACGCTTGGTTTACACAAATTCAGGTTCGTTTATCGATAGCAGCATGGGCAAAGGCTTTGACAAAAGAACAGCTTTATAATTGGCTTACACCCTATAAGATAGAGTCGATGCCAGAAAAAGATGTCGCTGTCATTATGGCTGGAAATATACCCTTAGTTGGCTTTCATGATTTCTTATGTGTTCTTATACTCGGCCATAAAGTAATTGGTAAGTTATCATCCAACGATAATTTGCTTCTTCCGTTTATGGCTGAAGAGCTGATAAGAATTCACCCAGGTTTTGAAGATAAAATTGTATTTACAAATGATAGATTGCCAAAATTTGATAGTGTCATAGCTACAGGAAGCAATAATACAGCAAGGTATTTCGAATATTATTTCAAAAGTAAACCTCATATTATTCGAAAAAACAGAAATTCATTAGCTATTCTTAATGGAACTGAATCTAAGGCTGAACTACAAGCCTTAGGAGAAGATATATTTAGATATTTTGGATTGGGATGTAGAAGCGTATCCAAGTTATTTATCCCTGAAGATTATGACGTTGATGATTTTTACAAAGCTATGTTTAAATTCAAAGATTATATCTATCATCATAAATACGCTAATAACTACGATTACAATAAGGCCGTTTATTTAATGAGCTCCGTAAAACTTTTAGACAATGGTTTTTTACTCTTAAAAGAAGATAAACAATTCTCATCCCCTATTGGAACTTTGTTTTATGAAAAGTATACCAGCATCAAAGAACTTGAAATCACTCTAAAAGAAAGACATGAAGAGATACAATGTACCGTTGGAAATGAAGATTTTGCAGAGGTTAAATTTGGGCAAACACAAAATCCAAAGTTGTCTGATTATGCAGATGGGGTTGACACTTTAGAATTTTTAATCCAACATTAAAACGATAAGACATGGAAAGACCGCATAATTTTAGCGCTGGCCCTTGTATACTTCCTTTAGAAGTCTTTGAAAAGGCTTCACAATCGGTTATTGATTTGGATAATTCTGGACTTTCCATTTTGGAAATTTCTCATAGAAGTACAGCATTTGTTGGGATTATAGAAAAGGCAAGAGAACTCGCACTACAACATCTTAACTTACAAGACAAAGGCTATAAAGCCCTATTTTTACAAGGAGGAGCTAGTATGCAGTTTTTAATGACAGCTTATAATTTATTAGAAAAGGAAGCAGGCTACTTAGATACTGGAACCTGGGCTTCTAATGCTATTAAAGAAGCTAATAATTTTGGAGACACTCAAGTTTTGGCCAGTTCAAAAGGCAGCAATTATAACTATATCCCAAAAGATTTTTCAATCCCAGAAGGCTTAGATTATCTTCACTATACGAGTAATAACACGATCTATGGGACTCAAATGAAAACGTTCCCAAAAAAAGCAAACACTCCTTTAGTTTGTGATATGAGTAGTGATATTTTCTCTCGCCAACTTGACTATTCTCAATTTGATTTGATTTATGCTGGGGCCCAAAAAAATATGGGGCCTGCAGGAGCGACTCTTGTTGTCGTCAAAGAGGATGTTTTAGGTAAGGTTTCTAGAGCGATACCATCTATAATGAATTACCAATTAATGATCAAAAAGGAGAGTATGTTCAATACGCCTCCGGTATTTTCGGTCTATGTCTCTATGTTAAATTTGGAATGGTTATCTAGAAATGGCGGTGTTTCTTCTATAGAGAAAAAGAACAAAGCCAAAGCTGATTTAATTTATTCTGAGATTGATAGAAACCCACTATTTAAAGGATTCACAGCCTTAGAGGACCGTTCCATGATGAATGCAACATTCATATTAAATGATAAACAACTTGGTTCTAAATTTGACAAATTATGGAAAGCTAGCCATATCAATGGCTTAAACGGTCACCGAAGCGTAGGAGGATATAGAGCTTCTATGTACAATGCATTGACTCTAGATAGCGTTAAGGTACTTGTAGACGTGATGAAAAATTTTGAAAAAACCGCATAAAATAATAAAAAATGAAAATTTTAGCAACAGATGGTCTTTCAGGCATAGGAGTTCAATTGCTCGAAAATGCTGGACATGAAGTTATTATAAAAAAAGTAGCGCAGAACCAGTTATCAGACTATATCACCACCAATGAGTTTGACGGTGTTTTGGTCAAAAGGTCTACCCCGCTCACCAAGGTCATTCTTTCCGAAAGCCCAACCTTAAAATTTATTGGTAATTGTGATATCATCTCCACTCATATTGATGTTGATTTTGCTGAACAACAAGGCTTAAGTGTTTTTCAGGCGATAACTGCTTCGTCCAATAGTATTGCAGAATTGACTATTGGTCATCTCCTCAATTGTGTGAGACATCTAAAAGATTCTAATAGAGAAATGCCACTCGAAGGTGATAGTAAATTCGACACCTTAAGACACTCTTATTCAGCAGGAACAGAGGTAGAAGGTAAAATACTCGGAATTATTGGTTTTGGAAATGTTGGTCAAGAAGTGGCGAAAAAGGCCATTGGCTTAGGGATGAAGGTTATGTATTATGATAAAGATGAAGAGCATGTTGAAATCATTTTAGATTTTTATGACCAACAGGTTGTAAAATTCAATCTTTCATCCTCACCATTAAAAGAGGTACTTTCAACTTCAGATTTTGTAAGCCTTCATTTAACCTCAAATCAAAAAGATTACCTTATCGGCCCTAAAGAGCTCAAAGATATGAAGCCAACAGCAGGACTAATAAATACTTCATACTTTAAAGCTGTAGATGAAGTAGCCTTAATTAAATCTCTTGAAAACAATGAGTTGAGGTTTGCTGCATTGGATGTCTTTGAAGACGAGCCTCAACCTCCAATTCAATTACTGATGAATCCTAAGTTATCCTTGAGTCCAAATATTGGTGGAGCAACACAGGAAACTCAAGATAGGATCGCTAAGGAATTAGCTGATCAAATCCTATCCTCCTTAAACTAAATCTTATGAAAATTTTTGTCTTCTATTTTCTATTTTCGTTGAGTAGTATTGCTTTTGCTCAAACACAAATAGGTAAAGTTTCTTTTTATGCTGATAAATTTGAAGGCAGACAGACTGCAAGTGGGGAAATTTATAAGCACAACTTACCTACTGCAGCTCATAGAAAACTAGCCTTTGGGACCAAGGTTAAAGTGACGAATCTTCAGAATTATAAAACGGCTATAGTTACCATTAACGATAGAGGTCCTTTTATAAGAGGGCGCATTATAGACTTGTCAAGATCTGTCGCGCTGAGTTTAGATATACTAGATAACGGTGTTACTGAAGTGAGAATTGAAGTTTTAAAAGACCAAGATGTTGACATAACTTCAGATTCTACTTATACTTCACCTTTCATACCTCAAACCCCTATTGATGAATCCATAACAAATAAATATAAAACTAATAATAACTCACAAATGCGATCTAAAGAGACCTTAGATGTAAAAGAGTTTTATGAGATAAATATCGATAAAATCACACCAGATTTTTACGGCGTACAAATTGCGAGTTTTCAGGACACTGATAATCTGTTAAGAATGGCCAACTTGCTTAAAGTAACCTATAGCGCTGAAGTTCTTGTTCAGGTAAAAACAGTTAGCGAGGACAAGGTCTATACACTTATTTTAGGCGGATATAATAACAGGAAAGCAGCAGAAGACTTTCAGGGCAGACTGTTGAATAAATATCCCGACTCTTTCATTGTAGATATGACTACAAAAAATTAAATTTATAAATGCGCTATTTAATTATACTTTTTCTAGCAACTTCTTTAATAAGTTGTTCTACACAAAAACAAGGAACTAAACAGGTTTTCAAGGATTCAAAAGTTAACACCGATACGATTAGAATCGCTAACGATTCCCTTGAGTATGAAATCGTTATCGTAGAACCTGGTTTTAACGTTTGGCTAGCTTCTCAAAGACCAAGAGGGTACTTTGGACTCAATTACTTAGATCAACGTAATGATTTTTACATTATCATTTATAACATGAGAGTGAACGATCCCATGGGATTTGATCCAAATCTATACCCTTTCCGTATAAATTATGAAATGGACGTCGATTACGGATACGAGGTGAATTATTTACTCTACCATTATTTTTTATTTTTTGAAGACAAATATAATCAGAGATTGAGATAAGGTTTGTATTTTTGCAAAATGAATAAATTAAAAGAACGCTGGAGCATACAATCTAACATACAATTGGTTATTGTTTTTATTGTTTTCGCCATTACAGGTTCATTGTCAGCCTATTTAGCAAAGCCCATTTTAAATTTTTTTGAGTTAACACGAACTTCCTTCCCAGAGCATTTTTTTGGAGGTTTTGGTTATTACTCATTGCGAATATTAATCATTTTCCCAATTTATCAAGTCTTGTTGGTCGCTATTGGCACATTGTTTGGGCAAAACAAATTTTTCTGGAATTTTGAAAAGAAAATGCTTACCAGACTTGGACTCGCCTTCCTATTTCAGTAAAGCCTAAATTTTCTTTTATTTTCTGATAAAAATAGTACATTTGCATTTTATAATTAAACTTTGAATATCAAACAAATAATAAGCATATTACTTCTCATGGTCCTCTCAACGTCTGTTGTGGATGCACATGCGCTTAGCCATTTGTTTGATGACGATATATCTTCCGAAGAACAATGTGAGACCTGTGATGATTTCATTCTTACACACTCTAATAATGTTCAGTTTATTTCCCCCATTTTAAATGTTGATATTCAAAACTCTTTTGAATATCAAACAATTATACCTAGTATAATAGACATTTCATTAACTATTATTTTAATCCCTTCAGGAGAGTATTACAACA
>NZ_PJBS01000080.1 GCF_002836055.1 Psychroflexus sp. MES1-P1E
AGTTATAATGTCGCATAAATAAATTGAATTATACTGCGACGTAGCTCAGCACAGATTTTTTGATTGATTGAGATTAAAGTAGTTAGCATAGCCTTAGTTGCGGTAATTATTTTGATAGAAAGCGGACCAAAAAAAACGATTTATCGCGTTTAAAGGTTTAATATAAATAAAATCAGTTTTGAAAATTATAGCCTTTTGATGTTTTTACTTAAAAAAAAACTAAGATATAACCTCTATTTAGCTGAAAGCATTAATGACTGACTCCATAAAAATTTAAATCTCAACGTCTAAAATATAAAAAACCCCTCATTGCTGAGAGGTTTTGTATAATAAATTAATGTGGTTGTATTATGACTTAGGCATCACAACTGAATCAACAGCATGTATAACACCATTAGAAGCATCAACATCAGCAATAACTACAGTAGATTTATTACCATTAGCATCAGTTAAAACTACACTTTCACCTTCTAAAGTTGCAACTAATTCTTCACCTTGTACTGTTGGAATAGTAAAACTTCCATCATTTTCAGTAATAGCGTTAACGACATCAGCTGCCATAAATTCACCAGAAACTACATGATAAGTTAGGATTCCAGCTAATTTTTCTTTGTTCTCTGGCATAACTAATGTAGGAACTGTTCCTTCTGGTAATTTTCCAAAAGCATCATTGGTAGGTGCAAAAACTGTAAATGGGCCTTCACTACTTAAAGTTTCTACAAGACCTGCCGCTTTTAAAGCAACAACTAACGTACTAAAATTTTCATTTCCAATTGCGATTTCTACAATAGTTTGCTGCTCATCCATCATACTTTCAGTAGATGTTTCAGTTTCAACTGCAACCTCTTCTTGTTCTGCTACTTCTTTTTCTTCAGTTTCGCCGTTCTTACAAGAAGTGAATGCAAGCATTGCAATTACACTTAAACTTAAAATTAATTTTTTCATGTTTTATATTTTATTTTGTTCAAAAATATTTCAAAAACCTTAAACAATACTGATTCACACTATAATTTTTTGTTAATTCTAATCAATCATTATTAGCTAATATAGCGTTGGGTTTAATACTATGCTCTTTTTGTCAAAATAGTCAACAAAATAGAAATTAATTTTAATATTAACTCAAGTTTCTCACCTGATCAATTTCACGTAACACCCTAATTATTAAAGCTATAAGTATTGGTTAAAAATCCATAACTCTCACTATTCTCTATCATTTTGTATGTCATAATATCAATTGATTATACTCGTTTTTCTAAAATGGTTAGTATTAAGTTGATAACACCTAATATCCTAATATTTAACTTGTTTTGAATCTAGTCTTGTTTTAAACCTTTGAATAACTCACCCATGGTTTCATAAGCCTCAATTCTATACCGAATACTTGTAAGCAGATATTGGGTCATCGCAATTGTTAATTGCACTATTTGAACATAAAAATTCGCAGACTGGCCTTTCCTTGGGCCAAAGAGCTGCTTGGCTTCTTTAAAAAAGACTTCAATTGAACATCGAATACTGAACACTTCAATTAATTTTACAAATTTGAGTGATGTATCAGTAATTATTAACGTGTGCCATTTGCCGTTCTTCCTACGCTTTGAAATAAAGAGAGCAAACTTGAGTCCATCAATTTCAGCTATGTAATAATGGGAATAGTAATTGAATTTACAACAGCGCTTGGGCTTTGTTTTCTTTTTTTTGAGTTGTGATGATGTTCTGAACTTTGACCTGACCTCAATTTTACTATTGTATTTATACATCTCAATAATAAGGTCGAACTGCAAATACTTCGTAACTTTTTAAGTAATACCACACTTGTAAACCAGGTATCTATTAAAATATAATCTATTGGGATTTTACGATTTACAACTCTAAAAACATTTGCACCACTAGGTCTGTTTTATTTTTATTGAGTTCCCTATACCTCTATTTGCCGCAACTGTTCTAATACGTCTTGGTATCTTCATTTGAGCCTTACGCTGCTTTGCAGTTAACCCATATTTCAATTTAGATTTCTTACTTTCACAATACAGGCTGAAATCAATGGGGGTAAAACCACTTCAGTTCCAATACCCCGCCACAAGTAGCTTGAAACCTAAGTAGTAAGTTTTTGACACATAGTTGTAGATCTTTGAGACTGCTTCAATAGTCTTTCCTGTTTTTGAAAGATCAGTATCATCAAGCATCTTGTAGGGTCTGCTGAGGACGTGAAGAGTTCATCTTTCAATAAATATTGCTTTACAAACTGGGCCAAAAAAGCTCTCCAATTGATTTTTTGAATTGCCAAGATTCGATAGTATGACTCTTTTCCACATGTGTTTAGTTCTGGATCTTTGTCAGTTGAAAGTCTATAAATAGAATTAATTCCAATAAGGAGCAAGATCAATAGCGTAGCGATCAAATCCTCAAATGAAAAACATGCCTTTTTGCACCAACTGAATTATTTTTTTATTCTATTGAAGACTAAAATATTCAGATGTGCCGGTAAATAGTCTGAACCAAGCCAAACCTCCCTCTTATTTCTTGAACTTTTGCAATATCTTAGTGTTGTAGCATGTTTTGTACTTTGTGTTTGGTCACTTAAAAACAGCATAAAAACCAAGGGTTCCGTTAGTTTTTATGCTGTTTTTTTCCAATTAAACCCTGTAAATAATGGGTGCGAAACTTGAGGTATTACTAGTTATTATCCTATAAATATTATCTCCATCCACCACCAAGTGCTTCGTACAAATCTACGATAGCTACTAATTGCTGTAGTTTACTATCTATAATATTAAGCTCCGCTGTTAAAGCACTCTCTCTTGCTGTTAATAAATCTAAGTAGTTCGCATAACCGTTTTTAAGTAAGGCTTCAGAATTGGATTCAGCTGCCCGTAATGCTTCTACTTCATTCTTTCTAAACTTGAATTTTTTAGTTTCAGATTGATAAGAAAATAAAGCGTTAGACACTTCACTTCCTGCAATCAACAATGTTTTTTTAAATAGAAGTAAGGATTGCTCTTGTTGTGCTAAAGTAACTTCTTTTTGTGTTTTTAATCTTCTCTGATTAAAAAGTGGCTGTGTTAAGCCACCAAGAATATTTGCAAATAGTGAATTTACACTCAGCAAATTATCCAATTCTAAACTCTGAAAACCTCCGGAAGCTGTCAATGTTAACGACGGATAAAAGTTGCTTATAGCCACATTAGTTAGCTCAAAAGACTGAATTAAACTATACTCCGCAGCCATAACATCTGGTCTGTTACTAAGTAATGTTGCTGGCACACCAAGTGTTATATCTTGTTCAATTTTTTGTGTACCTAAACTGCTTCTTTCAAAATGTTGTGGAGCTTTCCCTAATAAAATACTGAGTGTGTTCTCTGTTTTAAAGATAGCGATTTCAATATCTACTTGTAAAGCTTTTGCATTATTATATTGTGCTACATTCTGGTCCACTGCAACAAGCGTAACTTGTCCTGCATCTTTTAACGCTTTAATAGTTTCTACACTACTTTCTCTGGTTGTAATGGTTTCTTTAGTGACTTCCAATTGTGCATCTAATGCTAATAAATTGTAGTAGGTATTTACAATACTAGAAATTAACTGTGTTTTTACGGCTTGATGTCCTGAGACACTTTGTAAGTAAGCCGCCTGTGTTGCCCTTTTATTACTTCTTATTTTCCCCCAAATATCGGCTTCCCAAGAAAGATTTGCAGTAACATCATACTGATCTATTGCTCCTTCAAATAAAGACCCAAATTGACTGTTTTCAGAGAGTTCTTGATGTGTCGCATTCGCCCCTATACCCACCGATGGTAAATAACCTGCTTTCCCTTGTTTTGCATAAGCTTCCGCAGCGATCATTTGCTGAATTGCGATGCGAACATCCATATTATTTTGCAAACCTTCTTCAACATAGTGTTGAAGGAATTGGTCTGTGAATAATGTTTTCCAAGATACATCTGCAATAGATACACTATCTGTTGGCAAATTATCTGTTCTGAACAAGTTTTCTGTTTCTACTAATTCTGGTCTTTCATAATCTTTAGCTACAAAACAACTTTGTAATGTTAGCGAGATCAATAAAACGAGAATAGCTTTGTTGAAAAATTTATATTTATTTGTAAATTTCATAGTTTTTATTCTTCAATAGTTTGTGTTGCTGGTTTAATTGATACTTTTTCTTGTAACCACTGAAATAAGATAAATAATATAGGAATTACAAAGACTCCTAAAAGTGTTCCTATAAGCATTCCTCCTGCGGCACCTGTGCCAATAGAGTTGTTTCCTTCTGCACCAATACCTGTGGCTAACACCAATGGCATTAATCCTAAAATAAAGGCAAACGAGGTCATTAAAATCGGGCGTAAACGTGCTTTTGCTCCATTTATAGCAGCTTCAACAATAGATTCCCCATTTTCACGTCTTTGTATGGCAAATTCCACTATTAAAATCGCATTTTTAGCGAGTAATCCAATAAGCATTATTAAGGCAATTTGGAAATAGATATTATTTTCCAATCCAAAAAATTTCGTACTTATATAGGCACCAAAAACCCCAAATGGAAGCGATAATATAACTGCAAATGGCAACAAGTAACTTTCATACTGAGCACTTAATAAAAAGTAAACAAACAGAATACTCAAGACAAAGATAAACGTCGTTTGGCTTCCTGCATTTACCTCTTCACGTGTTAGACCTGAATACGCAATAGTGTAATTATTTGGTAGATTTTTAGCCTCTTCTTCAATAATTCTAATGGCATCACCAGTACTGAACCCTGGGTTGGTTGCCCCTGTAATGGTTGTTGAGTTGAATAAATTAAATCGTGTTACAGATTGTGGACCATACACGCGCTTAAGACTTAAAAACTCAGTGATTGGGGCCATTTCTCCCGAATCGGTTCTAACATACATACTGTTTAAATCATCAACATCTGCTCTATCTTCAGGTAAGGATTGAATATAGACTCTAAATTGTTTTCCAAATCTTGAGAAATCTGATGCATAAACTCCTCCAATATAGCCCTGCAACGTTGAGAAAATACTATTAATAGGCACCCCTTTTTCTTTTGCTAAAGGGACATTTATATCCATTTCATATTGTGGATAATTGGTGTTAAAAGAGGATTGTGCATATTGAATTTCTGGATGCTTCATCAACGCCATACTAAACTCTTGATTTGCTTTGTCCAAATCACTAAATTCCCCTCCAAACTTATCCAATAAGTTCACTTCGAAGCCAGCAGAGTTCCCAAATCCTCTAATACTTGGTGGTGCAAAGAAAATAATATTTGCTTCTGGTATGGTTGAAGCAATACCAAATAGTTTCCCAATGATCGCTTTTGACGATAATGAGGGGTCTTTACGCTCACTCCAATTTTCAAGTTTTAAAAATCCCGTGGCATAGTTACTACCATCTCCGCTAATTAAGCTATTTCCTTTCACAAAAGATACACCATCGACTCCTGGGATTTCGCTCGTTTTTGCGTATAAATCTTTAGTTACTGCATTTGTTCTATCTAAAGTAGCTCCTGGAGGTAATTCTATATTTGCAAATATAATTCCTCTATCTTCATTGGGGACAAAACCAGTAGGTGTCGTTTTTGAGGCCCAAAAAATTCCAACTATTACAATTAGTAATAATACTGCTGATATCCATTTCCTTTTGTATAAGACATGAAGAGATTGGCCATATCTAGTTAAGGTAGCATTAAATCCTCTATTAAATAATGTGTAAAAACGTTGTAATGGATTTTTCCCCTTTAGCGCCTTATCATCTTTGTGTGCTTTTAACAACAAAGCACACAACGCCGGACTTAATGTTAAGGCATTTACAGCCGAAATAAGAATTGCAATAATTAACGTAACTCCAAATTGCTCATAAAAGACCCCTGTTGGACCTGTTATAAAAGTAACAGGGATAAATACCGCAGCCATAACCAATGTGATAGATATAATGGCTCCAGAAATCTCGTTCATTGCTTTTAGCGTTGCTTTTTTTGGATTTTTTTCACCTTCATCCAATTTCGAATGGACGGCTTCAACGACAACTATGGCATCATCGACGACAATACCAATAGCAAGAACTAATGCGAATAGCGTTAATAAGTTAATAGAATACCCAAAAACATTCAAGAAGAAGAAAGTACCAATAATAGAAACGGGGACGGCAATTGCAGGAATTAAAGTAGAACGGAAATCTTGTAAAAAGATAAATACGACTAGGAATACCAGTAAAAAGGCTTCAAGTAAGGTTGTAACTACTTTATCAATCGAAGCGTTTAAAAATAAACTAGTATCATAAGGCACAAAAATATGTAATCCTTCTGGTAAATTTTTTTCAACCGTTTCTAAAGTAGTTTTAATATCTTCAATAATTTCTTGGGCGTTAGAACCTTTGGTTTGAAAAATACCGATAAACACAGCTGATTTTCCTAAACTTTCTGCATTTGAAGAATAAGACTGTGCATCAAGTTCTATAGTCGCCACGTCATTTAGACGTAAAAACTCTCCGTCACCTAAAGCTTTGATGACAATATCTCCATACTGTTTTGCTTCTTTAAAACGTCCACTATAGGTTAAAATATAAGAAAACGCTTCACCATTATTTTGTCCTAAAGAACCTGCCGCTGCCTCTAAATTCTGTTCTTGCAAAGCAGCTGTAATATCTGATGGGATTAAATTGTATGCGGCTAGTTTTTCTGGTTTTAACCACACACGCATAGCGTAGTCTCGTTGTGAAAAGACACTAACGTCACCAACACCTTTCACACGTTTCATAGCAGGTATGACATTTATTTTTAAATAGTTTTGAATAAAAGTCGCGTCATAATCTTCACTATCTGTATATATAGATAAGAACATTAATGCACTTGTCTCCTGCTTTTGAGTAGTAACACCCGTTTGTCTTACCTCTTGTGGCAACAATGGATTTGCTCTGCCAACACGGTTTTGAACATTAACTGCAGCAATATCTACATCGGTATTTTGATCAAAGTAAACAGTGATTTCAGCGGTACCATTGTTAGACGCTGTTGATGTGATATAGGTCATGCCTTCTACACCATTAATTTGTTCTTCAATAGGGATAATTACACTCTCTAGTACGGTTTCTGCATTGGCTCCTGGGTAAGACGCTAATACCTTGATAGTCGGCGGTGCGATATCTGGGTATTCCTCTACAGGTAAATTTGTGATACTTAAAACTCCAAGCATCACTATGATAATAGATATTACGGTTGAAAGAACAGGTCTCTCAATAAATGTTTTTAACATGACAAGTATAGTTGTTAGTTATTAATTTTTAAAAGAGGTGGCTATTGGTTGAATAGCGTTTTCAAAAGATGTTTCTTGTGGTGAAATTGGGGTTCCGTTTGTTAGTTTACCAACTCCAGAAATAATAATTTTATCACCTTCTTTAAGTCCAGATTCTACAACATATAAATGACCAACCGTTCCTTGTACTTTTATTAAAGTAGATTTCGCCTTATTATCTTTATCTAACGTGTAAATTAAGATGTCATTTTGTTGCTCAAAGGTTGCGGATTGTGGCACAACAATAGCATCTTTATAGTCTATAGGAATTCTAATTTTACCACTATTACCATTCGTTAAAATTTCGTATGGATTGTTAAAAGCTGCTCTTATTTTTATGGTTCCTGTATTTTGATTGATTTGACCTGTACTTGTTTGAATACGTCCAGTTTCAGAATACATTTTTCCATTAGGTAAAACTAAGCTCACATCTGGCGCATTTTCAATGCGTTCTGCTTTGCTTTTTCCTTCGGATCTTTGTAAATGGTCTATATATTGTGCTTCGTTAAAACTAAAAAAGGCATATACTTTACTAATTTCACTCACTTTTGTTAAAGGTGTGGCGTCATTTGGACTAATTAAAGCGCCTTCTCTGAAATTAATAGCTCCAACATAACCATCTATAGGACTTTTAATAGTTGCATAATCTATAGTTGCAACAACACCACTATAATTAGCTTTTGCTTGCGCTAAATTAGCTTTGGCCGTTTCTAATTGAATAGAACTAATAATGTTTTTTTCTACAAGCGGAATTAATTTTTCTACCTCTACTTGTGCGACATTAATCCGTGCTTTTGCTGCACCAGCATCTTGACTTAAAGATTGTGTTTCTAATTCAAATAATACTTGACCTTTACGCACGTTTTGACCTTCATCGACTAATACGTTTTGAATGTATCCAGACGTTTTAGCTCTTACATCACTATTGACGACGCCTTCTATGCTTGTTGGGTATTCTTGATATCCTGTCACAGTTTTAAGTTGTATTTGTGTTACAGGAAAAGTTGCAGGTGGTGCTTCTTGTGCTGCTGCAGAATTTTCTTCTTTGCTACCGCAACTTAAAATGATTAGAAATACACTTAGAGCGAGTAACCTTACTATTTTTTTATGTCTCATTTTTTTTCTTGGTTTAAATATCGAATTTATTGTCTGTTATTTTTAGTCTTAATTCTTCAATGGAGGCGGAAGCTCCGTCAATAAATTTTATATAATCGTTATGAATATTTAAATCAAATTTTTCATGTTCATTTTCGATTTTTTGTTTGTTTTGGTCCTCTTTATAATTTTTTATTTCCGAGTGTAATTCACGTAATTCTTTCCAAACATTTATCATTTTATCGACATGTTGAATGATGGTGTCCTTATTTAGAATAAAATATTTTTTACGATCCCCAGTTTTTGTGTAGTACTGAATTTCTTTTAAATCCTGTAAATGACTAAGGTGATTAGAAATAGTACTTTTACTAGCACAAAGCGTGGATACCATATCTTCAAAAGTAGTTCCTTTTTTACCAGTAAGAATAATATAGGATAGTATACGAGCTGCAACGGGTGCCAGCTGTTCTGTGTTTTCTAAATGGACTCCTAGTTTTTCGACTAAAGCCATTTTTTTCTCACATATTTTTTCTTTCATTTTTTAATTATTTTGTTCTGAATACTGAACATAAAAAAGTTATTTAAAATAAACTTTGATGCAAATATAATTATTAGTTCGGAACGAACCGAACTAAACGAAGTTAATAAACTGTTAAATTAAAGAGTATCCCTGTTTTATGCCGAAATAAATAATCTCACAGTACTGATTTCATCGCATATTATGATAAAAGAGAGAGTGTCAGTGCTATTGTCACTCATCTAGAGATTAATAAGCGATCTTTTAAATTTGTTCGAACCACTTTTCAATAAGAATGTCATCTTCCAATATTTCAAAAATTAATTTTTTTCCTATTCTGTTTTCCAAAACGGCAACGCCTGTTTTGGCAACATCATATCCTGAAATACTACCGCTTTTACCCAACTTGGAATCGAGTTCAATCTTGCCTTTGCCGTTTTAATCCGTCAGTGAACCAAATCTCATAAGACTATAATCTAAACCACTTTTGCACAGATAATCATCGCAATTCTATTGGAACTGGAGCAGCAGGTAGATTACTTGCTGGAACTGTGATAGGTGTTTTGTTATCCCTGACCTTTTTGTGATTTTCCAATGGTTACAAAAAAAAGTAAGTCTGTTAAGCCGAGCTCGTGCAGAACAAAATCAACTTAGTTCTAAAGACTCAAAATAGATTATGAAATATATTATTAAATCCCTATTTGTTATTTTTTTCTTTGTTATAGTCTAGTCCTGTTTTGTAACTAAATATTAAGAAAGACCAGAGAAGAAAAGATCGACCCTATAAAGTATAGAACAGACCAGCTGTAAAGTGATATGCTATCTATTTCTAAGGTAAGCTGAAAAGAGATGTTTACAGATACTGTTCAAATGATTATCAAGCACTGCTTAGGGATAATAATTTTAAAGCAAGTATGACTGAAAAACACGATCCTTATGAGAATGCCATTGCAGAAAGAATCAATGGTATACTCAAGCAAGAGTTTAGCATTGCTAGAAATATTAAGAACATAGATTTAAAGAAACAGCTTATAAAAAGTACAGTGGGCGCTTACAATAATTTTAGACCACATTTATCAAACCACATGCTAACACCTGTAGAAATGGACAAGCAAAACAAACTCAAAAGAAAACAATACAAATCAAAAAAGCTTTACGATGCTAACATCGTAAAGCTTTAAGTTATAAATTTAATCCTTTAATAATCTGTATCGATTATTTAGGACTAGACATATGTTTTGATTATTTATCCATTTCTTCCATTATGGCTTGAGATAATTTTTTGTAAGTTCCATTTTCTAAGCGCTCTCTTATCGCGGAAAAAGCTTTTAGAGTTAAATCTATATCTTCCATAGTATGTGTTGCTGTAGGTATCATCCTTAAAAGAATTAAACCTTTTGGAATTACTGGATACACGACTATTGAACAGAAAATACCGTGATTCTCACGAAGATCTTTTACTAGTGCCATCGCTTCTGGAATGCTTCCCTTCAGATAAACTGGAGTAACGCAACTAGTAGTTGTACCAATATCAAATCCGTTTTCTTTTAAACCATTCTGAAGCGCATTGACGTTTTCCCAAAGCTTGTCCTTAAAAGCAGTCGAATTTCGCATCAATTCTAAACGTTTAAGTGCACCTTCTACTAAGGACATCTGCAATGATTTTGCAAACATCTGTGATCTTAAGTTATATTTTAAATAATCGATTATTTCTTTATCTGCAGCAATAAAAGCTCCTGTACTGGCCATTGATTTTGCAAAGGTTGCAAAATAAACATCTATGTCATCTTGAACACCTTGCTCCTCTCCAGCTCCCGCTCCTGTTTTACCTAAAGTTCCAAAACCGTGAGCATCATCAACAAGTAATCTAAAATTATACTTTTGCTTTAACTCTACAATTTCTTTAAGCTTGCCTTGTTCACCTCTCATTCCAAAAACCCCTTCAGAAATAAGAAGAACGCCTCCTCCAGTTTGCTCAGCTATCTTTTCAGCTCTAGCTAGGTTTAGCTCTATACTGTCTAAATCGTTATGCTTGTAAGTAAATCGCTTACCAATATGTAAACGTACACCATCAATAATACAGGCATGAGCATCTACATCGTAAACTATAACGTCATCTTTGCTAACTAAGGCGTCTATCGTTGATAAAATGCCTTGGTATCCAAAATTGAGTACATACGCAGATTCTTTGCTTACGAAATCTGCCAATTCTTCTTGTAGCTGTTCGTGAAGACTTGTGTGTCCACTCATCATTCTAGCACCCATCGGGTAGGCACTACCCCATTTTTTTACAGCTTCTTCATCCGCTTTTCTGACTTCTGGATTATTAGCTAGCCCTAAGTAATCATTGATACTCCAAGTGATGACTTCTCTACCTTGGAACTGCATTCTATTGCTGATTTGCCCTTCCAATTTTGGAAAAACAAAATAACCTTCAGCTTGATCTGCCCATTTACCTAAAGGGCCTTTATCTCTATAAATTTTTGCAAATAAATCTTTCATAAGCTCTCTATATATTTATTTTTTAAATTTACCTCATCCCAACTAAATGATGTTTGTGATGTGGGCTTTTTTCAAATTGCTTTGGTTTTGTTCATCTTCTAATCCTGGATAATTGGTAAATCCTTGGGATTTCATCCAATCATCAGAAAAAACTTTACTCATATAACGCGATCCATGGTCTGGAAAAATAGCCACAACCTTACTTTCGGAATTAAATTCGTTTTCTGCAGCCAATTGTTTTATGCCTTGCATCACTGCACCACTTGTATACCCAACAAACATGCCTTCGGTTTTGGCTATATCTCTTGCCATATAAGCGCTGTCCTCGTCGGTTACTTTTGTGAATTTATCAATAACATCAAAATCTGTAGCACTTGGAATTAAATTTTTTCCTAAACCTTCAATTTTGTAGGGATAAATTTCACTTTTATCAAATTTTCCCGTCTCGTGATATTTCTGTAGAACCGATCCAAAGGCGTCTATACCTAAAATTTTAATATCTGGATTTTGTTCTTTTAGATACCTTGCAGTTCCAGAAATGGTTCCTCCTGTCCCACTACAAGCTACAAGATGGGTTATTTTTCCTTGTGTTTGCTCCCATATCTCAGGACCTGTAGTCAAATAATGGGCATCAATATTCAAGTCATTGAAGTATTGATTGATATAAATAGAACCTGGTGTCTCTTTATAAATTTGCTTAGCTACTTCGTAATAGGATCTCGGATCATCTGGGGCCACATTCGAAGGACAAACAGTTACATCTGCTCCCATTGTTTTCAAAAGGGATATTTTATCCTTAGAAGATTTGGAGCTCACTGCAAGAATGCACTTATATCCTTTTATAGCAGCGATCATCGCAATACTAAAACCAGTATTACCTGATGTTGTTTCTATAATGGTATCCCCAGGCTTTAAATCACCGTTTTTTTCAGCTTTTTCAATGATGTAATGTGCTATTCTGTCTTTAGAGGATAATCCTGGATTTTGAGCTTCATACTTAGCTAAAAATTCTCCTTTAAAATGTTGAGTAATGTTATTTAGTCTTATTAGTGGTGTACAACCTACCATTGATAGCAAGTTATCGTGAACATTCAATTTTTTATGCATAAAGCCAACGTCTTTTCACGTAAATAATGTTTTTAAAATAAACGATAAGCGCCAAATTACGAATTTTTTTTTCGATTACTTTGAAATTTGCTCCAAATCAAGTAAAAAAGCATAATCTTTAGAAAGTTCTCTTAAAGCTTCAAATCGACCAGAGGCTCCACCGTGTCCTGCATCCATATTGGTATCTAAATACAATTTGTTTTGATCGGTTTTAAGTTCTCTTAATTTCGCCACCCATTTGGCTGGTTCCCAATATTGTACCTGGGAATCATAAAGCCCCGTAGTCACTAACATGTTTGGATATTCTTTAGCCTTAACATTATCATAAGGTGAATAGGTTTTAATATAGGTATAATACTCTTTTTCATTAGGATTTCCCCACTCATCATATTCACCAGTTGTTAAGGGAATACTCTCATCTAGCATTGTGGTAACAACATCTACAAAAGGCACTGCCGCTATCACTCCGTTATAAAGTTCTGGAGACATATTGACAACTGCTCCCATTAGAAGTCCGCCTGCAGATCCTCCCATAGCATACAAATGTTCTGGTGAAGTGTACTTCTGATCTATTAGATACTCAGATACATCAATAAAGTCTATAAATGTATTTTTCTTATGAAAAAGCTTCCCTTTCTCATACCAATCTCTTCCTAAATATTCGCCACCTCTCACATGAGCAATAGCATAAATAAAACCTCTATCTAAAAGAGAAAGTCTAGTTGTGGAAAAGTAAGGGTCCATTGTCGCTCCATAACTTCCATAACCATATTGAAGAAGTGGATTGTTACCATCTTTTTTAATGCCTTTTTTATACACTAAAGAGACAGGGATTTCTGTACCATCATTTGCAGTTGCCCAAATTCTCTCCGACATGTAATTATCCTTATCAAAACTTGGATCTTGAACTTTTTGTTCTTTAAGAACTTTTTCAGTTTTATCTACCATATCAAATTCGATAACCGACGCTGGCGTCGTTAGAGAATTAAAGGAGTATCTCAACTTATTGGTATCAAAATCAATATTAGTCGTCGTCGTTGCAGAGTAAGTTTCACTTGTAAAGGGCAAATAATAATCTTCGCTTTCATCCCAACTTTGTACATGGATTCTACTCAAACCATTATAACGCTCACTGGTCACCAAGAAGTTATTAAAAATATCAACTCCTTCAAGTAGAATATCCTTTCGGTGAGGTATTACTTCTTCCCAATCAGATTCTGACGTTGACCCTATAGAGGTTTTCATCAGTTTAAAGTTTTGAGCTTCATCCTTATTGGTAAGGATGAAAAAATCATCTTTATAATGAGCTAAATCATACTCTAAACCCCTTCTCCTTTCAGAAAACAATTTAAAATCAGCGTCTGGTGTGTTAGCATTGAGGATTTGATATTCATCAGACATCGTACTAGATGACCCAATGATAATGTAATCTCTAGATTTTGTTTTGTAGACGTACACATTAAAGGTCTCATCGCCTTCTTCAAAAATAATAACATCGTCTTCTGCAGAATTATCAAGCTTATGTTTAAAAATCTGATTAGATCTTAATGTTTGCTCTTCTTTTCTAGTATAAAAAAGAGTTTTATTATCATTAGCCCAAGTAGATCCTCCTGTAGTCATTTCAATCTTTTCTGGAAATAATTCACCTGTCTCTAAGTTTTTAATTTGGATCGTATATTTTCTTCGACTCACCGTATCTATTCCAAAAGAGGCGTATTTATTATCTGGACTTATACTTATACCCCCTAGACTAAAGTAAGCATGATCTTCCGCCATTTTATTACAGTCGAACATGATTTCTTCTTCAGCTTCCAAAGATCCTTTCCTTCGGGTGTAAATGGGGTAATCTTTACCTGTCTCATAACGAACTTGATACCAATACCCATTCAATTTGTAAGGTACAGAAGAATCATCTTCCTTGATTCTTGCTTTCATCTCTTCAAAGAGATCGGCTTGAAAAGCTTTGGTATGTGCAGTAGATTCTTGATAATAGTCATTTTCTGAATTAAGATAGTCAATGATTTTAGGGTCTTCTCTATCATTCATCCAATAATAATTATCAACTCTATCATCATTATGAATAGAAAGAGTTTTTGGTTGCTTTTCAGCAGTAGGAGCTTTTATATCTGTTTTCAATATTTCGGAATTATCTTTTTTACAAGATGCAACAAATATAAAACTTAGAGCAAAAAATGGGAGGAAGTGTTTCATAAGTCTGAAATTTTTTATTAATCTTTGTACAACGTTTAATACTGATACAATATACTGAATTTGTTTTTTACTTTTAAAGTAAAATTATGTTTGGAGATATGATAGATTAAAACTGGTATAATATCTTCTTTCAGCTTTTTTTAATCATACAAGCAAAAAATAACTCGAATTCTTTCACGACACTTAAAAGCCAAATTGGTTTGACTATTATTTGACATAAACCACTTTCCGGTTGATGAATTCCATCATACCATCTTTTGCGAGTTCTCTTCCATATCCTGACTTTTTGGTTCCGCCAAAAGGTAACCTTGGGTCAGATTTTACCAATTCGTTAATGAACAGTGCACCATCACTCACTCTACTAGCATATTCTTGAGCCTTTGAAGTATCTTTTGTAAACAGACTGACGCCAAGTCCAAATTGAGACTCTTCAGACAACTCAAAAGCCTCTTCTATTGTTTTTACTTTTATCATGGCTGCCAAGGGTCCAAAAGTTTCTTCCCTAAAAGCTGGCATGTCACGAGTGACATTACCAATTACGGTCGGTTCATGAAAACAGTTATTTTGGTGTCCGCCAAGTAGTAATTTTGCACCTTGCTTTACGGATTCCTTAACTTGTCGTTGTAATTCGTCCGCCAGATCTTTTCTAGCCAAAGGTCCAACTTGTGTATCGTCTAAAATTGGATCTCCAACTTTTAGTCGACGCACTGATTCAGTGAATTTCGATACAAATTCCTCATAAACACAGTCTTGAATAATAAAACGTTTAGCGGCAATGCAGCTTTGACCACTATTAAGCATTCTGGCCTTAACTGCGGTTTTAATTGCCAAATCTAGATCTGCATCCTCTAGGACAATAAAAGAATTACTACCCCCTAGCTCAAGCAAACTTTTTTTAAGGTGTTTACCTGCAATTTGAGCAACTGCTGAACCTGCTTTCTCACTCCCAGTTAAAGTGATTGCTCTTACCCCATCGTGAGATATTATTTTTTCGGTGACATCATGACCTACAACCAAGCTTTGAAATACTCCTTTTGGAAATCCAGCCTTTGTAAAAACGTCTTCTATTTTTTGAGCGCACCCAAACACATTGGAAGCATGTTTCAGTAGACCTGTGTTCCCTGAAGTTAAGGTAGGTGCTGCAAATCTGAAAACTTGCCAAAATGGAAAATTCCAAGGCATAACGGCAAAAATAGTTCCCATGGGATCATGACGCACAAAACTAGCTGAAGCCTCCGTTTTTATATGTTCATCAGAAAGGAATTCTTCGGCATGTTCTGCATAATAATGGCAGACCCAAGCACACTTTTCAATTTCTGATTTTGCTTCTGATATCGGTTTACCCATTTCTAAAGTTATCATTTGAGCATACTCATCCCTATTATCTCTTAAAACATCTCCTGCTTTTTTTATAAGCTTCATTCTATATGATAAAGGTTTTTGACTCCATTCTTTGAATGCTAAACTAGAATCACTTAATTTTTGATTTAATTCTTCTGAAGTAAGAGCTGAATATTCTGCTATTTCTTCATCGTTATAGGGGTTGGTGCTTTTAAATATCATTGGTATATGTGAATTATAATCTTCATTAAAATTAAATTTTTTCTCAAACTTGAATCTTGTCTTCTAAAAATTATATTCTACAATTGAACAAACTTCAGATAAAAAATGTTCAATTATCTCTTCTGGAGTCTTTTCATTTTATAGAAGGTTTAAAATAAGTGACGTTACTCGATGTGTAACTTTGAAACGGTAAAACAAAAATTTACTTCGTTTTTTAAGTTGTAAAAACTAAATATAGCACTTGTATTCTTGAAAAAAATCAAAACTATGACATCTTTTTTTATAAGACTAGCATAAATCTATTTGTTCTGTTTTGATGGATATCCCGCTGTAAATAAAGTACCAAAGCCTTCCTCTCTCAAAGGGTTTCCAAAAAGTTGAATAAATAATCCTACTGTCTTTTTCCTTAATTCTAGAGTAAACGCATCAGGATAGATTTCGTTACCACACCAAATTCCTTCAAAACGTTTTATTTGCTTGAAACCAACTAGCTCCATAATTAGTGGTGCTAGTTGGTTCCGTGTCTGGTCACACAAGCTTCAATAGCCGTTCATCGACAGCGAATACGCTTCATTATTTTCACTTCTTTCTCAACTTCAATTTCGTCTACATACTCCAGATAATCTTCTTCATTGGAAATGAAAAAGCCGTGTGACCCAGATCTCCAAAAGGAGATGGAATAACCAATTATGTTCCAAGTCTTTAGAAACTTCAAACAGAGATGTTTGTAATTATTCACTTCATAAAGTACGAAATGAATACAAGCTAGTCCTGCTTTTTCTACAATTCTAAATGATTCCAAGTACCCCAGCAAAATCGATCAATTCATTACCGTCTACATCTTTAATAATTGCTCTCTTTGCATGTTTAGCAGTAGCTGTATTAAACACGCCAAAACTGTTAGCAACTACATTTTTTCTCCTGTCATGGAGCTCTTGAGATTGGTTTTTTTTTTCTTGATCATGTTTAAAAAAAGTTGTCTCAAGATTATTAGGGAATATAAAATAGAGAAGGAAATGTGATATCAAAAACAAGATAAACCGCAATAATCTACCACAAAATAATTATGCTTAAACTAAAATTACAAATGTTAAATATTTTATTTTCGCAAAACAATTTTTCGAAAATAGATAAGGAGTATAAGATCAAAAAGACAAAATTTACCAAAAAATTATGCTCATAATATACACTAGATCCGATTTCAATATGTTGATCACATATAAAATAAGATATTAGGTTTCAGTTTATAAATCAAAAACTATATTTGCCGTTAATAATCAACTATTGAATGAAATTCACTCCTTTACTTTATGGTCTTACTTATTATCACTTATGTCTTGTATTAGCATGAAGCGTTTACCCTACTTAGCTGAATACGAAAATAATCAAGTAGATAATTTGATTTCTTTTCAAAAAACACAAAGATCTTATAGAGCGGGAATTAGCGATTTGTTAAATATAAGAGTAAAAGCTTTGGACCAAGAATTAACAAGTATGTTTCACCCTATTGGTAATTCAGAAAAATCGATGGAAATCCCAGAAGAAATAATTTATTTTGATACATTCCTTGAAGACAGATATGGTGAAATAAGGTTGAAAACTCACACCTCGTTCACCGCTAGATTTACAGTAAAAATAAGTGTGGAAAAAGCAAAAAAAATTATTTTGAAATGAAAAAATTACAATAAAAGGCTAAATTAAGAATTACCAACTATATTTAAATTACTGATAAAAAACTAATTATGAGTTATCCAAAAATTGCGATCATTGGCTTAGGATATGTAGGACTTCCCCTAGCTGTGGCTTTTGCTAAAAAATATCCTGTGGTGGGTTTTGATATAAATCAATCTCGAGTAGATGAATTAAATAGCGGCACCGATCATACCTTAGAAGTTTCAGGTAAGGATTTAAAGGAAGCACTGACTAACAACGATTCTCCTGCCATGAAGTTGTCTACAGAGTCGAATGACATGAAAGAAGCGACCATCTTTATTGTAACTGTGCCCACTCCAACAGACAAAAACAGGCAACCGGTTTTAACCCCTTTAATAAGAGCCAGCGAAACCATTGGGAGCATTCTTAAAGATGGTGATATTGTTATTTATGAGTCTACAGTATATCCAGGAGTAACGGAAGAAGTCTGCGTTCCTGTTTTGGAACAATTTTCTGGTAAGACCTTCAACAGAGACTTTTTTGCAGGCTATTCTCCTGAAAGAATTAATCCAGGAGATAAAGAACATACCATCACTACTATACTGAAAGTCACCTCAGGATCTACTCCGGAAATTGCAAAAAGAGTAGACGATTTATATGCTTCGATTATTACAGCAGGAACTCATTTAGCCACTAGCATAAAAGTAGCGGAAGCTGCAAAAGTGATTGAAAATTCGCAAAGAGACATCAATATTGCTTTTGTAAACGAATTGTCGAAAATTTTTAGACTTCTGGATATAGACACTAACGATGTGCTAGAGGCTGCAGCGACCAAATGGAACTTTATAAAGTTTTCTCCTGGTTTAGTAGGTGGACATTGTATAGGTGTAGATCCATATTATCTAGCCCAAAAGGCTTTGGAAGTAGGCTATAATCCTGAAATTATTTTATCTGGTCGCCGAATAAACGATGGGATGGGGAAATATGTAGCCAGTGAGGTTATAAAATTAATGCTCAATAAAGAAACAAAAATAAAAAACGGAAAGGCTTTAGTATTAGGCGTCACCTTTAAGGAGAACTGCCCAGATACTCGTAATACCAAAGCGATTGACGTGATAGAAGAATTGAAAAAATACAATATGGATGTAGACGTTTGTGACCCTTGGGCTGATAAACAAGAGGTGAAAACTTTATTTGATATTGACTTATTGAGGTGTGAAGACCTCAAATTAACCTATGACACTATAATTTTAGCTGTATCTCACAATGAGTTTTTAAACTTAGATTTTGAGGCTTTAAAAAATGATAATGCAGTTATTTTTGATGTGAAATCTTTTTTACCAACCGATAAAATTGACGGCCGATTATGATGTACAAAACAGAATACCATACACAAGATTTATCTAAGTTTCGATTTTTAGTGACTGGAGGAGCTGGATTTATAGGTTCTAATATCGTTGAATACCTATTGAAATTTGGAGCAAAACACGTCCGAGTTTTAGACAATTTATCTAATGGCTATAGAACCAACATCAAAGAATTTGAATCAGAATCTAACTTTGAATTTTTAGAAGGTGATATCAGAAAAATTGAGGATTGTGAGCAAGCTGTTGAAGATATCGATATAGTTCTTCATCAAGCTGCTTTAGGATCTGTACCGAGATCTATAGATGATCCCATTTTAAGTAATTCTGTGAATGTCTCCGGATTTTTAAATATGCTGGTCGCTTGTAAAAATTCTAAAACTGTAAAACGTTTTGTTTATGCGGCTTCAAGCTCAACTTACGGCGATAGTCCTACTTTACCCAAAATTGAAAACAATATAGGCAAGCCTTTGTCCCCTTATGCTGTGACCAAATATGTCAATGAACTCTATGCCGATGTGTTTGCTAAAACCTACGGACTTGAAGTTATTGGCCTCCGTTATTTCAACGTTTTTGGACCTAAACAAAGTCCAGAAGGTGCCTATGCTGCTGTTATTCCTTTATTTATGCAAGCGTTAAAAGACCAAAGTTCGCCAACTATGAACGGTGATGGAGAGCAAACCAGAGATTTTACGTTTGTAGAAAATGCAGTACAAGCCAACATCAAAGCCTCCTTTGCAGATCAGAAGGCAACCAATGAAGTTTACAATGTAGCTTGTGGAGGTCGTATCAGCTTAAATCTGCTTTGGTCGGCTTTAGAAAAAGCGTCTGGTAGTTCTTTAAAAGCAATCTATGGTCCACCAAGACAAGGCGATGTAAAAGATTCTTTAGCTGATATAAATAAAGCCAAAGGATTAATAGGATATCAGCCTAAATTTAATGTAGAAGAAGGACTAAAAATAACGTGGGACCACTTCAACAAGGACTAAGTCAAGTTAGATTTAAAACATCGGAAAAATGAACTCATACCAATTTGTTGTTCAAAAGTGACATATCCACCGTTTGTTTTTCTTAGGAAGTTTTGGAAATGATTTTGCATAAAAAAACCTGCCAGAGATGGCAGGTTTTTTTATGCAAAACAAAATTAATCAATATTAAAATTTTAAGTTGATCGCAAGATTAAACTCATCATAAATAGTTTTGTCACCTAAGTTGTCAAAAAAGGTTCCTGAACCATATCTCACGTCGTATTTAGTTCTATCAATAGTGAGATTTGTAGTTGCTGAATTTTCAGTCATCGTCAAATCAAACGCGATTGGATTATTATTTCCTTTAATAGTAAGATCTCCTGAAACACCATATACATCGCCTTTTTTGGCTACTGTCGTAATGACAAATTTTGCAGTTTCATAAGTTTCTACACCAAAAAAATCATCTGATTTAAGATGGCCCATCAGTTTTTCTCTACTGTCTCCTTCTATGTCAGTAACGTCAATAGAGGTCATATCAGCAGTAAATTCACCACCGATTAATTTTCCATCCTCCATCAAGAAAAAACCGTCTTTCAAATTGATAGTTCCTGAGTGGGAACCCGTTAATTTTTCTCCCTCCCATTGGATAGTACTTTCTTTGACATCTACTTTTTTCTTTTCAACCGTGTTGGTAAAAGCGACTAAGCCTAAGATAATCGTTGTGGCTAAAGCGCCTTTTAGAACATTCATTTTCATAATTTTAAATTTAGGGTTTGTGTTTATATTAAATTCTAGTAAATAATTCGTCTTTAGATTTTCTTACTTTTAAAGCATCTTTTAACTGATCGGTTTCACTTCTATAACCAATAGTTGCTAAAGTAACTGATTTAAGGTTTTTGGATTCTAGATCCAATAGTTCATCAAATTCAGCTGAATTAAATCCTTCCATTGGGCAAACATCTATTTTAATGTCTGCAGCCGCAGAAAGTAAATTTCCCAACGCGATGTAAACTTGGCGAGATGCCCAATTGTGTTTAGCCTCTTCAGTAAATGTCAACACAGAATTTTGAATCATTTCCTTTAGATCCTGAAAGTCTTCTACTGGTATATTTCTAGTTTCGCTATTATTTTTAATAAACTCTTCAAGATAGTGTTCATCGACTTTGGTGTTAAAAGCAAAAACCAACAAACAGGAAGAATCCGTAATTTGAGGTTGACCAAATGCTGCTAGTTTTAACTTAGCCCTAACTTCAGGGTCTTCTATCACCATCACTTCATAAGGTTGTAATCCATAAGAAGATGCAGACAGGCGAGTAGCTTCTAACAAGGTTTCCAAATCGTCTTTAGACACTTGTTTTTCTGGATTAAAATTTTTTGTAGCATACCGCCAGTGTAAATTCTCAATGTATGTATTCATGTATTAATTTCTTAGTTTGTTTAATAATAAGTTCAGATTTCTTAATTCTTTAGAAGACAAATTGTCTATAATATTCATCTCAGCATTATCGACCGCAGTAGTAATAATACTTAAATTTTCAATCCCTTGAGAAGTAATAGTTATGTCTACTTTTCGCCGGTTTGTCTCGCATTGCTCTCTTTCTACGAAACCTTTTTTTATTAATTTATCTACTAGACGAGTGGTATTACTCATTTTATTAATCATTCTACCTTGGATAGTTTGAAGAGAACTTGGCTTGCCTTTCATACCTTTTAATATTCTTAAGACATTAAATTGTTGTGTAGAGATATCAAATGGTTTTAAAACAAAAGTGATTTCATCAGTTACCCAGCTCCCTGTAAAAAGGAGATTAAGTAAAGCTCGCTTGGATTCTGGTAGCTCTTTTGAAATTTTTAACTCTTTTTCAATAACCATGTTGAAACAATATTTGTATATACAAATGTAATGTTACTCAAGAAAGAAAAAATTAAATTCTTTGTTAAATTACCAATAAAATTTTTTGGTGTAAACTTTAAACGATTTTAAGCTGTAGTCACATTAGCTGTTAGGAATAATGTATTTTTACGACTTAAGATAAAATTTAATCATGGAAAATTTAAATGAAAAAAAATGGTACGAAGGTCTTAAAGCCTCTTCCAATTCAGAAATAATTGATGTAAGAACTCCAGATGAATTTGACGACGGTTATATTGAGGGAGCTCGCTTACTGAATATCCAAGACTCTAGTAAGTTTATGGCAGAATTAGAAAAACTTGAGAAAGACAAGGACTACTTTGTGTATTGCAGATCCGGAAGACGTAGTGAAATGGCTTGCCAAATCATGGAAAAAGCTGGAATAAAAAATGCTTACAACTTACAAGGTGGAATATTGGATTGGACAGGCAATTTGAAAAAATAGCATGAAGTCTCTTACACTTTTAGCTGTTATTTTTCTTTTCACTTCCTCGTGTCAATCTCCATATGAATCTAGTCCTACATTGGTATCTTCTGAAGAAATGAAGAAATTAATGGAAATGGATACCATACAATTGATTGATGTTAGATCTTTAGAGGAGTTTAGGGAAGGGCATCTTAAAGATGCACAAAATCTTATTTATGATAATGATTTTGCTCAGAAAATAAGCCAACTTGATAAATCAAAACCTGTGGCCGTCTATTGTAAAACTGGAAGACAATCTGAAGAATGTTCCACTATTTTAAAGAAAGCAGGATTTAAAAAAGTTTACGACTTGAAAGGAGGTTTGAGCCAGTGGGAATTTAAAGAAGAACTCGTTACAGATAGTTTACCCTAGAAAATGTAAGTTGTAACTTATATAAACAAGGATTATTCATCAGAAAAAAATATATTTGCATTGACTATTTAATCCAGCCATATGAAATTTATTATCTCTAGTACATATATGTTGAAAAACCTTCAGACTCTTGGAGGTGTGATTAACAACAATAATACGATGCCTATTTTGGATAATTTCTTATTCGAATTGGATCATAATTCTCTCAAGATATCAGCTTCAGATCTAGAAACCACTATGTGTTCTGCCTTAGATGTGGAATCTAGTGACCAAGGTAAAATTGCGGTTCCTGCTAGGTTGTTGCTAGATACGCTTAAATCGTTTCCAGAACAGCCATTAACCTTTCACAAACTGGACAATCATACTATTGAAATAAGTTCTGAACAAGGAAAGTATGCTTTAGCCTATGCGAATGCAGAAGACTTCCCTTCTCCTGTGAGTATTGAGGATCCTAGTCAAACTGTTTTGGTTGGTGATATTTTAGCGACAGCGATCAACAAAACTATTTTTGCTACAGGAAATGATGATTTAAGACCAGTGATGAACGGTGTCTTTTTCAGATTTACACCAGAAGCTTTAATTTTTGTAGGTACAGATGCTCATAAGCTTGTAAAATATTCTAGAACAGATATAAAAGCAGACAAGCCAGCTGAGTTTATCATGCCTAAGAAACCTTTAAACCTTTTGAAAGGTGTACTTTTAGGGAGTGAAGAGGATGTTCAAATAGAATTCAATGAATCGAATGCAAAATTCAGTTTTGAAAATTTAGAATTAACCTGTCGATTGGTTGATGGCAAATACCCCAATTATGAAGCCGTCATCCCACAGGAAAACCCAAACACGTTAACTATAGATCGCTCTTTATTTTTAAGTTCTGTGAGAAGAGTTTCGATTTTCTCAAATAAAACCACTCATCAAATCCGCTTAAAAATAGCAGGAGCAGAATTAAATATTTCTGCAGAAGATTTAGATTATTCTAACAAAGCAGAAGAGCGCTTAACCTGTGATTACCAAGGAGATGATTTAACCATTGGATTTAATTCTAAGTTTCTAACAGAAATGTTGAATAACTTAAATTCGGAGGATATCAAAATAAAGATGAGTTTACCAAACAGAGCTGGAATTCTAACTCCCGTAGATGGCTTGGAGGAAGGTGAACACATCACTATGCTTGTCATGCCAGTTATGCTAGGGAATCAATAATTAATTCCATCATTTTATAAAATAACAAAAGCCTCCAAATTGGAGGCTTTTGTTATTCAAACAAACAAAAACCTATTTTTAATAATACAAGGGGATTTTGTATCTACGAAGACTTATTTATAAAAGTTCTGTTAATTAAAAAACTTAATGCTAAAAGGGTAATGCGTCGGTTCACCATTATTTACTTTTATAGCATTTATGATAGGAATAATTATAGTTAGCAAGACAACAATGGCTAAGGTGATAAATCCAATTATGATGAACATAAGGGGAATAGATATGAGGCTAAAAATGATCATTGTCAACTGAAAATTCAAGATATCTTTTCCTTGTTGGTCCATATGCTCTACCTTATCTTTCTGGGTCAACCAAATCACTAAAGGAACAATAAATCCACCAAAACCAGTAATAAGGTTGAGTAATTGCGAAAGGTGTGTAAACAATAAGAGTTGTCTATCCTCTCTTAATAATGGGTCTTGATATACTTCCATGGATCCTTGTTTTAGTATAAGACTGCTTCTTTTCAAATTCGTTACAAATTTTAACAAGTAAATCTTAAAATACAAAACATCAAGGTCTTAATTCTAAATCAAATTATATGTTTATTAAAGAAACAGACTGTAGATTTGCATCATGATAAATAATGATACCATAATTGCTCTAGCAACTGCTTCTGGAAATGGGGCTATAGCAGTGATTCGTGTAAGCGGAAACGAAGCCTTAGAGTTATGCTCACCTCTATTTGAAGCTAAAAGTGGAATTTCCATCTTAGACCAAAAAAGTCATACGTTGCAACTGGGGACTATCCAAGACGGACAACGCATATTAGATGAAGTTTTAGTGAGCGTTTTTAGAGGTTATAAGTCATATACTGGTGAACCCACTGTTGAAATTTCTTGTCACGGGAGCTCTTTTATTCAAAAGGAAATCATTCAATTATTAATTAAAAAAGGATGCCGAACCGCACAGCCTGGAGAATTTACATTAAGAGCCTTCTTAAATGGTAAAATGGACTTGAGTCAGGCTGAGGCAGTCGCCGATTTAGTCTCTAGCGATAATGCTGCAAGTCACCAGTTGGCTATGCAACAAATGCGGGGTGGATTTACAAACCAAATTCAAGAACTTCGACAAGAACTCTTAGATTTCGCTTCTTTAATGGAACTTGAGCTCGATTTTTCTGAAGAAGATGTTGAATTTGCCAACCGCGAGCAATTTCAGGCTTTGGTCCTAAAAATACAGAAAGTTTTATCACGGCTTATCGATTCATTTGCTGTGGGAAACGTCATTAAAAATGGTATCCCTGTAGCTATTGTTGGTGAACCTAATGTTGGCAAATCTACTTTATTGAATGCTTTGCTCAATGAAGAACGAGCTATTGTAAGTGAGATTGCTGGTACTACTCGGGATACCATAGAAGATGAGATTTCTATGGGAGGTATAGGTTTTAGATTTATTGATACCGCTGGCATTCGAGAAACACAGGACACTATTGAAGGACTGGGTATACAGCGAACCTTCGAAAAAATTAAACAGTCCCAAGTCATTATTAAGTTAATAGACAGCCCCAAACTTTTTGATGACCAGCATAAGTTAAGAACAACCGAATGGAAACGCATTAAAGCAGATATACATCAGTTGGAAACCAACTTCCCAGAACGTTCTTTCCTCCTACTGGCAAATAAAGCTGACTTGCTTTCCCCAGAGAATAAAGATTTATTAACCAAAGAATTCAAGGATCTACTTTTTATTTCAGCAAAGGATAAAACGGGCATAGAAGAAATCCAAACTCGATTACTCAGCTTTGTAGATGATGGAGCGCTAAGAAATAATGATACCATTGTGACCAACTCAAGACATTATAATGCATTATTATTGGCTCTGGAGGAGATCAATAAAGTACAAGAAGGACTTAATGAGAACTTAACCACAGACTTACTCGCGATCGATATAAGACAGGCTTTATACCATTTTGGAGAGATTACAGGAGAAGTGACAAATGATGAATTGCTTGGGAATATATTCGCTAATTTCTGTATTGGGAAA
>NZ_PJBS01000081.1 GCF_002836055.1 Psychroflexus sp. MES1-P1E
AGTTTAAATTGGTATTACAGTATTTTCCTGTTAAAAATCAGCTCTCTTTTTTCATTTTCAATATTTACTAAAATCATAGAAAGGAGAAGTGGTATTTCTGCCTTCTTTTTTGGATCGCTCCATACTTTGAGTTACACTTGAGTACCGCTATGAGTTTCAAATCCATCGCCTTACACCAAATTAAATTTATAATGTCGCATAAATAAATTGAATTATACTACGACGTAGATCAGCACAGGTTTTTTGATGGATTGAAATTAAAAATAATTAATATAGCCTTAGTCACGGTAATTATTTTTGATAAAAATAGGGCGAAAAAAGCCTGTGCTGGATTCATATCGGTAAAACAATTTAGTGCGACATTATAGGTTTAATTTGGTATTACAGTTGCTGAACAAGCTTTTTCTCTACTTGAGGTTTCTTGTAGAAATTATACCAATAAGAATCTGATTTTAAAAGTAAATTAATGAAAATTGAAATGACAATAGGCTCAAAATTTGAATATACATTTAATCTAATATAACTTCAAACGAATGGGAAAGACCCTTAAATCCGTCAAGCTCCGCGGTTAAAGAACCTACAGAGAGCTCTGCTTCAATTTTTAATGGAATTTTGTTTTCATCTGCGGTAATCCAAAATGTTAAGCTTTCTTGAGCTTCAAAAACACGTTCTGCCTTAACGTATGGTTTAAATTTTAAGCAGGCTACTTTTCCAAATTTAGAATCCAAGACTTCATAACCTAGAAACTTAGTTTTAAAATCATAGTTTTCATTATCAAAAAACATGTTCAAGCGAAATTCTTGACCAATCTGCAAGGTTTCAATATCAATACTGTTCCTGAGTTTGTAGAATGCAGAAAGCATATCTTGAGTATTTAGCTCAAAATCAAAAGACTCTGTTGTACCGCGTTTATAATCTACGACTTTAACCCGTTGTGAGTCGTGATCAAAGTAGAGTTCTTTATGCTTTTTGTAACCTCCTTCATTAATGTCTCTTATAAACTTTACAGGAAGTCCATCTTGGTTAACATAGGTTTCATATCGATCTCTCACTTTAAAAAATACATCCAACAAGCCAACACTTTTGCCATTGCCAATAATGTGATAAACATCCTCATTGTATAGTTTGGTTTTTCTTATTTCAAGAGTGGCTTTGCTAGTATTAAACCATCCGTATTTTATTTTGAAGCTCAACCACTCTCCATCTTCATATGCAGACTGGCTGTAACCGCAAAAAACACTTGCAAAGGCAATAACAAGGCTTAGGAAAAATTTCATAAAGATAGGATGTCTATTCAAATTTCAATATAAGCAATTAGCATGCCTTTATTTCAGGATACTTTTAAAAGCGAAAGCCTAGACAATTAAGGGGAGACTTTCGCTTTATGTACTGTAGTACCAATGTAAACCTATATTTTCGGAATAAATTGCTTCTTTTTTGCCTGCTTTTTATCAAAAATAATTACGGTAACTAAGGCTATGCTAATTATTTTTAACTTCAATCAATCACAAAATAATTTAATTTATTTATACGACACTATAAATTTAAATTGGTGTAAAACTAATTTAAAGTGTTCCTCTTAAGGTCTGTTCTCTTTCAATAGCTTCAAATAAAGCTTTAAAGTTTCCTTTTCCAAAAGATTGCGCTCCTTTACGTTGAATAATTTCAAAAAACATAGTAGGTCTGTCCAAAATAGGTTTGGTGAAAATTTGAAGCAAATAGCCTTCATCATCACTATCAATTAAGATCCCAAGTTCTTTGAGCGGCGCTAAATCTTCGTCTATTTCTCCTACACGGTCCAAAACAGTGTCGTAATAGGTTTCAGGAATGTTTAAAAATTCAATCCCCCTTTTTTGGAGTTCGGTCACGGTTTCAATGATGTTATCTGTGGCTAGAGCAATATGTTGAACGCCAGAACCATTATAAAAATCGATATACTCTTCAATTTGTGACTTCTTTTTTCCTTTGGCTGGCTCGTTGATAGGAAACTTTATTCTTCCATTTCCGTTGCTCATCACTTTACTCATCAGAGCCGTATATTCTGTGGAAATATCTTTATCATCAAAAGATAATAATTGAACAAATCCCATCACTTCAGCATAAAAATCAACCCATTTATTCATCTCGTTCCAGCCTACATTTCCTACTATGTGATCGATGTATTTTAGGCCTACACCTTCGGTTTTGTAAGATTTGGTCCATGCGTTGTATCCAGGTAAAAATGGACCTTCGTAGTCTTTTCGCTCGATAAACAAGTGAATAGTTTCTCCATAGGTATGTATACCAGAAATAACAGCTTTACCATTGTCGTCCTCAATGGTGTAAGGCTCTACATAAGGTTTTGCCCCACGCTTTACCGTTTCCTCAAAACTCTTTGCAGCATCATCTACCCAAAGAGATACAAATTTCACCCCATCACCATGTTCGTTGATATGTCGATTGATATCGCCACCATCGCTCATTGGGCTAGTCAGTACTAACCTTATTTTTCCTTGTTGCAAAACATAGGAAGTAGAATCTTTTCTTCCCGTTTCCAATCCTGCGTAGGCTACAGGCTGGTAGCCCCATGCCGTTTGGTAATAGTAGGCTGCTTGTTTGGCATTTCCTACATAAAGCTCTACAAAATCGGTTCCTAGAATAGGAAGGAAATCTTCAGCCTCAAGATTTACTTTGGTTAATTTTTGACTAGTTGTATCTGTGCTCATGAGTTTAGGTTTTTAATCGTTAATTTATATGTTTTGGGCGTTCCCCTCCCTAACGAGTTGGGGAGGGTTAGGCTTTTGTTTCAAGTTTCTTCATTAGGCTTAGCAAGTCTAGAGTAGTCCTTTGGCTTCTTTTAGTCGCCAAGTCCAACACGACTTCTAGCGCCAAATTCAGAAAGCTTTTCTCGACAATCCTTAACGCAAAGCAAAGCCTTAATGTTTATCTCCTAGCCAAGATTTATGATAGCTATCATCGGCAATGGCCATGCCTTCTCCAGTTATCTTTAAAGGTTTAAAGGTATCTACCATTACAGCTAATTCTTCTGTTTTAGTTTGGCCAATACTTCGCTCTACAGCCCCTGGATGTGGACCGTGAGGAATCCCTGAAGGATGTAACGAGATATGACCAGCTTCAATATCATTTCTACTCATAAAATCTCCATCGACATAATACAACACTTCATCACTATCAATATTACTATGGTTGTAGGGTGCTGGTATACTTTCTGGATGGTAATCAAATAATCTAGGACAAAATGAGCACACCACAAAAGCGTCGGTCTCAAAGGTCTGATGAACGGGTGGTGGTTGGTGAACCCTTCCTGTAATGGGCTCAAAATCATGGATTGAAAACGCATAAGGATAGTTATATCCATCATAGCCAACTACATCAAAAGGGTGAGAGGCATATACCATATCGAACAATTGATTTTCTTTTTTAATCTTTATTAGAAAGTCCCCTTTTTCATTGTTGGTTTCTAATTCATAAGGCTGCCTTAAGTCCCTTTCGCAAAAAGGGGCATGTTCTAGCAGTTGCCCAAAGTAATTGCGATAGCGCTTTGGGGTGTAAATTGGTCGTCTTGACTCTACGATGAATAAGCGATTATCCTCAGTTTCAAAATCAATTTTATAGATAACACCTCTTGGGATGAGAAGGTAGTCGCCATATCCAAAATCCAGATTACCCAGATGGGTTCTTAGTTTTCCTTTCCCTTTATGGATAAAAAGTAATTCGTCTGCATCTGCATTTTTGTAGAAATAGTCTTTGGAAGATTCAGTTGGGGCTGCCAGAATTATATTGACATCGGCATTGTGTAAAACGGTGGTTCTACTGTCTAGATAATCTGGCTGAGGTTTGGTTTTAAATCCATGAAACTTATAGGACTTTAAATTGGTGTCCACAGCAATTTTGGGAGTCAAATCTTTACTCCCTAGTATTTTTTTGACTTGTGTAGGGTGTTGCTCGTGATAGCTATTGGTGGACATCCCGTCAAAACCTATGGTTCCAAAAAGCTGCTCTCGATATAAAGAGCCATCAGGTTTTTTAAAGATGGTGTGTCTTTTATGTGGAATTTTACCAAGTTTATGATAGAAAGGCATGATAATTACAATTTATTCAAATATCGTGAAAATAGATGTAATTTAAAACAGGATACTGTTATTAATAAATATTTGCTTGAAAAAAACTTCTTTTAGAGCGGAATTTTTCTCAGGACTTGAGTCACGATTAAA
Source organism: Psychroflexus sp. MES1-P1E (assembly GCF_002836055.1). Lineage (GTDB taxonomy): Bacteria > Bacteroidota > Bacteroidia > Flavobacteriales > Flavobacteriaceae > Psychroflexus. Next base: position 4,215 of record NZ_PJBS01000081.1, read on the forward strand.
ACCAGTATCCAATACTTACAAACCACTGGTTTTCATTTGTTTCTGGAGAATAGGTATATTTTAAATCCACAGGGCCTAAAATGGTTTGGGATCCAAATCCAATTCCATACCCAGAAAAATCTGGAGTACTCACCCAGTTTCCAGAGGAAAATAGATCATCTTTTACGTTGGCATAGTTTGCGGTGAAGAGGAGGTGATTTTTTTTGTAAAAATTATAATCAACCTGCAAAATTCCTTTGATATATGAATTGGCGGATAGCGTAAAAAAGTCGTAGCCTAAAAAGTGTTTAAAATTATTGATGGGCTCATTTCCAAAACCACCAAGGAAAAAATTTAAGCCAGCTAAGTCTTCATTACCTGTTCTAAATCCAAGCTCTGAGCCTATATAAGCTGAGACTCTGTTGAAGAGGGCTTGTGCATAACCCGCTTCACCTTTAACGATGGCAAACTCGGAATAATTTTCAAAAACCGGGAAGTATACATTCATTTGGCCAGTAAACAAATATCCAGAACTGGGATAAAATTTATCGTTCATAGTATCAAATTTCACATAGCTATAGGTGCTAAACAAGTTGTTTTTTTCTATGATAGTTTGTGCCTCGTTTACCTCAGGATCTTGTATAAAGGTCTCTGTAGTGGCCTCGAGAAATTTATACTCTGCTCCAACACCAAATTTAAAACCTTGAGTAAGGAAGGTTTCCACAAAAATGCGATTGGTAAAATCCTTGTTTTTTAAACGAACTTTGTTCAAGTTCAAAGGATTTTCTACTCCTACATTCCGCTGTATAAATTCAAAATTAATATCATCATCAAATTGATTATATCGTGAAGAAACACCGATGCTCCAATAGCGTCCTTTATCGATATAATAATTAAAATTATAACGAAGATTATCGCCAATAATGAGGTCTAGAGAAATAACATCATTGGTGAGAAAGAAACTCTTTTTGGTAAGATTGGCTAAAAAACTGGTTTTATAAAGCTGGTCATAGTGAATTCCAAACCTTAGCTGAGTATTTTGTTCACTCTCAAAAATCTTCAATCTCAAGTCTTTAAATTCTCCATTTTGAATAAGCTCGTAGTTGATTTTATTAAAACTTCCTGTAGCGGTTAAATTATTAAGACCCCCATTTAGTTTTTTAAAGCTTGTTTTTTCGAAAGTGTTTACTTTCAATTTACCTCTGATGTAGTTTCTTGGAAACTTATTATTGCCAACAATATCTATCTTTCCAATAGCAATGCTATCATTAAGCTGGATGGTTTGTCGCGGTGCGTTAGTTTTATTCTGGGCTTGTGCTATTAACTCAAGAGTATTTATTTTTTCTCTACCAGCGACTTCCCCATTTTTTATAATTTTTTCTCCCTGATCAAAAGAGAGGACCGTAAAATCATCGATGTTGGGATGTATATAAAGATCAGTTTTAAGGCTTTTTTCCTCGGCAGCTCTTATGGTTCTAAAGTTATTGACTTGAGTAAGAATTTCAAAACCGCTTTTTAGGTTTTCCTTACTGCGCAAGTCATCTTGCACATCTATCCCTATAATAATATCCATTCCCTTTGCACGCATTTCTTCAACAGGAAAATTATTAATCACTCCGCCATCGGTCAACATCATACCATTTATAAAAACAGGACTAAATAGTGTTGGAATTGCTCCACTTGCAGAGAGTGACGTTGCAAGGTCTCCTTCTTCAATAAGTACTTGCTCTCCATTTTCTATGTTGGTAGCTATACAAAAGAAAGGAATTGGGAGCTGACTAAAATCGGACTCTTCCATATGCGATAAAAGCTGTGCGTAGAGGTTGTAGATATTTTGGCCTTTGGATAAACCTGAAGGTAGATTAACTTGAAAATTGTCAAAAGGAAGTTGAAGCACATAACGTTCGGCCTCTTTCCTTTCAAAAAAACTCCTAGCTTGCCTAGGCAAGTCATCTTGAATTAAAGCTCCAAAATCTATAACTTTAAAAATGGAGTCCAATTGTCTAGTGGTGTAGCCGGAAGCGTACAAACCGCCAATTATAGCTCCCATGCTCGAGCCTCCTATATAATCTATACGAATCCCAGCTTCTTTAATCACTTTTAAAACACCAATATGTGCTAAGCCCTTTGCTCCACCACCACTCAGTACTAAGCCCACCTTCAAGTCTTTATGGAGTCGCTTAAGACTATCCAGCTTGTATAAGCCTATGTCTTGCCCAAAAAGAAAAACAGGGAATAGGAAAAAAAGAAGTTTAAGTTTCATCTTGAGTATGATAATATGAGTGAATAATAGTTGCTTTAGAACTTCCTATGACATCTTTAAGTTCCTTTAGACTTGCTTTTTTCACATTAGTAATGGATCTAAAATTTTGCAAAAGCTCTATGGATGTTTTTTCTCCAATTCCTGTAATTTCTTCCAATTCTGTGCCAATCGCACTTTTACTTCGTTTATTCCTATGAAAGGTGATCCCAAACCTGTGGGCCTCATTTCTTAACTGCTGGATAATCTTTAAAGTTTCCGTCTTTTTGTCAAGATATAAGGGGTATTGATCTCCTGGATAAAACAACTCTTCTAGACGTTTTGCAATCCCTATAATCGGGATTTTACCACGTAATCCCAATCGCTCCAGAGCAGTCACCCCAGAGGAGAGTTGGCCTTTTCCTCCATCTACAATAACCAGATGCGGTAAAGGTTCATCTTCTTCTAGCAATCGCCTATAACGTCTATAAACGACTTCCTCCATGGACGCAAAATCGTCTGGCCCCACCACGGTTTTTATATTGAATTTTCTATAATCTTTTTTACTGGGTTTTCCGTTTTTGAAGACGACACAGGCAGCAACAGGATTGGAGCCTTGAATGTTTGAGTTGTCAAAGCATTCAATATGCCTTGGTTCTTCATGTAACCTTAAATCTTCTTTCATTTGAGCCATCAACCGGTTGGTATGGCGATCTGGATCAACAATCTTCATTTGTTTAAACCGCTCCATGCGGAAATACTTGGCATTCCGTATAGAAAGCTCTACAATTGCTTTTTTATCTCCCAATTTTGGAACGGTGACTCTTACATATTCTCCTGCTACGACTTCAAAAGGCACGTATATCTCTGGAGACCTAGAATCAAAACGTTGTCTTATTTCTGTGATCCCTAATTCTAGAAGCTCAGCATCGCTTTCATCTAACTTCTTTTTCATTTCAATGGTATGCGATCTTACAACGGCTCCATGAGATAATTGCATAAAATTAACATACCCATACCCTTCATCACTTACGACAGAAAAGACATCTACATTATTGATTCTGGGGTTAACCACTGTAGATTTAAACTGGTATTTTTCTAGTGTGCTTATTTTTCGCTTCACCTTTTCAGCTTCTTCGAATCGCATGTCCTCTGCGAGACGACCCATTTGCTCTCTAAAATCTTTGAGAGAATCTTTAAGGTTACCTTTTACGATATTTCGGATAGCTTCAATTTGTTTCATGTATTCGTCTTCATCTTGAAGATCTTCACAAGGTCCTTTACAATTTCCAAGGTGGTATTCTAAGCAGACTTTGTACTTGCCGTTATCGATTTTGGCTTTGGACAAATCGTAGTTGCAGGTCCTAAGTTGGAAGAGACCTTTAATCAATCCTAAAATTGTTTTTACGGTTCTTAAACTCGGGTAAGGTCCGTAATATTCACTTCCATCTTTTATGATTTGCCGCGTTAGAAAAACCCTCGGGAAGCGTTCATTTTTAATACACAGCCAGGGATACGTTTTATCGTCCCTCAACATAATGTTGAAACGTGGCTGCAGTTTTTTAATCAGGGTATTTTCAAGCAGAAGAGCATCCATTTCAGAATCGACAACGATGTGCTTGATATTTTTTATTTTATTAACCATCACCCCAATGCGATGACTGTCATGTTGTTTGTTGAAATAAGAAGAGACTCTTTTCTTAAGATTTTTGGCCTTGCCTACGTATAAAATCCTATCGTCTTTGTCGTAATATTGATAAACCCCAGGACTTTCTGGAAGCGTTTTTACCTGTATGTCGAGATCTGTAGATTCCATAATTTGTGTTGACTGTAAAGTTAAGTTTTATCCTCGAGGTTGGATAATAGTTTATAAAAATGAAAAGTTATTTTGATCTAGTGATTAATCATGTATTACTCACTAGGCATTATTTTTTTGACTTTCAATTAAACCCTATGGATACTATCACACTAAATAATTTATCCTTTAATCAAGCAAAAAATGAAATTCAGTTGTTTAAATTATAAGTTAATTTTAGTCGTGGCATTATTCTTTTGCAGCATGACTCACTATGGTCAATCCAACGATAGGGAAAGGGTCTGTATAACGTTGGTTTTGCATCTGTCTTTAGTGGGGTAGGAGCACTTATCAATAAGTAACCAGACGAAAAGGGGCATAAGGTTTTATTAAAAGGCATCGCTCAAGGAGCGGCTGGAGGTTATTTAATTTTTGAAAGCAAACGACCTGTACCAATTTAGTTTTTAAATGTTGCATTAAAAATTTGAATTATTTTTTATTTATTTAAGGCAAAAAATATAAGCATAGCAATAGTTACGGTTCTATTTTATGACGATTAGTAAGTGAAAAAGAAACTGATTTTACACGACATTTGAATGCTAAATTGGTATTACGGGAAAAATTGAATCTAAGCGTGCCTGGGAATACAGCTGGTACGCTAAGTTTGTTAATTCTGCGGGGACTTCTATTGTTGAAAATGCCGCTTCTAACCGTAAATTTTATGATGTTTGGCATTTCAATATTGGCTTTAATCGGTTGGAGCTAGATGCTCTAGACCAGCTAAAATTCAAATATAAGCTTATGCCACTGTCATTTATTGCTACAACCTACTCTTTGGTTAACCATGATTTTGAATTTGAAAGAACCTTAGAAACAGGTGAACTTGTCTTTTCTGGTCATACCATTAAAGATTATAATGCTAGTGGTACCGCTACAGCAAATATTGTTGTTCTCGATAAAACAGAAATGGATAATTATGCTTTTCTATCTCATGAGTTTACACATGTTTACCAGTATTATGATTTTAATGTATTTAACACCTACTTGAATAAGCCACTTCAAAACTTAAAGGTGAATTACAACACTTTTGATAAAGTATCCAATCACTTATATTATGATTTGCAAGGATTTATTTTTTATTCATTATTTTTTTCAGAAATTCAAAACATTGATTGTCATTACCATAATTTCTTTGAAACCGAAGCTGGTTATTATTCCAATACGATCTTTTGTAATTAGATAATTACAATTAGGAATAAAAAAAGTACGAATATGAGTACTTTTGTTTAACTTCGTTATATGGAAATAGTTAACTACACAAACTTTCGTTCTAATCTTAAGCATTGGTTTGACAAGGTCATTGATGATGTGAGTGATGTTGTTATTAAGCGTAAAAACGGTAAAGATTTAGTTTTAATATCCTTAGACGAATACAACTCACTTAAGGAGACAACCTATTTATTAAGTGGCAAAAATAGAGAGGTCTTACTTGACTCAGTAAAGGAATTAGAAGAGGGTAAAGGTGAAATCAAAGACCTTATTGACTAATGAATATAATTTGGTCTGCCAAATCATGGGATGATTATTTGTATTGGCAAAAAGTTGACAAGAAACTATTAAAGCGAGTCAATGTGCTTATCAAAAGTTGTAGGAGAACTCCTTTTGAGGGTATTGGAAAACCTGAAGCTCTTAAAGGAGATTTGCAAGGGTATTGGTCGAGGCGAATCACTACAGAACATCGACTGGTCTACAAGTATGAAAATGATCAATTATGGATTGCTGCCTGCCGTTACCGTTACTAAAATAAAATCTATACCAAAACTCTAGTCACTCTTTGAGAGATTCTGGTGATGACTTCGTAAGGAATCGTTTGTTGTTCTATATCGAAGTCCAGAACCGTGTGATTTTTTCCGAAGATTTCCACGTCATCACCTTCATTACAGTCTATTCCTGTGACATCTAGCATTAAAGTGTCCATACAAATGTTACCAATGATAGGTGCTTTGTGGTGGTTTACTAAGACTTGTGCTTTTCCATTCCCAAAACTTCTGGAAATACCATCGGCATAGCCTAGAGGGAGTGTTGCGATTTTAGTCTCTCGCTCAGCTTTAAACTTACGTTCATAACCCACGCTATCCCCTTTTTGGATAGTTCTTAATTGAGCAATTACAGTTTTGAGACTGGCAACTGCTTTTAGCATCTTATGTTCTTTGGGATTGTTGCCATAGCCATAAAGAGCAATGCCAGCTCTTACCATGTCGTATTCTGCCTCAGGGTAATTTAAAATTCCACTAGAGTTGCAAATATGACTTTCGAAAATGTAGGGCAAGTGGTTTTCAAAAAATTGTCTGGCCTGTTCAAATTTTGAAATTTGTCCTTTGGTAAATTCGACTTCATCTTTATTTCCTGAGGCTGCTAAGTGAGTAAATAAACCTACCATTTTAATTTTTCTTTCGGCTTTAAGGTGTTGAAGTATGGTATTTAAGTCATCAATTTCAAAACCAAGTCGGTTAAGTCCCGTATTGATTTTAAGGTGAATGCCAAAAGAATCTATTTCGTGCAGAGTTAGCTCTTCACAAAGTCCTTCTAAAAAACGATGGTTATAAACACTTGGGGTAAGTTGGAAGTCAATTAGTTTTTGAATTTCTTCCAATTGTGGATAAAACACAAGAATAGGAGCTTCAACCCCCGCTTTTCTTAATCGAACACCTTCTTCGATATAAGCCACAGCAAGATGCTGAACTCCAATCTTTACAAGGTGTTTACCGATAATAATGGAATCTGTTCCATAAGCAAAAGCCTTGACCACTCCCATAATTTTGGTTTTTGTGCTCAAGTAACTTTTAAGGAGTTTATAGTTGTATTCCAAAGCTTGGAGATCAATTTCAAGTCGAGTTTCTAATACTTTGGACATTATTCAGGTTTTTTTGAAGACAGTTCTTCAGAATCTTTGACTTCAATGCGCTTTACTTTTTCTTTGAGCATCGCTTTAAAATAGGCGGCCCTGCTCAGTGGTTCATATTCATCGGTCTCTCCTAGAAGAACTAGGTCTTCTTTGGACGATTTCCTAAAGCTATACTGGGCTAAATTTCCAGTTCTTGTGCAGACCGCATGGACTTTAGTTACATATTCTGCTGTAGCCATCAGATTAGGCATAGGCCCAAAGGGGTTTCCTTTAAAATCCATATCTAATCCAGCGACAATCACGCGAACGCCTCTGTTGGCTAAATCGTTGCACACCGAAATGATCTCATCGTCAAAAAATTGAGCTTCGTCGATACCTACCACCTCACAGCCGTCTGCAAGCAATCGAATATTTGCTGCAGCAGGAACGGGAGTAGAGCGAATAGAATTTTCGTCATGGGAGACCACTTCAGTATCATCATATCGCCTATCTATTTGAGGTTTAAAGATTTCTACTTTTTGCTTGGCAAATTTAGCGCGTTTAAGACGTCTTATTAATTCTTCCGTTTTACCAGAAAACATACTTCCACAGATCACTTCGATCCATCCAAATTGCTCTTTGTGATTAACGGTATTTTCGAGAAACATTTTGTAATTTAGAGCGTTAATAATTATATTCTAGCTTTAGAATATCAAGGCTAAAATTAGCAAAAATTATAGGGCCTTTAAAAAAGAAAATCAAAAATATTATGAAGAGAGTCTTGGAAGACGAATTGATAAGTTTGGCGGAACGGATATTGAAGCTTAAAAACCGAGCAGACATTCATCAGCTGAAGAGGGAAACTGGTATTCTATATGAGAAACTTAGTATTTTAGCATTTGCTGAATTACATTTTGGAGGTCTTAAATCTGATATTTCTAAAACAGAATTTAAGGAAGTTTTCTCTCAGCAATTTAGTGATATTGATGAAGACAGCGGGCATTACAAAACGCCTGATGGAATGGATTATAATCCAGATCCCATTTCTGAACCTAATACTGAGAAAATTAAAGATATCGTTTCACAAATGCCCCCCGAGTCTGAACAAGTAGATTTACTTTTAGCTGAATTAGAAAAATTAAGAAATCAGCACCACTCTAAAACGAAAGCATCTTCAGAAGAAAAAGAGAAACCCACGGAACAAGAAACTTCAACTAAAGATTTTGGAAAACCCAAAGAAAATAACCCAACTGAAGATGATTTCAAAAGTTTTGGAGTTCATTTTGACGATCTGCCAGATTTTGAGCCTAAGACAAATGATCCAGAAGAGCCAACATCATCAGTTCAAGAACACAAAGAGTTTAAGGATACCTCTCTAACCACTCCTCGGGAGCCAGCACCAAAAACAGATTCTGCACCGCCAGAGGGAGTTCAATCCAACTTGAATTATAATCATAAAGATAGACGCTCTTTAAACGACAAGTTGAAAAAAGGGATTAAGATAGGTCTTAACGATAAGATAGCTTTTACCAAACACCTTTTTGGAGGAATTACCGATGATTACAACCGAGTTCTTTCTCAATTGAATACCATGCAGTCTTTTGAGGAGGTGAGAAACTTCATTCAACAGCATATTAAACCAGATTACAATTACTGGGAAGGGAAGGATGTTTTTGAAGCGAGGTTTATGGAAATTGTGGAACGAAAATTCGAATAAGAATGGCCAAATTATACTTAGTCCCTACACCCATTGGAAACCTTGGAGATATGACTTTTAGAGCTGTAGAAGTGCTGAAGTCGGTGAATGTTATTCTTGCAGAAGATACCCGAGTTAGTGGAATTCTGCTTAAGCATTATCAGATAGACACTCCGATGCAAAGTTACCACCAACACAATGAACATAGTATGACGGAGTCTGTGGTGAAACAGATTAAAAGAGGAAGAGAAACGGCTATTATTACCGATGCAGGCACCCCTGGAATTTCAGATCCTGGATTTTTACTGTCTCGAGCTTGTGCTGAAGAAGGCGTTGAAATCCAATGCCTACCTGGAGCAACTGCTTTTGTTCCGGCACTCGTTAATAGTGGATTGCCCAACGATAAATTTGTTTTTGAGGGCTTTTTACCTGCCAAAAAAGGAAGGCAAAAGCGTTTGAAAGCCTTATCAAGTGAAGATAGAACGATGATTTTCTATGAATCGCCTTATAAGATATTGAAAACCCTCCAGCAATTTACCGAGCATTTTGGATCGGATCGTGAAGTGTCCATTTCAAGAGAGATTTCCAAAATATATGAAGAGACCCTACACGGTACTTTAGAAGAAATGATCGCCCATTTTGATATAAAAAAACCAAAAGGAGAATTCGTGATTGTTTTAGCAGGTTCAGGAGTTAAAGTGTAAAAAAGTCGTGTCGTCATTCCGACAGAGAAGTTTTTTTGCTTGGACGATGAATCTCATTGTCATTCCGACAGAGAAGTTTTCTTGCTTGGACGAGGATTTTTTTTGCTTTCGACATGATTAGATTCTTCAGTCGCCAAAAAAAAGGCTCTTTCAGAATGACATAGAGTCACCAAAAAGAACCTTTAAAATGACAAAACTTTAAGCTTTAACTAATTTCTGAAATTCTCAACGTATTTACCATACCCTTAGCTTCAATCGGCATAGCTGCAAGATTGATGGTAAAGTCTCCTTTTTCCAAATAGCCTTTCTGTTTAGCTATATTATTAATATCGTCTATGGTCACGTCGGTACTGTCAAATTTATCATAGAAAAAAGCTTTCACTCCCCATAACAGACTCAGTTGTGTTAGAATACGCTTGTTGGAAGTAAAGGCTAAAACATGAGAAGTGGGTCTCCAAGCCGAGATTTGGAAAGCTGTATAACCAGAATTGGTCAAGGTGCAAATGGCACTTGCATCAATTTCGTTAGCCATCAAAGCAGCGTGATAACAGATAGATTTTGTCATATATCTTTTCGTCTTGATTTGTGGAGCTTCTTGAGGAACGTTAATCAGCGGTGAATTTTCTACGCTTTTTAAGATTTGAGACATCTTCTGTATAACTTGTACAGGATACTTTCCTACCGAAGTTTCTCCAGACAACATCACTGCATCAGCACCATCCATCACAGAGTTGGCTACATCGTTTACTTCAGCTCGTGTTGGAGTGAGACTATCAATCATCGTCTCCATCATTTGAGTGGCAATAATAACTGGGATTCTGGCTTGCTTGGCTTTAAGAACGAGTTGTTTTTGGATAAGCGGCACTTCGTGAGCAGGAACTTCTACTCCAAGATCACCACGAGCGACCATCAATCCATCGCAGTAGGCAATAATTTTATCGATATTCTTTACCCCTTCAGGTTTTTCTATTTTAGAAATAATAGGAATTTTGTGCTTACTGTGTTTTTTAATCAACTTCTGAAGTTGTTTTAGATCACTTGCAAATCTTACAAAAGATAAAGCCATCCAGTCCACTTGAAGTTCACAGGCGAAAATAGCGTCTTTAACATCTTTTTCGGTAAGTGCAGGCAGTGAAATATTCGTGTTTGGAAGGTTCACACCTTTGCGAGAACGAAGAGGGCCTCCTTGGATTACTTTGGTTTTGACTTCACTTTTTCTATCAGTAGTTAGTACTTCAAAAATCAACTTTCCATCATCCAATAGAATTTGTTCTCCTGGATTAACATCTTGAGGGAAGGTATCGTAATTCATGAATACCCGACTTTTAGTACCTTCAAATTCTTTGCCAGTCGCAAATATGATTTCATCACCAGTCTCAACAACCACTTCATCCTTCATAATCCCAACACGAAGTTTAGGACCTTGTAAATCACCAAGAATTCCAGCATTATAACCGTGCTCGTCGTTGAGGTCTCTAATCATTTTTACACGCTCCCTAACATCATCGTGATCTGCATGTGAAAAATTGATTCTAAAAATATTGACACCAGCATCTAGCATGTCCTTAAGAACTTCTTTTTTGCTAGTGGATGGCCCTAGTGTTGATACTATCTTTGTTTTCTTTGATGTTTTCATTACTCTAAAATTAAGTGTTCTGGGTATTTTATTTTCTTAGATTCAATAGCATAAGCCATTGAAATTTGTTTTACGCTTAACAGTTTATCGATGATAATTTGAGGATTAAAAATATTGAGTTCATCATTAATCTTCATCAAGTAATCAACTTGTTTATGGTCCTTCAACAAATACTCTACTTGGACTAAATCTTCTTCAGTAAACAAGTTGCTCGATGGAATATCTATATATTGGTCGTTTACTTTATTACATATCAAAAAAGACTTCGTATCCCATTCTTGATTAAAATATTCAAATATTGGGAAGCTAACTTTTTTGGAAGTTAACTTCAAATCCAAGTCCTTTTCCATTCTATTAAAACTAATATCAAGTTTAGAATTAATAAGGTATGCTATCCTATGTGGTTCCAACTGCGAGTGAATACCAATCAATTTGTAATCGTAAATGTCAAAGTCAGATAAACAGATTTTTTTCTTTTTCATGACTTTAAATAAATTCGATCAAACTCATTTCAGGATAAGACTACTTGTAAAGATATGAAACAAAACAAGATGCATCAATCCTATTCGGATTTATTCCAAAATGTGCACTAAAGAAAACGTTTTCGTGGAAAGATTTTTAAGATCTAATTTCGTTTTGGAAAGAAAAGTAAGCTCGTTGTGAAGCCTTCTCCTCTGCCCTTTTCTTAGAAGTTTCCCTAGCTTTTCCAGAGATTTCGTTATTGATAATCAGTTTAACAGCAAAATGTTTTTCTTCATCTTTACCAAAGTCATCTTCAATTACAAATTCAAAGGGGAACTTGTTTTTTTGACACCATTCGATCATTAGGCTTTTATAGCTCATCACTCGTTTTTCAAGTTTTGCTAAATCTACATCTTCTCGAATCACTTTTTTATAAATAAAAGCTTCGCAGTCTTTGAAACCCTTGTCTACATAAATAGCGCCAATTAGAGCTTCAAATAAGTTTCCATTGATGTTTTTACCCATTTTTTCAACAGGAATTTCTGATAAAGTAAGGTCTGCAAGGTCGAAGCTTTCCCCTAGTAAATTGAGACTTTTCCGGCTCACGATTTTAGATCGCATCTTGGTGAGGTACCCCTCATCCCCATGTGGAGCATTTTCAAAGAGATAGGTAGATATGACAGCGCCGAGAATAGAGTCTCCTAAAAACTCTAAACGCTCATAGCTAATGAATTTTCCTTCATCGTCTTTGAGCTTAAGAGAAGAGTGAGTAAAGGCTTGCTTATAAATAGATAAATTTTTGTGTTTAACCTTTATAATGCGTTGTATTTTTTTAAAAAAAATCCCGTTTCTATGTGAACGGGATTCGCTTAATATTTGTTTAAAAAATCTCATTCAAAACGAATAACTTAATCATCCATACTTTTAAAAGCGACACAAGCATTATGCCCCCCAAACCCAAACGTATTGCTCATAGCGACTTTGATTTTTCGTTCTTGAGGCTTATTCAACGTCAAGTTCAATTCAGAGTCGATATTTTCATCTGGCGTTTCATGATTTATCGTTGGTGGAACAAGGCTGTTTTGCATTGCTAAAATAGAAGCAATTGCTTCAACAGCTCCCGCGGCTCCAAGTAAATGACCAGTCATGGATTTTGTAGAGTTAATGTTGATATTTTTGGCATGATCTCCAAAAACATGCTTAATAGCTTTCAGTTCTGCAACATCACCTAAAGGGGTAGAAGTACCATGAGTATTTATGGTATCTACATCTTCTGGCTTGAGGCCAGAATTCTCTAAGCAATTCTTCATCACGGCAATAACACCAATTCCTTCCGGATGAGGGGCCGTCATGTGGTAAGCATCAGAGGACATTCCTCCTCCAACAACTTCAGCATAAATCTTTGCTCCTCTAGCTTTAGCGTGTTCATACTCTTCAAGAATAAGAGCGCCACCACCTTCGCCAAGAACAAACCCATCTCTGTTGGCATCAAAAGGACGTGAAGCTTTTTGAGGATCATCATTTCTAGTGGAAAGGGCATGCATAGAATTAAATCCACCCATACCAGCTTGAGTAACTGCTGCTTCACTACCTCCAGTAACCATGATATCGCTGTATCCTAAACGGATATAATTTAAAGCATCTATCATAGCATTAGCCGACGATGCACAAGCTGAAACTGTCGCGTAATTGGGGCCCATAAATCCATGCTTAATGGAAATATTTCCCGGAGCGATGTCCGCGATCATTTTCGGTATAAAGAAGGGGTTGAAGCGCGGAGTACCATCGCCGTTTGCAAAATTGATAACTTCATTTTGAAAAGTTTCCAGTCCGCCAATTCCAGCACCCCAGATGACACCAATTCGATACTTATCTACGACATTAAGATCTACTCCAGAGTCTAAAATAGCTTCATCTGAAGCAACTAAGGCATACTGAGCAAATCTATCCAATCGTCTTACTTCTTTCCTATCGAAATAATCTTTGGCATCAAAATTTTTTATTTCACAAGCGAATTTTGTTTTGAAAAGGCTAGTGTCAAAGTAAGTTATAGGCGCAGCACCGCTCTTGCCGTGCTTTAATCCTTCCCAATACTCTGATATATTATTTCCAATAGGCGTTAGAGCGCCTAAACCAGTAACTACAACTCGCTTTAATTCCATGAAATAAGACTATTTTTTATTTTTTAGCTTCTTCAATATATGAAGTCGCTTGACCAACTGTTGAAATATTTTCAGCTTGATCATCGGGTATCTGGATGTCAAATTCTTTTTCAAACTCCATAATGAGCTCTACAGTATCCAAAGAATCTGCTCCTAAATCGTTTGTGAAGCTAGCTTCTGTAACCACTTCGTTTTCGTCAACGCCTAATTTATCAACGATAATGGCTTTTACTCTTGATGCAATGTCTGACATGATTGTATTTTTTATATTTAATTTCAGTTGGCAAAAATAAAAAACTTTAGTTTAAAACAAGTTTTAAAGATGAAAATGTGTTTAAATTTACGTAATAATATTTTATTATATAGATTTGAAATGTTTAAATTTTCAAATTCAATCGTTTAAAAATGGAAAATTCAAAATCAATATCTGTCAAAAAGATCATAGTCTTCGCCTCTGGAAATGGAACTAATGCCATAAATATATATCATCATTTTAGAGAAAATCCCAATGTAGAGGTGTCCCATATCTTATCCAATAATAAGAAATCCAAAGTTTTGAGAAGAGCTCACGATCTGGGAATAAAATGTATACATTTTGAAAAGGAAGATTTATACGACTCTGACAGTTTACTAGACGTGGTCAAAGATATACAACCTAGTTTAATTGTACTCGCTGGCTTTTTATTGAAAATACCCTCTCCATTCTTGTTTCATTTTCCAGATAAGATTATTAACATTCACCCTTCTTTATTACCAAAATACGGAGGGGAAGGTATGTATGGGAGTCGAGTTTTTAAAAGAATACTCAAAAACAAAGAAGTAGAAAGTGGCGTTACTATCCATTATGTAAATGCAAACTATGATGAGGGGGAAATCATTGCACAGTTTAAAACAGCACTTGAGCATAACGAGGATGTAAACAGCTTGGAAGAAAAAATTCATGAACTTGAGTACATTCATTATCCTAAAGTTATTGAAGATTTACTTAAATAGCTATGGGCAAATCGTCTAAGTTTTATGTCGTTTGGGAAGGTTATGAGCCAGGAATCTATACGTCTTGGCAAGATTGCAAAGTAAAAATCCAAAACTATCCAAAAGCAAAGTATAAGTCCTTTGCTTCATTGCTTGAGGCTAAAGACGCTTATAATACTGGTTTTTTCAACTACAAGAAGCAACAAAAACAAGCACCGAAGTCACTAAGTACGGAGGGTATTGAATGGAATTCTATAGCTGTAGATGCAGCTTCGAGCGGTAATCCTGGTAAAATGGAATACCGCGGCGTGGTGACCAAAACCAAACAGGTGCTTTTCCACATGGGTCCTTTTCCAAATGGGACTAACAATATAGGTGAGTTTTTAGCCTTAGTCCATGGTTTGGCATTTTTAAAATCGAAAAAAAGCGATTTACCTATCTACACAGATTCCAAAATTGCAATGTCTTGGATTCGGCAAAAAAAGTGCAAGACAAAACTTGAGCCTAATTCTAAGAATGCAGAGTTGTTTGAATTGGTAAAACGTGCAGAAGTGTGGTTAAACAAAAACACGATCAATCGACCTGTCTTAAAATGGGAAACTAAATCTTGGGGTGAAATACCTGCTGATTTTGGGAGAAAGTAAGGGTCTAATGAGGTATTGATAACTCAAATCCATTCCCTTAAAATCATGAGGGGATTCTATAAGAAAACCTATATTTGCAAAAAAATAAAATTAAGATGAGTAAATTATTGATAGTGGGAACTGTAGCTTTTGATGCGATAGAGACTCCATTTGGAAAAACCGATAAAATACTAGGTGGTGCTGGGACTTACATAGCCCTTAGTGCTTCGCAATTTGATGTAGAATGTGGTGTGGTATCTGTGGTTGGAAATGACTTTCCGCAAGATTACCTTGATTTACTCACAGATAGAAACGTCAATATCGATGGCTTAAAAATCGTAAAAGGCGGAAAAACCTTTTTCTGGAGTGGCCGTTACCATAATGATATGAATACTAGGGACACGTTGGATACTCAACTGAATGTCTTGGCAGATTTTAGCCCAGTTGTTCCAGACCATTTTAAAGATGCGGATATCGTCATGCTAGGCAATCTACATCCTGCAGTGCAGATGAGTGTTATCGAACAGGTGGAGTCAACAAAATTAATCGTTCTGGATACGATGAATTTCTGGATGGACTCAGAGCTTGGTCTTCTTAAAGAGGTCATTTCAAAAGTAGACGTCATCACTATTAATGATGAAGAAGCTCGGCAATTGTCTGGAGAATATTCACTGGTAAAAGCCGCTAGAAAAATAAGAGATATGGGTCCAGATTATGTAGTCATCAAAAAAGGTGAACACGGTGCTTTGTTATTTCATAAAGAAGAAATGTTTTTTGCACCAGCGTTACCTTTGGAAGAAGTTTTTGACCCAACTGGAGCTGGAGATACCTTTGCAGGAGGTTTTGTAGGCTACTTATCCAATTCTAAAGATATCTCCTTTGAAAATATGAAAAACGCAGTCATTTATGGCTCCAATTTAGCTTCTTTTTGTGTGGAGAAATTTGGAACTGAAAGAATGCTGGAACTGAATAAAGATGAGGTTGATAAACGTTTAGAGAGTTTTCAAGCCCTCACTCAATTCGAAATTAATTTAGCATAACACTTTGCCCTGAGTATTCAGGGCTTTTTTATTGGAAACAACATCATGAGTGAACTTATTAAACATGAATGTGGCATAGCCACATTAAGACTATTAAAGCCACTTTCTTTTTACCAAAAGAAATATGGCAGCGCTTTTTATGGCATCAACAAAATGTATTTGATGTTGGAGAAGCAGCACAATAGAGGTCAAGATGGTGCTGGTTTTGCGAGTGTTAAGCTAGATATGGAGCCTGGTAATCGCTATATTAGCAGAGTGCGTTCTAATGAGGCACAACCTATCCAAGATATTTTTAAGAAAATAAACGAAAGAATCAATGCGGAAGTAGAGTTACATCCTGAGATTCTTGAGGATATCGATTCACAAAAGAAAAATCTTCCTTATTTAGGGGAGGTATACTTAGGACATGTTCGCTACGGTACTTTTGGTAAAAACGGTATAGAGAGTGTCCATCCTTTTTTGAGACAAAACAACTGGATGCATCGTAACTTAATTGTTGCTGGTAACTTCAATATGACTAATGTTAACGAGTTATTTCAAAACTTAGTAGAGCTGGGACAGCATCCCAAGGAAAAAGCCGATACAGTCACGGTGATGGAAAAAATAGGTCATTTCCTCGACTCTGAGGTAGGAAAGTTATACAAAAAGTTAAAAGAAAAAGGCTATAATAAGAAAGAAGCATCTCCTCATATTGTGGAACAATTGAAAGTGCACAAAATTCTCAAAAAGTCCTCCAAAGATTGGGATGGTGGTTATGTGATTGCAGGTATGCTTGGACATGGTGATTCTTTTGTATTGAGAGATCCCAACGGTATTCGTCCGGCGTATTACTATAAAGATGATGAAGTGGTGGTAGTGGCTTCAGAGCGACCAGTGATACAGACCGCTTTTAATGTCGATTATGAGGATGTTCATGAGCTAGAACCTGGGCAAGCGATTATTACCAAAAAAGACGGTTCAGTTCATTTTAAAACTATTTTGGAGCCAGGAGTACGTAAGGCCTGTTCTTTCGAGAGGATTTATTTCTCCAGAGGGAGTGATGCTGAAATTTATAAAGAACGAAAAAAACTAGGTCGCTTATTAATGCCGGAAGTTCTTAGGGCTATCGATTATGATACGATGAACTCTGTATTTTCTTATATTCCCAACACAGCAGAGACTTCATTCTATGGGATGGTTGAAGCGGCCCAAGACGAATTGAATCGTCAAAAAAATGAAGCGATTTTAAAAGAAAAAGAAAATCTGACGGATGAACGACTTTCAGATATACTTAGTTTACGGTTACGAACTGAAAAGATAGCCGTTAAGGATGTCAAGCTCCGTACTTTTATCACACAGGATAGCAGTAGAGATGATCTGGTAGCCCACGTCTACGATGTGACTTACGGAGTAGTAAAACCTACAGACAATCTAGTGGTGATAGATGATAGTATAGTTAGAGGGACCACTTTAAAGAAGAGTATCTTGAAGATGCTAGACCGTTTGTCACCAAAGAAAATCATTATTGTGTCCTCGGCACCACAGATTAGATATCCAGACTGTTATGGTATTGACATGGCTAATTTGGAAGATTTTATTGCTTTTCAAGCAGCAGTGTCTTTGCTTAAGGAGCACGGTATATATCAAGACACTATGGATGCTGTATATAAGAAATGCAAGCAGCAGATAGAACAGACTACCAAGGCCGAGGAAAACTACGTTAAAGCAGTTTACGACCCTTTCACTTACGAGGAAGTTTCAGAAAGAATCGCCCAACTTTTAAGTCATGAGAGCATCACCTCAGAAGTTAAAGTAATTTACCAAACCGTAGAAAAACTCCATGAAGCCTGTCCCAAAAACTTAGGCGATTGGTATTTCACTGGAGATTATCCTACAAAAGGAGGCAATAAGGTAGTGAACAAAGCGTTTATGAATTTTTATGAAGGGAAAAAAGATAGAGCTTACTAAAATAGTACCATTATAGACGCAACCTTTTTGTAACCTTATGCATCTTTATAATGTGAAAGATTTACTAAATTTGCACAACTAATTTCATCCATATTTAAATGTCAGAACAAACTTCACAAAATGCCTCAGACGAAATTGACTTAGGCGTCGTTTTTGAAAAAATAAAGTCTTTTTTTAAGTCTATTCTAATAGGAATTATCCAAATATTTCAGTTTTTTTGGAAGCATAAGTTTGTGCTTGCTGGACTAATAGTTATAGGAGTTGGTTTACAGTTATATTTGAAATCTACATCAGAATCTATATTTTCAAATCAGTTTTTGGTGAAAACGAACTACAGCAGCACTGAATATCTCTACAGCAAAGTGAATTCTATAAACTTAAAGCTTAAAGCTGGCGATAGTTTATACATAAAAGATCTGTTTGGAGAACATTATGATAAAGTTAAAGAAATTGAAGTAGTTCCTGTGATCGATGTGTATGGACTTGTAAATAAATCTAAGGAAAATAAAGAAACCTTTGAGCTTCTGTTAGATGAATTCGGTAATATTTCTTTTTTAAGCGATGAGATCAATATCAATGAATACACAACCCATAAAATTAAAATATACATCGAGGGGCAGGCTTATAATGAGAAGATTTCTAATCGACTATATGACCATTTGGCAAGTAATTCTTATTATAATGAACTTAAGACTGCTACCTTAGAAAGTTACAAAGAACGGCTACAACAAAATAAAGCAATCAGAACTCAAATCGATAGTATTCTTAAGGACCAAAAAGAAAATACACTCCCTAAGTTAGATAATAATGCAATTAATTTTTCGGGTAGTCAAGACTTAAAAGAACTATTAAACCAAAAGCAAGAGTTGTTACTTAATGATTTATCACTTAGAAATCGAATGTCTTCTAATGATGAAGTTTTAAAAATTATTGATTCCTCGTTTGGAGTTTTTAGTGAAGAGCGCAACCAATCTTATCTTATTATACCTTCCATATTCTTAGGAATATATTTTCTCTTTTTCTTTTTCAGATATTTAAGTAGAAGAATTTTAAGTTTTGTGGGGAAAGATTAAATATTTTAGTCAATATATTTTAAATGTTGAACAGCCGTCACAATACATCTAAAATATTTAAAGAGATTCGAGTTCTACAGGTTCAAGCATAATGAATCAAATTCAACAATGATCCTGCTTTTTCATACTTTAAGCTCAAAGGATTCGAGCTTTTAAAAAACTCAGAGTAAAAAATGAGATGGTTGATATAATGTTTTAAGTCTTAAAACCACTGATTTCTTGGCTTATATAGAGAGGTATAAATATTAGGAAGTTTAATCTTAACATATGATAGAAAAAATTAAAAGATCGCTACTGACACAATTTTTTAATAATTAATTTTCATGAAAAAAATATTGGTAACTGGAGCAGCCGGTTTTATTGGGTTCCACTTATGTAAAACTTTGATCAAAGAAAACTTCTTAATAATTGGCCTAGATAATATTAATGATTACTACGATGTTAACTTAAAGTTTGACCGACTAAAAGAATTAGGGGTTGACAGAGAAAAAGCAGCGATATTTGATAAAGAAACTTCAAGCAATTCTTTTAATAATTTTAAATTCATCCGTTTAAATTTAGAAAATACTGATGCAATTTCTAAATTATTTGAAAAAGAAAAATTTGATGAAGTTGTCAATTTAGCTGCTCAAGCTGGAGTAAGATATAGCATTCAGAATCCAAGAGCATATGTTCAAAGCAACTTGGTTGGCTTTTTGAATATACTAGAGGGCTGTAGGGATACAAAAGTTAAACACCTCGTATACGCAAGCAGTTCTAGTGTTTATGGGGAAAACAAAAAAACCCCTTTTTCTGTTCCTGATAATGTCGACCATCCAATAAGCTTGTATGCTGCAACCAAAAAAAGTAATGAATTAATGGCTCACACATATAGTCATTTGTATGATATTCCAACAACTGGGTTGAGATTTTTCACTGTTTATGGGCCTTGGGGCAGGCCAGATATGGCTTTGTTTCTGTTTACTAAAGCTATTATAGAAGGTTCTAGTATAAATGTCTTTAATAAAGGAAAGATGAGCCGTGATTTTACTTATATCGATGATATAATTTCAGGTATTAAAATATCGCTTAGTACCCCCCCCTCTAAAGATAAACTACAGGTCCCTTATAGGATTTTTAATATTGGTAAAGGTTCTCCAGAAACATTGGAGGATTTTATTTTATGCATAGAAAAAAGCTTAAATAAAAAGGCTCATAAAAAAATGCTGCCTATCCAGCCTGGTGATGTTCCTAAAACATGGGCGGATATTAGTGATTTAAAAGGGATGGGCTATAAAAGTTCAACACCAATAGAAAAAGGAGTGGGCAAATTTGTGAAATGGTATAAGGAATACTATAAATTATAGTTCTTCATCTCTAAAAATAAAATAGTGGTAAAATATTCTGAGAAATTAAAAAAACATAGAAAAATAATAGAAAATTTCTCTTATCTATCTATTTTTCAATTACTCAATCTGTTAATACCTCTAATTGTTTTTCCTTATTAAATTAGAGTTTTAGGTGGAGAAAAATATGGCTTAATTATTTATGCTCAAGCAATAATAGGTTATTTTGTCATACTGATAAATTTTGGTTTTAATATTACTGCAACCAAAGAAGTTAGTATTCATAAAAAAAACAAAAAAAAGCTTAGTAAAATTATTAGCAGTGTTACCATAATTAAAGGCGTTTTACTCTTTACATCCTTTGCAATAATCACACTATTAGTTTTTTTGATACCTAGTTTTTGGGAAGAAAAAACATTATTCTATCTGACTATTTGGATGTGCTTATATGAATTCATATTTCCTATTTACTATTTTCAAGGAATAGAAGAAATGAAATACATTACAATTATTACATTAATAAGTAGATTAATTTTTCTTTGCCTTATTTTTTTATTAGTCAAGGACAAAAGTGATTATTTATTGGTCCCAATTATTAATGGGACAGGTGCAATAATAGCTGGTATTATTTCTCAAGTAATAATTGCTAAAAAAGGAATAAAATACTTTTGGCAACCTCTATATGCTTTGAAATTTTATTTTATTAAATCCTATGTCATGGCACTAGCTTATGCTTCTAATACCTTAAAATCTAATTTGAATATTGTTTTAGTTAAAGCTTTGTTTTCATATAAGGAAGTTGCGTATTTTGATTTAGCATTAAAAGTATCTAGGGTAGGTACTTCTTTTCTCGAGTTAATTAGCGTTTCTGTATTTCCTAAAATGAGCAGAGAAAAGAATATCTTTTTCTTAAGAAAGATTATTTATTTAAGCTTAACACTTTCTGTTCTTTATGTTTTATTTGTTGAAGTAAGTGCACCTTTAATTATATCTTTAATTGGAGGAGATGAAATGTTAGATTCAGTACCTTTACTAAGAGTGATTGTTTTGTTTGTTCCGTTTCAAATACTTGGAGGTCTGTTGGGCAGAAATAGCTTAATTGTAAATGGTTATAATAAAGAGGTGCTTTATAGTATGGCAATATCTAGCTTTATTTATGTCATTACAGTATTAGTTTTATATTTGTTTTTGGATAATTTATCTTTAGAATTGTTAGGGGCAGTTTTTGTATTTT
>NZ_PJBS01000082.1 GCF_002836055.1 Psychroflexus sp. MES1-P1E
TTAAATTTTTGTTAAATAACAAAAAAGGAATTGTCTTTTTTAAATCATTTTCTAGCAATTTAGGATAATTATTAAAAAGAGATACTCGGACTATTAATTTCTGTAAATCCTAAATAGTTGAGTATTTCGCAGCTACTAGCTTGGTTTTGGTTTGCGTGAACTTACCCATTGCTTCCCTATAATAGTCAAGAGCTGATTGCGCACTTGATGCATTAATAAATTTTCGTTCATTTTGATAATAAGTAAAACTTACACTATCTACCGATTCAATTTGTGAATAATAGAAGTTTGAAAAGGTTTTTCAGGCTTATCTTCCATAAAAATCTTACCTCCTTCTAAAATTAATGAAGTACCTGACTTATCCTCAAAAACAAGCATGCTTTTGGCGAGGATTCCTAAATTTATTATTTCGAGATACGTCTTAACTTCTTCAACATTAAGAATGGTTTGTATTCCTTTTCTAAGTGCTTCAGTAATAGGTCTTTTTAATTTCCCCTGAGTATTATTTACGGGTACATAATTAGGTTCGAAGAAATCGTCAAAAAGTCATCCAACTTTATTAATAGCGCTTTGGAAAGTTGTCTAGTTACTCCATATACATGACTCCTAATTTACCTTTAGTGGCACTTTCAAACCAAAATTGATTATTTAGACTTAACCAATTTTCATTATTACCTGCAATAGTTTTCCATTCTTTGTCATCTTGTACTTAGTTAAACTAGTATCAACATTGTAGATTTAGAAATGATATAGCAATCAATAGCTTGTTCTCTGTTCTCCATTTGATCCAGCCTTCCACCATTTTTGTGCCTTCCTCCTGAGATTCTTCACATTCAGCAGAGAAACTAATTTTTAGCCAATAGGCTCCATTTCTAGCCTGATACACTTCATTAACGAAAAGGAAGTCATATCCGCAATTGTTCTCAATTATTTGACTTTGGTCATTCAAATCTCTTAAAATTGGATTGTCTTTAGTTAACCGGCTCACCTCTGCGGCAGATAAAACGGAATCCCAAGTTGTAAAGTAATAACTTCCATCCGGTCTGTTCACTGTTTTTCCACTTCCGTGGTCTTCTTTATATACTTCGGTAATTTCAGAGGTTGGTACATAGGCAATATCACTTTCATTTAAAAGTATTTTGTAATAGTTGTCTGTTTTCTCTAAACAAATAAAATGATAAATACCGCTTTTTGGTTGCTCAAGAAACGGGAATACTTCGCCAGAATTCCATTTTTCCGTAAGTTTACTGTCGGAGAAAATGTTGTCATTATTAGTACTTGTAAACTCGGGATTCTTTCTAGCAACAAACCCAATACCTACCTCATTCGTTTCGTTATTTTTAGGTGTTTCTAAAAGTTCAAAATATGGTCCTGTAAATTGATAACGTATTAAATTATCGGACAGGTTCCCCTTGATATCTAGTGTTGGTATGGATATGATTTTTTGTTTGCTGTCATACTTAATTAAACGGAAAGGTCTCTCAGGTCTATCAGACAGATTGAAAAAGTTAAAGTTAAAATCGATGGTGTTCACAAAACCATTTTCTGTTTTAATCAATGCTATTGAATCATTTAAATGGTTTTCATCAATGGTAAAAATTCTTAGCGATTGACTTACATCTTTTCCGGAATGTATCGTATTATTAATACCAAGATAATATTTTTTATTATTTGCTTCCAGTGTGAAAATTTGAGAGTAAAAAGGGAAATTTTCAAAATTATTTTGATTGTTATCGCCGCCGGGAGAATAGGGTTGGTTATAAACAACTTTTGAAAAAACTTTAGTACCCACTTTGTATTGGAAAATGTTTGCAAAAAACGGTCTTGATCCGCCCATCCAAGTATTCCAACTGTATATTTTCATTAGCTGATCCTCTGAATCAACAATGAACATATTAGAGTCTTTTCGCAAAGAGTCAAATTTTGAAGCCATCATTGTTGGAAATGTGGATGTGTATTTTTCTATTTTATCTTTAAAATTATTATTTACAATCGCAAGTGAATCATATTCATGTCCATATTCCCCATTTTTTAAAGACAATATTTTTTGATAAGAATTGTAAAGGTCACTTTCAATTTGTTGATTATTTAATTTTTGGGAAAACGAATATGTAATTGATCCAAAAAACAGAAGTATTGTAAAAATTTGTTTCATCTTTTTTTTTAAATAGTTGCTGTAAAATTTGTTGTGAATAAAAAAAATATTTTTTTGAATACTCCTTTTTTTCCCTATTTTTTTTCGAAAATAGAGTAAAAAAGTATGTCATAATTATCTTTAGAAAAAAAATTGATTTTTTATGATCTCTTACCTTGAAATACAACTAAAGATTAAAGTTAAATTTACTCTGATAATTTAAAGGCAAAATTAGACGTTTTATGTTCTAAAGATGGTTGTAATCTTGCTTCATTATATAATTTAATCCAATTTTTTATTGCGCTCTTGACATGCGCTATGCTCCTAATTTGTGGATTACCGATAAAATTCATCTTTTAAAATACTGTTAACTTTTTCTGTTTTTGCAACATTTATGAATTATTCTTTATTTCTAAATAATATTAATATGAATTTCTCCATGCTTCTTTGTTCTAAAAAAAGAAAACGATTTAAAACAGAATAACCCAGATAAAAAGAGACTACTAAATAAGCGTTAAAATTCTTGTATCCCAAAAGGTAGTGGAACTTTGTAATGGTATAACTTTGGTAAAAATAAAGAGGTTATTTAAAAGAATAAACCTTTACTAAAGCGGGTTTGTTCTTTTCAATTTTTAAAAAAATATATTAGATTTATTTACTTTTAATTAACCCTGTATAAAATTTATCTCATAACCTTTCCGTCCTCATTAAAGTGATGATTCATTTGCAAATATTTGCGAGTTTTTTCTTTTGTTTCTGCATTAGTATTGTTTACCCACCACCAAGATTGAACAACCCATTGACCTTCGTCTTTTGAATAATAAATAGCATCTGGATATCCTGACTGCTGAAAATTACGTACGCTACTTGCTATCACTTCTTGATGCCACACAGCGGTGCGTTCTTCAAGATTTAATTTTCCGTTTACACCCGAGCCGTAAAACGCTACATCGTCTGCAAAGTAAGTTGCCAGTTCCGAGATTTTTTCAGCCTCAAAATGTGCAACCATCTTATTCAACGTTTTTTCAATTGGGTGTTCATCATATACGCGGCTATTTCTATGCATTCCTAAAGACGCTTGAATTTGATCACCAGCTGACTCATTATCAAAATGGGTAGCTGACATTGTAATTTTCCCTTCGTTTGTTACATAATTATTCGTTTGAAAATTCAACTTAACAGGTAATCCACTGGTTTTATTCATTGCAGAGAATACCATCCAGTCCGTAGTCCAAACACATTTTTTATCACTCTCATATTTAATGATGTCTGGTGTAGCACCTTTCAACACAGTGATTTTAATATCGCTAAATTTCTCTTGCCACCAAAGCATGTTACTAACTTTAGTATCTGCAGTGCCTGCTTCGATGTTGCCTAGACCCTATATTTTACCGTCCTCAGCATACAGCGTTCTTAGTTCAGCCTCAGTTCCTGATTTAAATACTCGGTAAGTTTCTATAATTACATCATATGCTGGGTGCTCCGAATAAGACGTACCTGATTTTACTTGACTCCACCCAAACACAGAGATAAGTGCTAATAGTAGTGCTATTTTTTTCATAGTAATACTATTAAAAATTATTTATTAATTATTAAACATACTTAATTTAGTAAACACAAACCAAATAGAAAATCCAAAAAATTTTATGAAAGCAGGCGCATAGGCCTAATTACTGCTGTGCTGTTTTAGCATTCGTGTTTTTATCTTGAAGTAAATAACAAATTGCCATCTATAAAACTTCCAAAATTATTTTACAATGCACTGTAAATTTTTAAGGGCATTGGCGGTACTCTAGTCATAGCGATGCTGAGTGCTGTTCGCTGTAATCGGTAACTTTTGAAAATACAGCCTTTAACCTAGTTGTTAAACCTTTGCGAGATAAAAAAACTGGCTTTAAAAATAATGAGGTTCTAAAACCGGGTCTCTAATTATTCTTATTTTACAAGAATCCTTTGGCATGAGACAATTAAAAAACTTAAGCATGATGCGGAATAAACATCATGATGAATCCTTTAGTTTCCGACTTCATTCGGAGTAACATTTGAAGCAGGCAACAATCTTGAGTCTTCTAAAGAAGCTTTTCTGTGGCCAGTAACTTTCTGATACGCCTCACTTTTAACAAAATCTACAAAGACATCTAGAGAAGCATATTCAACGAGTATTACGGCATCCCATTTTTCATCCTCCGGCCCAATTAAGAAATCTTGGCTTTCACCGTAATATAATATGTTTCCAACTTTTGTGTTTTCAAAAATTTTTTCAACTTGTTTTAGATAGTATTGATAGGTTTCTTTTCCTGTTTTGTCTTTTTGAGTGTTCGAAACTGTCATGCCCGTATAGTCAGCCATCGGTTTATACTTCAGTAAATTAAGCATTACAATTTTCCCCTGGCCTTTGAAGGTGTCATAGCAATGCTTCCAAGAGGCATCTGTAGTTCCAATATATTTTTGTTTTGTACTTATTTTTGCGGTGTCTTCTTTTAGATTTTTAGGCGCAGCGTCTGCCTCTTTATTTTCAGATACACAGCTATTCAATAGAATGGCAACAGTTAAAAGTGCACTAATTTTAATTAATTTAAGCATGTTTATCTATGTTAAGGTTTATTATTTCTTTTAACTATCAATTCATAAATTTTATAAAATAAAAACGCCACTTTTATAAAGAGGTTTAGAAAGATGCTGTGAAACATAAAAACTATACGTTTACTTAGGACAGCACTACAATAACGATATAACGTCAGACAAAAATGAGCTAGGCATCACTTGAGTATAAGAGGGCGTTTTTATTATTTTTAAAAACCTTAAAATGTTAAATGATAAAGAACAAGAAAAGTGTCCTTGCTTTAATTTAAAAGCAGTGATCTTATAAACAAGGTGTTACCTCAAGTTTGTTATTACAAAAACACTTTGCGCTCTCATTTTCTATTCAATTACATCATCTAAAAAATTAAATATTTTAGAGTATATATGTTTGAATTGTTTTTCACTAAATCCTGCATGTTTTCCTTTTGGATCAGAAACCAATTCGTTCTTTATTCCAACCTCATTCAACAGGTCATGAAAGGTAACAGCTTGATCAAATGGCACAACTGCATCTAACTCTCCGTGTATAGTAATGATCGGAGGTGTTTCAGATGTTATCTTTTTCACAGGAGAATAAGATGCCGATATACTATCTATCCGCTCAAGACCCTCTATCCAAGACCCTGCGTAGTTCCACTCCGGTTTTTTAGTCCTTAAGTAATTCTCAACTTTCGCAATATCTGTAATACCATACCAATTGACAATTGCCTTTATTTTCAATTGATTACCAACATAACAATTATGGCTATCGGGAATTGTATTGAGTAGTCCGGTAATTAGCGCCAAGTGACCTCCTGCAGAATCACCTGATATGACAATATTTTCTAGATCGATGTTGAACCTAGTCGCATTTTCAGCGACCCAAGAGATTGCACACATAGCATCGTCTACAGCTTTAGGCGCAGTATTTTTACCCTTTCGGTATTCTATATTTACAATATTCCAGCCTCGCTCTAGGTAGGGAATCAGTTCAAGCGTTGCATCCTCTTTTGAACCGCCAATCCAACCACCGCCATGGAAGTAAATCAAAGTTGGGTGATTTATGGTATCAGGCAGCCAGAAATTCGGTTCGCCAATACTTTGGCCTTGACTATAGACATCTAATTTCTGCTCCGGGTTGTCGCCATATGATATTTCGGTTTCAACATCGTGTTTCATTCCCCAAAATGAAGAGACCTCCGTTGGTTCCGTTGTACTATTTTCACTTCCACTATTTGAACAGCCCATAAAAAAGAGCATCCCAATCAAATAAATTACTTTTAAGTCTTTCATAATTTTCAAATATAACTTTTTTGTACCTTGTTGTTGCCTGTTTCAAGAAGTCAAATTAATATATAATTACCGACAAAGCAAATCTGCGAGGATTTTTTGGAAGTAAGCTTGCACTAGCAATTGAGTATACACGACTTAAGTTAGCATTTTAATAAAAACACTAAATTAGACATATAAATTAAAAATGTGTATACCAAACAAAGCATTATGTTAGAAATAAATTACCTCAAGTAGCTGTTTTAGGACAAGCTAATAAATATGTTGTTATTTCATTAAAAAGGAGTTTAAGACAACTCAAAAAAGAAATAGCTACCATAGAAGAAAAGCTATTGGAGTTGGTAAATGAAGTGCACAAAGATATTTTAACACGTTTAAAAAGTATTCTAGAAATAGGCAAGAAAACATCCTTAATTTTAGTGGTTTTAACTGATGGATTCGACCGTTTTACAAGTGGAAGTGAGTTCTGTAGTTATAAAGGATTACCTCCCTATAATTAGGCAAAGTGGATCTAGTGCACTTGGTAGAGCACGAATTCGTAAAATAGGATATCAAAAGCTGTAATTTAGTATTTATGTGCAGCTTTAATGCCTGTGCATATAAGAAAGGGTGTAAGGTAATTTATGATAGCATAGTCGTAAAAGGGAAGCGTATAAAATTAGCTTTAATTGCAGTTTGTAATAAGTTACTAAAACAGGCATTTTCTATCGCAAAATCAGAATTCATATATAATAAAACCTATAGGAGTAAAACAGTGAAAATTAATGAGATTTTACCTGTTTTTTACCACAATACTTTGTTGTGCTTTGTTATTTTCTACTTTCGTCTTTTAATTTATTGATCTGGTCTACGCAATCTAGAATTTTAGCATTGTTTAATCTAATCCCAATCTTAACAGAAGATTGAGATGGGTTACCACCATAGCCTAATCTACGATTTTCATCAATGCTCCAATCATTGTATTCCAAGGTTTCCATAATATCTACTCTTAATAATTCTTTATTTATAGCAAGTAATCTCGAAGTGTGTGTCAAACCTGCGTGTTCTCCAAAATCTTTTGGGTTAAATCCTTCCGTTTCTAGTGAATCCAGAACAGTTGAAATAGAGCTTGATTTATAATATTCTGATATATAATGAACTCTGACATTGGTATCCTTCCATTCAAGATTGAGAGATTCTGAAACCTTTTTTAATCCATTTTGGTTTCCTCCACTATCTCCAATAAGAATGATATCTTTAAATCCATGTTGTTTGAAACTTCTAGCAGCGTATTCAATTAGTTTCATAAAATATTTCTCTGGTAGGTGAATTGTCCCAGGTAAATTCATCCAACCTTCAAGAGGATCAATTCGACCTTCAGGTACATAAGCAATAGTTGGAGCCACAATTGCATCGGAGAGTTTTAAAGCAATTTCCTGTGCAAGATATTTTACCCTAAAATTATGTTTTCCAAGAACCATATGAGGACCATTGGGCTCAGTTCCTCCAGTAGGTATGATTACAGATTTCACACCATTGTTCAAGGCATCCTTTACTTCAATGAAGGTTAATTCTTCAAGATGTACTGTTGGTAATTCGTATGATTGAGCAGTTGACTTGAAAAAGATCAAGACAAGTAAAATTGAAATAGAAAATCTCATAAGTTAGGTTTTATAAAGCGCCACGGTTACTATATAAAAAGTAAGCGATTTCGATGTACTAAACTCTTCGTTAAGCACAAAGTTTGATTCGAGCCCAAAGCCCAGATTTTATTACCACTTCGCCTATTTTTTATATGCATTATTGGCTATAGTATTTTTTAAAAATCTTTTACAATTCATTTATTTTTCACCATACAAAGTCATAAGAGTTTTGCTTATACTGCCAGGCCACACGGAAAGATGTGATTCGCTCTCAAATATTTGACTCCTCAATTCGATGTTTTTATAATCAGCATTTTCAAGAGATCTTTGTATCTTTTGCATTGCGGGAATAAATCTTGTCCCTTCATATTCAGCACAGGAAATAAAAATTTTAGTTTGCGGTATATCCCAAGTTTTATTTTCCCTGAATTGTGCAACGGCTTGGTTTAATAATTTATGATTGTCCCACCAAAATGAAGGGCTACTGATACCAAATCGAGTAAAATAGCCATCTGAATTTATCAAACAATACGCTGTAAAAAGCCCTCCAGCCGAATGTCCTGTAATACCTCTATCAGCATTGGTTTTATAATTTTTATCTACGAATGGGATTATTTCAGTTTTCATTGATTTAAGAAATTCAGCTGCGCCACCAGTTGTTAAAGATCCTTTTAAAATTGCATTTTTACCATAACTTGCGTCATTTTCCCAAACAGTATCTCTTGACGGCGTGTAGTCGTCAAATCTATCATTGTACCAAGAAAGAAAGTTAAGTCCCGAACCAATTCCTACGATGATTACATCTTCTATTTGGTTTCCCCAATCTAAAACCTCTCTTGTTCCTCTGGTTGTGGGAAAGGCATACTCACCGTCCAAAAAATACAAAACAGGATACGTAATGGTGTCTTTTGTTGAATAATTTTTAGGAAAAGAAATGTACAATTGATAATCTCTTCCCCTTATCTTGGAGTAAATGGTATGATCTGGCTCTGTTTTTCTGTCTTTTGGGGCTAACTTTTGACTAAATGCTATAGCACTAATTAAAAGTAACAGCACTGTGGTCATTATAAGTTTTAATGATTTTAAAATATCCATGTTTTTTTATTTTTAATATGATTTATAATTCGTGCTTTGAAGAGTTGTTGTGCTTGTTTTTTTTCTACCGCTTTGTTTTAATACATTATTGCAATCAGTTTCTTTTTAAAAATTCGGTAACAGCAGTCTTCACTTTTTCAGACTCACAAAAAAAAGCTATATGTCCACAATCCCCCATTAAAGTGACCAATGGTGCTGCCAATTTTTTGGCCAATTGAGAGGCAGATGAAGGGTGTACAACATGGTCTTGAGCTGCTACAATCACCAGAAGATCTGCTTTTATAATAGCGCTAATAGTGTCGATATTTTGTTTTGAACTCTTGTATATATCCTGAGATATCATGGCTTTCACGCCACCAAGATAGTCGTAAGGATCCAGAGAAGTTGCTCCTTCTTTAAGGGCAATGGTTGCACTGTCTGCTGGAAATTTGTTTACGATATAGTTTGGAGAGGCAAGGTGCATCAGTTCAATATTATGAGCAAGCCTTAGAGCTTCTTTCATATCTCCTTCTTGTTCATCTGCTGCAATGATAATATCTGCAGCTGTTTGCCAAGCCATTAAGTCGTATGACGTTTGTTTTGGAGTGCCAACGATTGGAACTACTTTATCCATAAAATCGGGATAAGTGACCAACCATTCAAATGCTTGCATTCCTCCCATAGAAACCCCTATTACGGCATACAAATGGTCAATACCTAAATGTTTAGTCAGCATTTGATGCTGTGAGTGCACCATATCGGTAATTGTTACCATAGGAAAATTAGGTGTATTTGAAGGAGAGGAAGAGACCCCATTGGTAAGCGCATCTACCATAATGACAAACAACCCAGTAGTATCCATCACACGATTGACGGCACTATTTTCACTTTTACCAGTGAAGCCCGTGGGACACAATACGGCGTTGGTCTTTTCTGCATTTAATGTTCCGGTAGTTCTATAGCCTACTTTACAGTTTTTAATAATTTCACCACCCATCGTAGTGAAGTCACCAAGGTTTGCAAATTGTTGTTTAGACTGCGCCGTTAAGTTACTTATTGCTAATAAAAAAAGGATTATAATTATATTTCTAGGCATGGCATTTATTTTGGTGAATCGTATTTGTTTCATTTTTACTTTTATTTATTAAATTGTTTTTTTTGATGACTACCTCGAAGAATTCTTTCACCGCCACACTGCAGTAATCTATCTCGTGGTCTCCTATTTTCATGAGGCCTTAAGGTCTTGTTATACGTTTATTTTTTACCATACAAAACAGATAGTATTCTACTCATGCTTGCTGGTATTACTGACATATGTGATTCTTTTTCAAAGACTTGCCATTGTAAATGTACATTTTGATAGGCACGCCTTTCAAGAGTGGAGTAAAACTTAACGAAACAATAGAGATAATTGGGATAGTCTTCTCCTCCAACAGAAATAAAGACTTTGGTTGATGGTAATTCCCAAGCTTCATTTTTATTGAATTTAGTAACTGCTTGGTTTAATAGTTTCTCATTGTCTCAAGTAAGCGTAGGACTACTGATGCCAAATCGGGTAAAATAACCGTCAGAATTCACTAGACAATATGCAGTAAAAAGCCCTCCAGCCGAATGTCCTGTAATACCTCTATCAGCATTGGTTTTATAATTTTTATCTACGAATGGGATTATTTCGGTTTTCATTGATTTAAGAAATTCAGCTGCGCCACCAGTTGTGAAAGCTCCTTTTAAAATTGCATTTTTACCATAACTTGCGTCATTTTCCCAAACAGTATCTCTTGACGGCGTGTAGTCGTCAAATCTATCATTGTACCAAGAAAGAAAGTTAAGTCCCGAACCAATTCCTACGATGATTACATCTTCTATTTGGTTTCCCCAATCTAAAACCTCTCTTGTTCCTCTGGTCGTGGGAAAGGCATACTCACCGTCCAAAAAATACAAAACAGGATACGTAATGGTGTCTTTTGTTGAATAACTTTTAGGGAATGAGATTTCTAATTTATATTCTTTCCCCGTTATAGTAGAAGTAATTGTATGGTCTGGGGCTAATATTCTTTCTTTTGGGGCTAATTTTTGACTAAATAAGGAACTACCGCAAATGAGCAATACTATTGCTGTGAATTTAAAATGTAACGGTTTTAAAGAATTCATTTTTTTATTTTTAATATGATTTATTATTCGTGCTTGACGGTAGTTCTTTTTATCTTGAATTTAAAAATAAATCAAAAACGAGATATCTACAGTTGCAGTTACTCTTTTAAAATACGAATCGATATTTTAGTGGCATGTTTTGCGTCATGATAAATGCGATGTGTCGCTTTGATAAAATCTTTCTCATCCACTTCATAAATATTTACAAACGATTGCGGGTTTATATCAACCAAAGGGAACCAAAAATCTTACACTTGAATGATTATCATGTGTCTTTTTTTAAGTTGTTGAGCAGTATCCGGAATGGTATGGCTTATTTATTTTGTTAGGCATCGTTATTATTCATGTTTGTGATGATCCGAATTCTTATAATGTTCTTTAATGATATCCCTACCAAAATCTCCATCAAAATCTCTCCACACGGTATGAATGTGATTGGATTTGTCCTGGACATTATCAAACTCAATTAAAAAAGATTTCCCCTGAATCCGGTAATAGTGACCTTCACCTAGCAAAGTTGCTCCGGCCCATCCAAATCTTACCTCATTTATTTCTTGATCCTTAATACTATTCATTCTCTTTTTGGCCTGTTCAGCGGGCAGGGTTGATAGATATTCATCAAGAAGTTTTAAAAAAATAAGTTGTTGATTCCTGGTTAACTGACTATACATAATTCCTACGGGACTTAAAGGTTTGACTTCTGTGGATTTCCCTGTTACAATGTCAAAAAATGGTTTCTCTTGAAATAGTGCCACTTTCCTTTGTTCTTCTGATAATGAGTTTATCAATTCAAAACCTAGGTCTTCTTCCTTTTGAAGAGTGCGCTCACCTTCTCTGGGTCCAGAAAGAATTCTTGCAGGACTTGCTCCTAAAAATAGGGGAGCAATTTCAACTTTATCGTTATGAATTGTAAAATTCAGAGAAACATGATGTCCTTCAAAAGAGAAAGCCCATAAGCGGTCCTTTTCAGGATTTCCATAAAATGCTACCGAATATTTTTCAGGATTTCTCCGTATTGAATCCCCACTGATTTCCAAAAGGATATTTTCTAAATCGATGATTTTCATCGTTTTATTATATCCCGTTTTTGAAAGAAAAGTCTTGAGAAGTTCGTCTAATTTGGCCTTCTGACTGGAATCAAGTTCATTCAGTTGAATTCCTGCCCTAGGAAACATTGAACTAGGTAAATAATGCCAGAGAATTCTAGATTTGTCATTAAAGAGCATCTGCGTTTTGTTCCTTTGAGCCTGCGTTAGAGATTTCAAAAAATCAACTGTAGGTACTAATTTATGGTCTACAAAGGCCCCTTGTTGTCCCACAGCATTCAGGCTAAAAGCCAAGAATATGATGCTTGCTAGTACTGTGTTTTTCATATTTCTGTTATTGATTAAATTGTTTTTTTTACTGCTACCTCGAAGAATTCTTTCACCGCCACACTGCAGTAATCTATCTCGTGGTCTCCTGTTTTTATGAGGCTTTAAGGTCTTGTTATACGCTTATTTTTTACCATACAACGTATATATCGTTTTATTGAGCGAAGCAGGAAAAACAGATATATGATTTTCTTCATCAAATATTTTCCACTTCAAGTCTATATTCTCATAATTACTATCCTCAAGATATTTACTGAATCTCATCATTGTTGGTACCATGCTACTGCTTTCCTGATCTCCAACTGAAATAAAGACTTTAGTTTGTGGCAAGTCCCAAATTTTATTTTCAGTGAATTGCGCAACGGCTTGGTTTAATACTTTTTCATTATCCCACCAAAGCGAAGGACTATTGATGCCAAAACGGGTAAAATAACCATCAGAATTCACCAAACAATAAGTGGTAAACAATCCTCCAAGGGAGTGCCCTGTAATCCCTCTGTCAGCATTGGTTTTGTAATTTTTATCTAGGAATGGGGTGATTTCGGTTTTAATGGATTCAAGAAATTTAGCTGCTCCTCCAGATTTAAACATTCCTTTCCTCTTTTCATCTTCAGAAGTATTTACAGATGGCGTAAAGTCTTGATATCTATTAACTTTCCAATTTGAAGTACCAATGCCGACAATGATGACATCTTCTATCAAGGGTCCAAGGTCAAAAAGTGTTCTCATTCCTCTAATTGTAGAAAAGTTAATTTGACCGTCCATAACATATAAAATTGGATACGTAATGGTGTCTTTTGTCGAATAATTTTTAGGAAAAGAAAGGTACAATTGATAGTCTTTTCCAGTTATGGTAGAAGTAATTGTATGGTCTGGGGCTAATATTCTTTCTTTTGGGGCTAATTTTTGACCAAATGCTATAGTACTACAAATAAGCAATAGCATTGTAGTTATTGCAAGTTGTGTTGGTTTTAAAATATTCATGTTTTTTTATTTTTAATATGATTTATTATTCGTATTTGACGGTAGTTTTTTCCATCTTATCTTTCTTAATAAATTAAAAATGAGATATCTACAGTTGCAGTTACTCTTTTAAAACACGAATCGATATTTTAGAGGCATGTTCTGCGTCATGATAAATGCGATGTGTCGCTTTGATAAAATCTTTCTCATCCGCTTCATAAATATTTACAAACGATTGCGGGTTTATATCAACCAAAGGGAACCAAGAATTTTGCACTTGAATCATTATCCGGTGTCCTTTTTTAAATTGGTGCGCAGTAGCCGGCATTTCAAACGATACTTCAGTCACTTGACCCGGTGTAAAAGGCTCTGGATTTTCAAAACTATTTCTAAACTTACCTCTCATTACATCTCCTCTCACTAACATTTGATAGCCAGCCATCGTAATGTCCGTGTCATTTTGTTGGTCATTTTCTAATTCGTTCGGAAAGACGTCAATCATTTTTACAACATAATCCGCATCTGTCCCTGTAGTGCTCACAAATAAATTGACGTTTAAAGCCCCCACTACAGTGATGTCTTCTTTTAAAATAGCTGTTTGGTATACCATAACATCAGGTCTTCGACTTGCAAAGCGTTGGTCGTCGGTCATATATTCTTTTGTTCTTTTCTGGTGGATGCCTTCGGCATAAGGTACAGGCTTATTGGGATCCACTAGATACTCATCATAACAAGCAGTGGCTGCTGGCTTGCTAAAAGAAAGTTTTTCATCACAGCCCAGAAACAACTCTTTCTTCTCAATATTTAAGGGGGGCCAAGCATTAAAGGCTTTCCATTTATTTGCTCCTGTAATAAATATGGAAGCCTCAGGAAGGTCCATCTCCCCTTTATTTTTTAAATGGTAATTAAAAAACTTTAATTCAACATCTCTAAAATATGCTTGAGTGTTGCTGTCAAAATTAATATTTCCGAGCTTTTTACCTTCATTACCAATCCATTGCCCATGAGACCAAGGCCCCATAATAAGTTTATTTTCAACCGTTTTATTCTGTGTTTCTATGGCTTCATATGTTTTTAGTGGGCCGTATAGATCTTCTGCATCAAACCAACCACCAACCACCAGAACAGCAGGTACAATATTTTTAAGATGCGGAAGCACATTGCGTGTCTTCCAAAACGAATCGTAGTTTGGGTGCTTTATCAAGTCAGACCAGAATTTATTCTTTGGTACGGGTAGTTTTTGTTGCATATTTTTAATCGGGCCAAGCTCTTTATAAAAAGCATAATTGTCTTTGTTTTTATAATCAAATGAGACCTTCGAATATAGTCTTGTGGGGCCTTTTATAGGTTTGCCCATAGCAGCAGCACTTGAAAATGAATCCATCAGGAAAAGGGCTCCGTTATGATGAAAATCATCTCCTAAAAACCAATCGGTTACAGGTACTTGGGGGGAAACTGCTTTTAGAGCCGGGTGCGCATTAGGTAGTGTCATCGTTGCATAAAAACCCATAGCAGAAATCCCAAAGACACCAACATTACCGTTGTTGTTTTCGACATTATGTACCAACCAATCAATGGTGTCATACGCGTCACTGTTCTCATCTACTTCATTCTTTTTTTTATTTGGATTGTAGGGACGCACTGCTACAAATTCGCCTTCGCTCATATATTTACCTCTCACATCCTGAAAAACTAGAATGTATTTTTCTTTTAATAGATGCGGAAACCAGCTTGGCCATTTAGAATAGCGATCCTTGTCTGGCTCGCTATTAAAAGGCATTCTTGTAATCAATATCGGATACGAAATTGATTTGTCTTTTGGGGCATAGACGGAAGTAAACAATTTTACACCATCTCGCATTTCAATTTGAATTTCCTCTTTGGTATAGTTCTGCTGTATTAGTGTGCTGTCCTTTTCAACGGCTGGAATGGAATCCTTTCCAAAATTTAATAGCGCAGCAGCACCTCGGTTTTTTGACAGGCTATTAATCGTTGTCGGTTTTGCAGATAGTACGCTCTTATAAAAATTTAGATTCGTATTAAAGTGTAGTAAATTCCCTGTAATTTTCTGGGAAAATCCGAAATTAAAAAGGAATAGACACAGCGTTACACCTAAGGATATTTTTTTCATTTAATTTATATTTGATAAGTTTTTGTTTATTTTTTACGATATAATATATTTATCGTTTTACTTAGCGAAGCAGGAATAACAGATATATGATTTTCTCCATCAAATATTTTCCACTTCAAGTCTATATTCTCATAATTACTATCCTCAAGATATTTGCTGAATTTCATCATCGTTGGCACCATGAAACTGTCTTCCTGATCTCCAACTGAAATAAAGACTTTAGTTTGTGGCAAGTCCCAAATTTTATTTTCAGTGAATTGCGCAACGGCTTGGTTTAATAATTTTTCATTATCCCACCAAATAGCAGGACTGTTGATACCAAAACGAGTAAAATAACCATCAGAATTCACCAAACAATAAGCCGTAAACAGCCCTCCAAGGGAGTGTCCAGTAATACCTCTATCGGCATTGGTTTTATAATTTTTATCTAGGTATGGGGCGATCTCTGTTTTAATAATTTTAAGAAACTTAGCTGCTCCTCCAGATTTAAAGTTTCCTTTGGGTACATCAAATTTTTTTCCCCACAATCCATTAGCTTTATCTCTAGTAGTTTCATCTCTAGGAATAGATACAGATGTTGTATAGTCATTATATCGATTATTGTACCAAGAAAGAGGATCAAGTCCTGAACCAATTCCTACGATGATTACATCTTCTAATTGGTTTCCCAAATGCATTAAGGGCCTTATTCCACTAATTATTCGAGAGGCATTCATACCATCCAAAACATACAATACGGGATACGTAATGCTGTCTTTTGTCGAATAATTTTTAGGAAAAGAAAGGTACAGTTGGTAGTCTTTTCCAGTTATAGTAGAAGTAATTGTTTGGTCTGGGGCTAATATTCTTTCTTTTGGGGCTAATTTTTGACCAAATGCTATAGTGCTACAAATAAGTAATAGCATTGTAGTTATTACAAGTTTTAATGAATTTAAAATAGTCATGTTTTTTTTATTTTTAATATGATTAACCATTCGTACTTGACGGTAGTTTTTTCCATCTTATCTTTCTTAATAAATTAAAAATGAGATATCTACAGTTGCTGTTAGTTTTTTAAAACACTAATCGATATTTTAGAGGCATGTTCTGCGTCATGATAAATGCGATGTGTTGCTTTGATAAAATCTTTCTCATCCGCTTCATAAATATTTACAAACGATTGCGGGTTTATATCAACCAAAGGGAACCAAGAATTCTGCACTTGAATCATTATTCGGTGTCCTTTTTTAAATTGGTGCGCAGTAGCCGGCATTTCAAACGATACTTCAGTGACTTGACCCGGTGTAAAAGGCTCTGGATTTTCAAAACTATTTCTAAACTTACCTCTCATTACATCTCCTCTCACTAACATTTGATAGCCAGCCATCGTAATGTCCGTGTCATTTTGTTGGTCATTTTCTAATTCGTTCGGAAAGACGTCAATCATTTTTACAACATAATCTGCATCTGTCCCTGTAGTACTCACAAATAAATTGACGTTTAAAGCCCCCACTACAGTGATGTCTTCTTCTAAAATAGCTGTTTGGTAGACCATAACATCAGGTCTTCGACTTGCAAAGCGTTGGTCGTCGGTCATATATTCTTTTGTTCTTTTCAGGTGGATGCCTTCGGCATAAGGTACAGGCTTATTGGGATCCACTGCATACTCATCATAACAAGCAGTGGCTGCTGGCTTGCTAAAAGAAAGTTTTTCATCACAGCCCAGAAATAACTCTTTCTTCTCAATATTTAAGGGGGGCCAAGCATTAAAGGCTTTCCATTTATTTGCTCCTGTAATAAATATGGAAGCCTCAGGAAGGTCCATCTCCCCTTTATTTTTTAAATGGTAATTAAAAAACTTTAATTCAACATCTCTAAAATATGCTCGAGTGTTGCTTTCAAAATTAATATTTCCGAGTTTTTCACCTTCATCTAAGACCCATTGCCCGTGAAACCAAGGCCCCATAATAAGGCTATTTTCAACCGTTTTATTCTGTGTTTCTATGGCTTCATATGTTTTTAGTGGGCCGTATAGATCTTCGGCATCAAACCAACCACCAACCACCAGCACGGCAGGTGCAACATTTTTAAGATGCGGAAGCACATTTCGTGCTTTCCAAAACGAATCGTAGTTTGGGTGCTTTATTAAGTCAGACCAGAATTTATTCGTTTGTACCGTAGGTTTTTGTTGCATATTTTTAATCGGGCCAAGCTCTTTATAAAAAGCATAATTGTCTTTATTTTAATAATCAAATGAGACTTTTGAGCTAAGTCTTGTGGGGCCATTTCTAGGTTTGCCCATAGCAGCAGACTTTGGAAATGAATCCATCAGGAAAAAAGCACCGTTGTGATGACGATCATCTCCTAAAAACCAATCGGTGACCGGCGCTTGCGGGGAAACTGCTTTTAGAGCCGGGTGCGCATTAGGTAGGGTCATCGTTGCATAAAACCCCATATAGGAAATCCCAAAGACACCAACATTACCGTTGTTGTTGTCGACATTATGAACCAACCAATCAATGGTGTCATACGCGTCACTGTTCTCATCTGTTTCTTTATTTTTTTTATTTGAGTTGTATGGACGCACTTCTACAAATTCGCCTTGACTCATATATTTACCTCTCACATCCTGAAAAACTAGAATGTATTTTTCTTTTAATAGATGCGGAAAATAGCTTGGCCATCTCGAATAGCGATCCTTGTCTGGCTCGCTACCAAAAGGCATTCTTGTAATCAATATCGGATACGAAATTGATTTGTCTCTTGGTGCATAGACGGAAGTAAACAATTTTATACCATCTCGCATTTCAATTTGAATTTCCTCTTTGGTATAGTTCTGCTGTATGTCGTTTTGAGCGAAAAGTTGAAATGAACATGCAAGCAATAATGAAAAAAATAATATGGTTTCTTTAATGGTATTCATTGTGTTTTATTTTTTTTGTTAAAGTAAATTGATGAATTGGACTTGGTTTAAACTACACTATTAGGTAACGCGACGGTTACCATTGCAACCTACTCTTTATAAATGTCTGAGATTTATCATATTTTTTTTAAG
This sequence comes from Psychroflexus sp. MES1-P1E, assembly GCF_002836055.1. GTDB lineage: Bacteria > Bacteroidota > Bacteroidia > Flavobacteriales > Flavobacteriaceae > Psychroflexus. The sequence continues at coordinate 18,335 of NZ_PJBS01000082.1, forward strand.
ACAGTGCTATTCTTACTTTAGCTCCAATAGTTATTTTTGTATCTATCAAAAAGTTCCTCTGCTGGACGCTTAATTCTTGCTACTTTGTAACCAGTAACTCCTAGAAGTGAGAAGCTTTTTTTAATATATTGTTATTATTATTAAAAATTAAAAAAGTGATCATATCAACCTTATCTTCCTATTCTCTTTGTTCAAGAACTTCAACATACTACTTTACAAGCATCGGTATCAATATTTTATTTTTCTACCTCTTGAATGTTAACATTTGAAGCAGGTAACAATCTTGAGTCTTCTAAAGAGGCTTTTCTATGCCCCCTAATTTTTTGATAAGCTTCACTATCCACAAAATTTACAAAGACTTCTATGGAGTCATATTCGACGAGTATTACTGCATCCCATTTTTCATCCTTCGGCCCAATTAAGAAATCTTGGCTTTCACCATAATATAAGATGCTTCCAACTTTCGTTTTTTCTAAAATTTTTTCAACTTGATTCTTATAGTATTGATAGGTTTCTTTTCCTGTTTTGTCTTTTTGAATATTCGAAACCTCTATTCCCGTATAGTCAGCCATCGGTTTATACTTCACTAAATTAAGCATTACAAATTTCCCTTGGCCTTTGAAGGTCTCATAGAAATGCTTCCAAGATTCTTCCGTGGATCCTATATATTTTTGTTTTGTACTTATTTTTGCGCTTTCTTCTTTTAGATTTTTAGGCGCAGCATCTAACTCTTTATTTTCGGATATGCAGCTATTCAATAGAATGGCAAAAGTTAAAAGTGAACTAATTTTAATTAATTTAATCATGTTATATTTGTTTTAAAGTTTACTATTTATTCTAATTATCAATAAATCAACTTTTATAAGATAGTCGTAGATATTTTCAAAATACTTCCTAATTAATTGTTTCTAACCATCTCGATAAATAATTGAAATAGGTTTTTATGTGATGTCATATTTTTAGAGGTTATTTTCTAAATTTGCGATGTATAGGGTTTTACCATCTACAGAAAAAAACATCCCTGTAAGAAATCCCGGAAGTAGACTCTTGTAATCTGAAGAAACTTCTAGATTTTCTTTCGTAGCACCCTCAAAAATTATGTGTTGAGAATGATTTTCTAAATCGACCGCTACGACCTGATAGTTTAAAACTAAAGCGGCAATTAGCCTTCCTTCAGTATCAATAAGAATATTGTCAGGGTATTGAACACTAGCGACAACTACTGAGTATTTTGTTTTTCCGCTACTAGAACCAACGTCAAACGAATGCACTTTGTGCCTGCCTGTTTCTGCAACAAAAAGTTGTTTTTCGGCCTTATCCATTGCAATTCTGTTAGCGCAAACAAGACCCTCTGCAATTTTGTTAGGAATACTATTTAAGTCAACCATTCTATAAACAGCTCCATTTCGTAACAAGTTTTTAATGGGGTCCCACAGTTCTTCTAAAGTGGTGTTTTTCATAGATTGTGTAAACCATATTGCTCCTTTTTTGTCACGGTAAATAGAATTTACTCCATACGGATGATCGTAGATTAATTCTACCTTTTCAGAGGCGATGTTGGTTCGATAAATTTTCCCACTTGCCACATCACACATTAAAAGATGTTTCCCATCGGGTTCTAAATTTATTCCATTTGGGGCTGTTGTGTTTTCGGGTGCATCAAGACTAAAGTCCACATCAGCGAAATTGCCAAAAGGGCGATTCGAACCGTCTTTCTCGATTAACCGAAACCCTTTAGCTTGATCCACTACAGCAATACTTCCATCTTCTAAAGCAACTCCGTCTTCTGCCCGTAACAAACTTCCATTACCTGGAAATAAATTTTCTCTTTGATAGGTTAAATACGGTAATCCGGTAGTTACTTTTTCTGATATTTCGGCAGGGTTGCTTGATTTCTTAATTGCACAGTACATACACGTAAAAGCAAAAAATAATAAGTAGTAAATTGAGAATTTCATTTTTATAGATTTATGGCTTCAAGCGGTTGTATGCGCGTAAAATAGATACTTAAAAAAGATTGAAGATACTTTAATATCTATTTTCAATTTTACTACGATCAATCAACAAGAGATTGGTATACCAGCTGTTGTAATTTATTGTGATATTCCCAGCTAAAAGCAGCTACTTGTGTCATGAAAACAGCAACGATTTTTTCTTTTGGATCAATAAAGAAATGCGTGTTAAAAGCACCTCCCCAAAAATAAACACCTTCTGACCCTAAAACCTTGGTTGCTGCAACATCGGTTACCACCGCAAACCCAAGACCAAATTTATGGCCCTGCATGGTTTTCAGTGATAAATCACCGATCTGATTCGTAGTCATTAAGTCAATGGTTTTTCTGCTAAGGAATCGCTGTCCATTGCTTTCTCCGTTATTCAAGAGCATCTGACAAAATTTCAAGTAATCAGAAGCCGAAGAAAATAAACCACTTGTACCAGCCCAAATAGTATTGCCAGACATGGGAGGTTGCGTTGCACTGTTTATGAGCTTTCCCTCTTTATTTTGTTCGTGTAATTGTACCCTGCGGTATTGATCAGCTGGCGCTATGTTATACCCGGTATCATACATCTCTAAAGGTATAAACAGTTTCTTTTTTAAAAATTCAATTGTAGACAAACCAGAGAATTGCTCAATAAGTACAGAAAGCACATCAGGAGCTGCACTATAATAAAATTGTGCTCCTGGCTGACTTGTAAGCGGTATCTCCAGATAGCTGTTTACGCGACTTAAAACAGTATTGTGTTTGCGATATCGGGCACTTTTAAAATCCTGATCCAATTTGCTGTTACCAGAACCATGAGACATACCGGAGGTGTGAGTAAGTAAATCGGCAATAGTAATTTCTCTATTTAGAGGTTCTGTTTCACCCTCTTTTCCTTTTTCCTCATTTAAAGTTACCACTAGATTTTTAAATTTTGGCAAGTACATAGATACCGGGTCCTTCAATGAAAAGTGACCTTCCTCATATAACATCATAAAAGCCACTGAGATGATTGGTTTTGTCATCGATGCGAGAGAAAATAGGTCTTCTTTTTCCATTGCAATCTTTTCTTCAAGATTTCGATATCCAAAGGATTCATTATAAACGATTTTCCCCTTGCGCGAAACCATCGCTACAGCACCTGGAATTTTACCTTCGTTTATTTCTTTCTTTATATAGGTTTCATAGCGTTGGATCCGATTTAAAGACATGCCTGAAATAATAGTGTCTAGCGTTTGAGCATTGAGATGAATCGTACCGCTTAAAATTACGACTTGGCAGATTAAAAATATTCTTGTGAATTTCATATTTACTTTTTATTATTGTTAGTTTTAAAACTAGAGATCTGTTTTTAACAAATTAACATTTAGCGAACTATTTAGGGTGTAGACTTTATTTAACGATCTTATACGAAGTTTTTATAAATAACTCAACCACCATTTATCCTTGTTGTTTGCTTTATATTTCATATATTTTTTACAAAAAGGATAAAGGAATAAAACAACTCCAATCCAAACAAGGTAAACAACGCCCAATGAATACCCATAAGCTAAAAGGTTTTGACTTGGTCCTTCAGAGGTAAAAATCATATCTTGCCATTTGCCGCCAAAGATTAAGATACCAATAATAGCAAAAGAGTGAATCACTAAAATATGCAAAAAGTAGTAGAATAAGGGTACTCTTCCAAAGACCAAAAAGAAATCGGTTAACTTGTTTTTTGTAGTTTCAAAAGCGCGTAAAAAGAGCATAGCAGGACCAAGAGTAATGCAAAGATATAATAGCGAAGGTGGATATTTAGTGATACTAAAAAAGGAGAAAATTGTTTTTGTAGTAGTCTCCTGCACAGACCATGGTATTAAATCACCATAAATATTGATACCTCTTAAAATAAAGAACAGGGCAATTAATCCTAACCCCAATCTTAGTAGCCATTTTCTGCGCAACGAGGTATTAAAATCTTTTTGATAAAATCCCCCAAATAAATAACCTAAAGCCATTAGTCCAATCCAGGGAATAACAGGATAGTTCAAAAGGATAGTGACGGAATCGTAGACTAATACATTTTGTTGGTGCAACAGATACCACACTATTGATTGCACACTGTCTCCTTGCACAATTACGCTATCTAAAGTGTTATGAACAGCGACCAGTAGAATTCCTAAAATCAAAATGACTCTTTTTGGTAGGAAGATTAGAAACGATAAGCATATCATGCTAAATCCTATTGCCCAAATCACCTGAAATATAATAAAACTGTAATTAATATTGAAAGTCCAAATAAAAGTATTGACAAACATTTCAAGAAAAATGAGCCAAAGACCGCGAGTAAAAAGAAATTTGAACAGTATCGATTTCGATTTAGTATATCCAAAAAGAAAAGCAGAGGTGCCCGCCAAAAATACAAAAATAGGAGCGCAATAATGCGTTATAAAACGGGTGAAAAATAACAATGGAGTGGTAGTTTCTGTAGCTGATGGGTCGGCGCCCAAGAACGAACCAAAATGAAAATAATCTCTGACATGATCTAATGCCATAATCACCATTATAACACCTCTTAAGATATCAATAGATTCGATTCTGTTTTTAGTGAGTGCTTTCATAATTTGTTACTAGTTATTTAAAACAGGTTTTAATGGAGAGAACTCATTTGTTGTCTGAGCATTGAAATGAATAGCACCGCTTAAAAGAACTGCTTGGCAGATTAAAAATATTCTTGTGAATTTCATATTTATTTTATCATTAATTAAAAGGCTATCAGCTTGTGTAATCAAATGATTATCTCGCCAAACCAAGGCTTTTGTGGCGTTTATTAGTTAATGAGTTAGGTGTGTTTCCATAAAGACTATCTTCCTCCTGGAGGGCAGTGTAATTTCAAGTAATTAGTCATTAACGTTGACATATGTTCTGATGTTTCTTCCCCTTGATTAAATAAATTATGACCTCTGTTTGGATACGGCATAAATTGAAATTGTTTGTTGTGTTTTATCAATTCATTTAATAAGAGTTCTGCATTTTGATAATGAACATTATCATCTCCAGTTCCATGAATAAAAAGTAAATTTCCTTCTAGGTTTTTAGCATAGGTAATAGGAGAACCTTTAATAAAATCTTCCAAATTTTCTTGGGGTAAACCCATGTAGCGCTCTAGATAAATGTTATCATAGGTTAATTGATTGGCCATTGCGCAAAGTGAAAGCCCCGTTTTATAAATTTCAGGATACCGAAACATCAAATTTAATGTAGCAGTACCGCCGCCGCTTATGCCCCAAACAGCTACACGTTCGGGATCTACAAAACTCCATTTCAAAATTTCTTTGGCGGCCATGGCCTGGTCATTAATATTAACAACACCAAGCTTTCTATAGATAGACTTTCTCCATTCCCTTCCTTTTGGAGCAGGAGTCCCTCTGTTATCTAGCGAAATATAGACATACCCGTCTTCAGCCATATTACCATTATAAAAATAAAAAGAATTTCGACTAACATTATATTTGTCCTGTACTGTGTTCCAGATAGGTTCACCATACACAAAAAACAATACTGGATATTTTTTAGTTGGATCAAAATTTGATGGTTTAACCATCCATCCGTCCATTTCTATATTGTCTGCAGTTGTGATGGTAAAGAACTCGGTTGTTTTTTCTTCTTCTAATTTATTTATATTCAGAACAATACTTTCTTTTGCACTCAAAGCTTTCTGATCGGCAACCGTAATAAATTCTGCGGTTTTTGGCGTATAATGGTTGGTGAACGTATGTTCCGCATACTCGCCGTTTGAAGAAAAAGAATAATTATGGGTTCCTTTTAAACTTTCAGGACTCAATAACTCTTTTTCACCTTTTCCGTTTAATTTAGTCTTGTATAAATACTTTTGAGTTGCATTATTTGGTGATGCTAAATAATATACATCTCCTTCTTTTGAATTAATGTGTTGTATGTCGATGACATCATATTTGCCTTTTGTGATTTGTACCATTGGATTTCCTTCTAGGGAAACCTGATATAAGTGCCTCCATCCATCTTTTTCAGACCACCAAAGAATGCTATTTGTTTTTTCTAAAAAGGTGAAATTAGGATACAGGTCTATCCATGCTTCATCGGATTCTTCATAAATATTCTTTGTGGTTCCTTTTAAAGCATCTGCAATGTATAATATGCTCTTATTTTGTTTTCTGTTTAATTGTTTAATTAAAAGTTTGTTGGTTTTAGGAATAAATTCCATCCGTACCAAGTAGTTCTGAGAGGCATTTCCCGGAATATTCATCCATGTTGTTTTAGCGTTGGAAAGTTTTACAACCCCAACTTTACATGCAGACGGCTTTTCACCCACTTTAGGATAGTCCAAGGGAATTAATTTAGAATAGATAGCATCTGTGTTGTTCACCATATAAAACTTTTTTATTTCGCTTGCATCTATTTGCCAATAGGCAATTGATTTACTGTCTGGACTCCAGCGAAATCCATCTTTAAGACCCCATTCTTCCTCATAAGCCCAATCAAAAGTTCCATTTATTAAGGAACCCGTCCCATTGGTAGTTAGCGGTGAAATTTTGCCACTTCCGTAATCCTCATAATACAAATTATTTTCATGAACATAAGCGATAGTGTTCCCATCAGGAGAAAATTTCGCAAACATCAGGGAGGCTTCTGGAAGGCTTTTGCCTATTTGTGTTAGTGTATTTGTTTTAAAATTAAAAATCCAATAATCCCCTTTCGTGTTATCATTCCAAACTTTTTTAGTGTTCGTGAATACTAATATTTTTTGTTGATCTAATGAAAATGTATAATTGGCGATCTCTATAGGTTCTGATTTTCCTTTTGGGGTAAGTTGTTTTTTTGAAACAATTGTTTTTACCTCTTGATTGGGCAGCGTATAGATAACAAGTTGATTTTTTTCTAATTTAAAATAAGAATCCCCGTCGTCTGTCCACTTTATTTGTG
>NZ_PJBS01000083.1 GCF_002836055.1 Psychroflexus sp. MES1-P1E
CCCCCAATTTCAACAAATTGACTAAATCCAAGTTCACTACTATTATTTGGCAAATCAGTTTTATACCAGATGATAATCAATGTTCGAAATTAATTATTTTATTCTGTAAGTCATTCATTAAGTATGTGACACACCGTATTCTTATAACGACAGTAAGGGAAAAATTTCTTTGGTTTTTGGCCAACCTTCAACACAACAGAAAGATAAAACTTTTGCCTTAACATAAAGTCTTTATTGCGGTTATAAGGTGTTGTGGTGCATTTTTAATTTTATCTTTTTTAATATTTTTTTCTCTAAATATTTATCACAAAAACTAACCAAAGGGAGTTTTACAGATCCAAAACCGAAAGACAAACAATTTATAAGTAAATCCTTATCATCGTAAATTATAGTAATCCTTTTATCCCATCCAAAAGCACGATCGTAAAAAGGAATATCGATGATTTTAATCTTATCTGAATCTACTAAAAAAATTCATTCTCTGCGCTTCAATAGTTTCTCTAATTATTATCCAATGATTTTTTTATTATCATTTTCCAATAAATTTGCTTGTCCTGTAAGTTTATTGGTTTGAAAATAACTGTAGATTACTAAAACTGATAAGGTTAAAAATATAGTTGGCCCTAAAAATGTTTCAATTTTATTTAAAATAATGTTATTTATAGAATCTATCAAAAAAAAATATGGGATAAATCCTGCACAAATAATACACCGAGGTATTTCTATTAGCTGTAACAAAAAACTTTCTTTGTAAACTAATCGACTTAATTTTATTGATTTATCTATTTCAACTTCAGTTGATGTCATGAATTGTGTATAACTAAAAATTCTGTTAACGTTTTTATTAAGTTAATAGTTTTTTACGCAAGTCCTGTTATAATCGATTTCTTTTCATTCGACCTTTCGAAAATACAATTTATTGAATTTGGGAGAAATAAAACCTTGTTTTAAATACCAGTCCCTTTGCATGTATCAGTCCTCTTGTCTTTCTTAGGTTGCTTTAGGACCATTTGGCATACTAGAAATTACTTTCTATTAAAGGTGATAGTCATTGCAGCATTAATTAATCCTTTCTTATTTGCAGTAACTAATACTTAAAAATATGAAAAAATATTTAAATGCTATTGGTATCGATGTATCAAAATTAAACATCGATCCATATAGTTATAATTGAGCGATGCTCCACTTTTTTTCAAATACCCTTAATTTAAAAATCACTTTTGTTTTAGCCAGTTATTTTTTCCAAGTTCATATCTTCTGGATGTTCAATTATCTCTGTTGTTGAAAAATTCTTTCACAGGTTTCATAAACTTGTCCAGAATCTTTACTGAAACAACATTTGCGATATTCACCTCCACTGTTATTCTTTCTGTTTTTAGAATATTGAAATATTAGTTCAAGATTGCTATAATCTCTTTCAGTTCCTGCAGGAGTATTCTTGAAGAACTCTTCTTGGTTATATAAAATACCATTCGGTCTGAGTCGGTTTTTGATAGGTTAAGAAAGCGAAAATTTAGCATCTTTATTAATCATTCCAGAGAAGTCATCCACGAACTGCTAAACTTCATCATAGGTCTAAAATTTAGCAGCTGAACTTTTTTATGGATAATTTCTAGTGACCCAGTCTATGAACAGGTTGGTTCGATAACAGTCCAAATCTATTTTGAAATTCAGTGGTATGAATGCCAAAAACGTTTTGCTGGCTGAGTTGTATTCTGCGATGGAAAAGATAGTGTTTCAAAGTTTTCATGAGTCTTGTTTTTAAAAGTGTTATTTACCTTCAGATTATCTGTAGCGTCTTTTCAAATTCCAATTGTAAGACTTTGTCTCTTTTAGTCCTCTTGAAATACTGTTGTTGTTTAAGGTTCTCATAGTTCTAATGTTTTAAGTTATATGTGTTTCTCTTTAATAGACGACGAACTTCTATGTTTGTTACAGTACCATGCTAAGCAAAGTACTTAATTTAGCATACTATTAACAAATAGGCGATTTATTCTTAGGTATTGTGGATTGCAAGCATACGTTTGTAAATCAATAATGGGATTTAAAACGAAGTACAGACTAGGGAAAGTTGAATAGTTTATAGCATTAAATTTATGATGTTGTATAAATAAATTGAATTATTCGACGACGTAGTTTATCACAGGTTTCCTGATTGATTGAAATAAAAAATAATTAGCATAGCCTTAGCTACGGTAATAATTTTTGATAAAAAGCAAGCCAAAAAGAAATGATTTATTGTGACATTATAAGTCAGTTGCTAATTTGACTTTGTATTTTGTGAACTCACAGAATGCCTTTTTGAGTCTAGTTCTTTTAATAGAGGAGAGCGAAAAGTGTTGACAAACTGATTTTATACAGGGTTTTAAACAATGAGACCTCAGCTAAAACTTAAAATTTATATCTTTAGAGGAGCTTTGTTAACCGATGAAACTAATTTTATTACTTATTTATTTAATTCCAGGGGTGCTCTTTTCACAAGCAAAGCCTCAAAAGCAGATGAGGGGTATAGTGATGAATAGAGATTCTATTATTCAGGATGTAACGGTTATAAACAAAAACTTAGGTAAATTTTCAAGAACTAATTCTAATGGTATTTTCAATGTAAGGGCAACTATAGGGGATACCTTACTTTTTTCTCATCTTTCCTTTAGCACCTTCAGTAAAAAAATAACTTATGAACTTTTGAAACAAGACACGTTAAGGATTCAAGTTCCAGATATGAGCAATCGCTTAGAGGAAGTTCAAGTTAACGCCTATCCCAATATCAATGTAGTGTCCCTAGGGATTATAGACAAAAAACCCATCCGGCTTGCCAAGAACCGAAGGCGGTTAAAAACAGCAGGTGACTTTAAGCCTATTCACCTTCTAGCCATTTTAGGGGGATCATTGCCTTTAGACCCGATCATCAACAAGATTTCTGGCAGAACAAAAAAACTGAAAAAATTGGTCAACTTTGACCAAGAGGAAAAGGTGTTTGACTTTATAGTCCACACTTATGAAGAGTATATCAAGGAAGACCTAGGGATTTTAAAAGGAGAATTTAACAGATTTGTATATGTCCTCGCAAACGATCCATCAATTCTAAGCTCTATAGAAGAAGGTAATAGCTCACAGCTCAAATTTTTCATTCAAGACGCAGCGATTCCCTTTAAGACCGCTGCTGCCGAAGTTGATATGCCAAAAGAAGATTGATTCTTCCTTTCAGTTTAATCAGTTTGACTTGGTTCACGATAAATTCGATTATCTAGTATTGATCTATAATTAAATCCCACTTTATAAGAAAAATTCAAAAACTGCTATCTTATTTTTTGAATTTCAACTGGTGCCATTAAATGCTCTAAACAAAAATTTAATGGCCAAATTTTGGCTGTAAGGCCCTATTTTAAGTTATAAACTCTGTAAGACTCTATCTATTTTGAACTAATATGAAGTTTAATACAATGGTTAGTTATCCAAAATATTTTAAAATGGCTTGTGCACTTCTATTAATCCTATGTTTTTGAAGGAGTTCAAATTTAACCCATCGATCAATCTTGACATTTTTTTTACAAGTTGATCTATCAGTTTTAAGCTAAACATATCAGGTACTTAGTTCTAAATACTGGATTCATATTCATACTCTATTCAAAGAAATACCCTGAAATAATTCTGAAATTGAACTATCTATAATAGGAATATTCAGAGATAGATAGAGTCCTATTGAACAAGTACATTTCTAAAATAACCAGGGTGTTTGTTCACCATAAAATACCAATAAAGCTTGCCTAAATGGCTGTAAGCAGCAAAAATGAGATCTAAAAATCTTGTTTTTAAAAGTGTTATTTACCTTCAGATTATCTGTAGCGTCTTTTCAAATTCCAATTGTAAGATTTTGTCTCTTTTAGTCCTCTTGAAATACTGTTGTTGTTTAAGGTTCTCATAGTTCTAATGTTTTAAGTTATATGTGTTTCTCTTTAATAGACGACGGACTTCTATATTTGTTACAGTACCATGCTAAGCAAAGTACCTAATTTAGCATACTATTAACAAATAGGCGATTTATTCTTAGGTTTTGTGGATTGCTATCATCCGTTTTTCAGGCTTCCCTATCTAGAAAATTTAAAGTGAGGAATTGCAAAATATTAATTTTGCAAACAGATGCCCTTTCAATTTAATTTTTCCCTTTCACAGTAAAGAGGACAGGATTTTTCAGTGTATCAAATACAAATAGAGCGGAAGCCCTATAGTGATATTAAGCGGAAATGTGATCGCTAAAGCCATGGGTAAATAAAGACTTGGATTTGCTTTAGGAGCTGCAATTCTCATAGCTGCGGGAACAGCTATATAAGATGCACTTGCCGCTAGAATAGCGAGTAATAAACGATCCCCTGTTTCTTGTATCACATAAACTGATAATAAAGCAACGACACAACCATTTATAAGTGGTACAACGATTGCAAAGACTAAGGCAAACCAACCTTTCTTGATAAGGACACCTATTTTTTTACCACTAGTAATCCCCATATCTAATAAAAATACAGCTAAAAAACCTTTAAACAAATCTGTTGTAAAAGGTCTTATACCAGCGGCTTGAACATCACTTGCTATATAACCAATAACTAGACTTCCTAGGATTAGAACAACACTGCCGTTGGTGACAGCATGTTTTACAAGACCCCATATTTTGCTGGCAGATCGCTCTTCCCCTTTGGAACACAGGCTGATTAAAAGCACTCCTACAATAATAGAAGGGGCCTCCATGAGAGCCATCACAGCAACCATATGGCCACCAAACGGAATCCCTTCCATTTCTAAATAACTTATGGCAGTCACAAAGGTCACCGCACTTACAGATCCATAAGCCGCTGCTATTGCCCCTGCATTCTCAATAGAAAATTTGAGTCTTAGAATGAAAAAAGTATATAAAGGAATTAGTATTGACAAAGCGAGTCCTATGAAAACAGCCCAATAAATATCGGCTGTAAATTCACTATGCGATAGCTCTTGACCACCTTTAAAACCTATGGCAAACAATAAATAAAGCGAAATAAACTTTGATGAACTTTTAGGAATTTCAAGATCACTCTTAACTTGGGAAGCAAGTATTCCTAAAATAAAAAAAAGCAATGCTGGATTCGACAGGTTATCTGTCAAAAGATGAAGATCCATAGTGATTTGTTAAAAAACTGAATTAATCTATGACTTCTATTTCTAGGACACCATTGATTTTAATCTTTTTACCCGTTAATTTTGCTTCAATACAAATGGCTTTGAATTCTTTTCTTTTTTCGATTAACTCAGTCACACGACTATCATCATAACCACTATCACTATTTACATTTCCTTCACGCATAGATAGTCTGTTTAACTTATGAAAATTGATCTTCTCTCTGATGAGTCTACTAATGACGTCTGATGCTTCTGACGGTATAAATACTCCATCTACTAATTGAACTTTACTGAGCACTTTTTTACTTATTGACATCCTAGTAGTTATTTTTAATATTCTTAATATGAGGTAGTATTGCTAATGCAGCGATTAAAAAAACAATGAAAAGCGACATCATTAAGAAAGATGACATGGGATGTTTCTCTATGACGCAAATAACGATAACGACCAGATAAGCCATACTTAATAAAGCTGTACCTGCATATCTCATTACTCGATAAACACAATCCAATTTAACTTCTTGTAAAAGTTGAAATGATCGCTCCGGTGGCATTGAGTGTTCATTAGATCTTCTGGTTTTAAATTGCTGAGGCATGATTTATCTTATAAAATGTACGCTACAAAGATGCACAGTTCAATCCATTAATTTTAATTTATATTTGTAATGAAATACATAAATAAATATTATGTGTTATATCCGCTCCAAATGATTAAAAAAATGAAGTCTTACAATAGCATCTGAAGCATTAACTTTCGCTTAGGCATCTTGTTTCTATACAACTCAAAAAAACACAATAGCAGCTTCCTATTTATTCACCTAAAGTTATAGGAAGGCTTTATGTCACAGATTTTGGCCATGAACTGTGAGACATAGCAAAGTGGGTCATGGAAGAAGTCCAAGCCGTAGACCACAAGACAAATCAGGATTAATACTAACTAGCGGAAAAACTAAAGCTATCTATTGTTTCTGACGGTAAATACGTGATGCCTTACTTCCTTTATGGATTTTTAAATGAACACAACGGCGTAGATTTTTCAATGGATATAACTAATAAAAAAAATGTCATCCATGATCTAAAAGAGGATAAAGTTGACTTTGGTTTAGTGTCTGTTTTGCCTGAACATCTTGATCTCAAGACCTTACCTCTTATGAAAAATGAGCTGTATCTGTTAGGTACTACGGATAGAGAAAAGAATGGAAAAGGCAAAAAAGAACTGATTTTTTCTCAAGACCCTTTGTTGTAAAGAGAACAAGATTCTGCCCCTAAAAATGCTATGGAGAACTTTATTCAAGGTAAAAATTTGATAGCTAACAAAAAGATTGACAATAAATTATTAGTATTAGGACTACTCCATAGATGTTCCGCTTTCGCGAAATCAAATCTTGTAAAAATCTCCTATAATTACCATTGCTCTGAAAAATTATCAGCAAAAAAAGAGACCGTTAAGCCTCTTTTTTATACCTAAATCACTCTACATTTATTTCCCGACAATATGCAACTCGGCAAAATTCTTGTCCAAATACATGGTTTGAGTTTTTTGATCATAGTTTAAATCTTTAAAAGATATCTTGACATTATCTACCTCAATATATTTGATTTTAAATGGAAGTCCTATAAAATTAAAACGCAACGTTTCATATTCTGTCATGTATTTCCCATCCTTATATTGAGAAATAATGATTTCTTTTTCCTTTCCTTTAAAACTTAAATTTCTAAGACTGAAACGTCCTTTTTTATAGTCATAACCATCTGTTGCATCTTCATAGACAATAGATTTTTCTTTGCCTCTGGTGTAATAAACATCAAGTGTTAAAAATTCGATTCTCTTCTCTCCTACATACTGCATGACAGGATAACGCGGTATAATAGCCCCAGACTTCACAAATAACGGAATCTCATGAATATCTGCGTCCACCCATACTTCTTTACCTCCTGTAATTGTTTCCCGCGTCCAGAAGTTGTACCACTCGCCTCTTGGGATGTACATTCTACGTCCTTTGGCATTAGGTTCTAATATAGGACAGACTAAAATTTTATCACCAAATAGAAATTCGTCATTCCTATAATGGGTCTGCGCATCTTCTTGATCATAAACGACTAGTGATTTTAACATAGGCGTTCCTTCTTCAGCATACTGCCAGAAAGTGGTATATAAGTAAGGAAGCAGTTTATAGCGCAGCTCAATAAACTTTCTTGTGATATTAGTAATGTTCTCATCAAATGTCCACGGTTCTTGATCACCATGATCACCACTAGAATGCACCCGACAGAAAGGATGAAAAACACCTAGTGCGATCCATCTTGCAAAAAGCTCTCCAGTGGGCTGCTCTGCAAATCCGCCTATGTCAGATCCTGCAAATGACATTCCTGAGAGTGCCATGCGCTGCGCTTGAATATTTGCAATACTCAAATGTTCCCAGGTTGCTACATTATCACCAAACCAACTGGAGGAATATCGTTGTGTACCAGAATAAGCAGACCTTGTGATGACAAATGGACGTTTGGGATATATATATTTCTTTACACCTTCATACGTAGCCCTAGCCATTTGAGCACCATAAATATTATGTGCTTTTCTGTGAGAACATGGGTGACCATCATAGTCATGACGCACGTCATCTGGAAATGTTTTATTAGGCACTCCCATGACCGCAGGCTCGTTCATATCATTCCATATACCAGCGAGACCGTTATCTGCAATAAGTCCTTTGAATAAATCTGCCCACCAGGATCTTACTTTAGGGTTTGTATAATCTGGAAAATAACATTCTCCGGGCCATACCTTTCCTTTCATATAAGGACCATCAGCTCGTTTACAGAAGTAATCGTTTTCCATAGCTTCTTGATAGACATAATAATCTGGATCTACCTTGATTCCTGGATCTATGATCGCGATGGTCTTAAAACCTTCTTCTCTTAAATCGCTGATCATTTTAGTAGGATTGGGAAACTTCTCATTATCCCATGTAAAACAACGAAAGCCATCCATGTAGTCAATATCCAAATAAATAGCATCACAGGGAATTTGTAACTCGCGGAATTTGGACGTGATCTCTCTTACATTACTTTCTGGATAATAGCTCCATTTACACTGGTGAAAACCAAGCGCCCATAAAGGTGGTAATTCTGGTTTACCGGTAAGCTCTGTATAAACACTTACCACACTAGTGACATCTGGACCATAAATAAAATAATAATCCATATTCCCACCTTGCGCCCAGAAACTGGTTACATGATGACGCTCTTGTGCAAAATCAAAGAAGGATCTAAAAGTATTATCAAAGAAAATACCGTAAGCAGCTTTGTTTTGAAGGCCGATGTAAAAGGGTACATTCTTATAAAGCGGATCTGTAGTTTTTCCAAATGCATATTGATCTGTTCCCCACATTTCAAATCTTTTGGCACGCAGATTATTATCTGCTGGCTTATCGCCGAGACCGTAATAGCTCTCACCAGGCTGTGCTTTTTTAGACATTTTAACTACCTCGCCACCATATTGATAACTTTCTTCGTAATGAAAACCCAACTCATCTTCACAAATAATATTTCCTGTGAGGTCAAAAATGCGAGATTTTAAATCGGCCTTTGCGATATGACATACGATCTTTGAAGTGGTAATCTCGTAGAAATTTTTCTTTTCTACAACGCTAAGTTTATTATAACCCCTATTACTCGTAGCTTCTACCGCGTAAGAAAAATCTTTCTCAAGTTCACCACCCGTGCCATATTTAAATCTTATAACGCTGTCACGAAATATTTGCATCCGTAAAATAACACCGTTATCAGCATGAAAAGTGAGCGTATCTACCACATGATCAAAAGAGGTTAATTTCCCTGGAAAGACATTTCCTTGACTGTGCAATTCTGTATTAGTAATCATAGAATAATGGTGTTCAGTACGTTAAAAACAACCTTAAGAAGATTGTTCTGATGAATGAAAATAGGAAAAACCAACTAAATTACCACGTTATAATTGAGATAGTTACGCCATGAATAGGATTGTAAATTTGATAAAAAACGGAGCTAAAATTGAGGAATTCACATTATAATACGATTATATTTTTATTTAATAAAAGAAAAATAGTGAACAAAATCGCAAAATATTAAGTGCTCATATTTACTAACGAAATTACAGTCAAACAAGTCGAGAAATTATTACGGCTTAATGAAGACCCTTTTAACAATTTAAAATCTAAACTTGTTAGGCCTGGTAAATTAACAAATCTCTAAACTCCATAAACCAAAACACCCAAAGGCGGCAATTTCAATTCTATACTTTGCTTCCTATTTTGCCAGTCTTTTCTTTGAGGCGTGAACGATTTTTTTACAACCCTATCAGATCCTCCATATTTCATCTCATCACTATTAAATAACAATTTATATTTCTTACTAGTCGGTAATCCTATGCGGTAATAATCTCGAACTACTGGGGTCATGTTACAAACTACCACTAGATGAGAATTCGTTCCTTTTCTTATATAACTGATTACAGAATTCTCGTGATCATCATAAGAAATCCATTCAAATCCCTCCTTACTAAATTGTTTTTCGTGTAAGGCTTTTTGTTTTTTATAGAGCTTGTTCAAATCTTTAATCACTTCTTGAATTCCTTGATGTGGCTCAAAATTAGTAAGGTGCCAATCCAGACTTCCATTAAAATTCCATTCTTCATGCTGTCCAAATTCTGATCCCATCATCAATAAAGTCCCTCCTGGATGTGTGAACATATAGGAATAAAGCAATCGCAGATTAGCAAACTTTTGCCACTCGTCACCAGGCATTCTTCCTAGAATAGAGCTTTTACCATAGACCACCTCATCATGAGATAAAGGCAACATAAAGTTTTCAGTAAATGCATAAGTCATGGAGAAGGTCAAATCATTTTGATGGTGACGTCTGTAAATGGGTTCTTTTTTAAAATATTGCAATGTATCGTGCATCCAACCCATCATCCACTTCATCCCAAAACCTAATCCTCCAACTGAGGTAGGCGCGCTGACCATGGGAAAGCTGGTGCTTTCTTCGGCAATGGTTTGTGTATCTGGATAATTGAGATAAACGGCCTCGTTCATTTCTTTAAGAAAAGCGATCGCTTCTAAATTTTCTCTACCACCATATATATTAGGATCCCATTCTCCTTCTTCTCTGGAATAATCTAAGAATAACATACTAGCGACTGCATCTACTCGCAAGCCATCGATGTGGTATTGATCGAGCCAAAACAGCGCATTAGAAATTAAAAAGCTTTTTACCTCATTGCGACCGTAATTAAAGATCAAGGATTTCCAGTCTTGATGATACCCTCTTTTTCTATCTGGATGCTCGTATAAATGTGTTCCATCAAAATAACCTAATCCATGTGCATCTTCCGGAAAATGTGATGGTACCCAATCGAGTAGGACACCTATTCCAGCATTATGACAGGCGTTTACCAATTCTTGGAACTCTTCTGGATATCCAAATCTTGCCGTAGGAGCAAAATAACCCGTAATCTGATAGCCCCAAGAAGGATCATAAGGGTACTCCATAATAGGCATGAACTCGATATGTGTGAACTGCATCTCTTTTGCATAAGCTACCAGATCAACAGAAAGCTCCTGATAACTAAGGCTTCTATTCTCTTCTAATTTCTTTTTCCAGCTACCTAAATGAACTTCGTAAACAGAATAGGGTGCATCAAGCGCATTATTTTTCTTGCGCGATGTCATCCATTCTTGATCGTTCCACTTGGGTTTGTAATCATAGACAATACTTCCTGTGCGAGGCGGATGCTCACAACGACGTGCGTAAGGATCAGCCTTTTCTGTAACTATATTATTATGTGAAGACTGGATTTTGTATTTATAAATAGCGCCATGTGCTACGCCAGGAATAAATCCTTCCCAAATACCGCTGCTGTCCCAACGCACTTGAAGTTGGTGTTCCTTTTCAGTCCAGAAATTAAAGTCTCCTATAACAGAAACAGTTTTGGCGCTAGGTGCCCAAACGGCAAAATAAGTTCCTTCCACGCCATCAATATTCATGACATGAGAACCAAACTTCTCATACAATCGGTAGTGTTTACCGCTCTTGAATAAATCAATATCAAAATCTGTAAAGCGACTGTATGTAATTACATGAGCCATCATTTAAAGAGAAAAACCTTTAGGGATGACAGCATTTTTCTTAATCACAACAATTCCGTCTTTTATGACATACGTAGCTGTTTCCGTATCTGTTAAATGTTTACCACCATTAATTCTTACATCATCTCCTATACGCGCATTCTTATCGATAATGGTGTTTTCTATAAAACAACGTTCTCCTATTCCCAAAAGGACCTCTGGCTTGTCTTTTTCCATAGCTTCTAGAGTCTCATAATCATCATTACCCATCATATAGGTATTGATTACTGTTGATTCTTTACCTATTCTTGAACGTATTCCTATGACAGAACGCTCAATTTTTGCGGCATGAATAATACAACCTTCGGCAATGACTGCTTTATTTAACTGCGTACCTGTTATTTTTGAGGTGGGCAACATTCTTGCGTTGGTATAAACACGTTGCTTGAGATCATAAAGATTGAACTCTGGGATATCGTCGGTAAGACCAATATTAGCCTCAAAAAACGAATCTATATTCCCTATATCCGTCCAGTATCCTTCAAATTGATAGCTCAATATATCATACTTATCAATAGACTGAGGTATGATTTCTTTACCAAAGTCAATGGTACTTTTATCGTTCATTAACTCGATCAACAGGTCTTTATTAAAAATATAGATTCCCATACTAGCGAGGTGAACCTTCCCTTGTTTTTCCATATTATCACTTACTGGACTTATCCAGTCTGGTAATAAGCTTGTTACTGGTTTTTCAATAAAAGAGGTAATAGTGTTGTTATTATCCGTCTTAAGAATACCAAAAGATGGTGCGTCTTTTGCATTCACGGGAATCGTAGCTAGAGATATTTTTGCTCCTGCATCGATATGTGCTTGGATCATTTCATTAAAATCCATTTGATACAACTGGTCCCCTGAAAGTATGAGTGCATATTCAAAATCATGTCTTAAGAAATGGTGCATGCTCTGCCGTACGGCATCTGCAGTTCCTTGGAACCACGCTTTATTATCAGGAGTTTGCTCTGCTGCAAGTACATCTGCAAATGCAGAACTGAAAAAGCTAAAGTGATAGGTGTTTTTAATGTGTCTGTTTAAAGAAGCTGAATTGAATTGGGTCAACACAAACATCCTTTTGATATTAGAATTAATACAGTTAGAAATTGGAATATCAACTAATCGGTATTTCCCTGCAATAGGAACCGCTGGTTTGGAACGACTCTCTGTAAGGGGATACAATCTTGTCCCCTGACCACCACCTAAAATAATACTTAAAACTTTGTCATTAATCATTATCAGTTTGTTATGGAGTTATAAAGTTGTATGTACACACTGGCAGATCGGTTCCAAGAATGGTCTATGCTCATGATCTGCCTTCTTATTTTTTTAAATTTTTTTTGGTCTTTAAAAAATGTTGCTGCTCTCTTTATGGAAGATACCATTTGTTCTACCGTGGTATCTGAATGGATAAATCCAAAACCTCCATCTTCAACATCTACAATAGTATCTTTTAAGCCACCTATGCTACTTACTACTGGAATGGTTCCATATCTTAAAGAATACATCTGGTTCAATCCACAGGGTTCTACTCGAGATGGCATCAATAAAAAGTCTGCTCCTGCATAAATCACATGCGATAGCTCTTCATTATAGCCAATATAGGCATTGTATTTGCCTTTAAATTTATCTTTAAGGTCCACAAGTCCTTGTTCTGTTTCAGGATCTCCTGAGCCTAATAATAAAATAGAGACTTCTTGATGATTTAGAACTTGCTTAAAAGCTTCTGGAAAAAGATCAGATCCTTTTTCATAGACCAGTCTTCCTATAAAAACAAAAAGGGGCTTATCAACATCTAAATCATAAGTATCACATATCCATTTTTTATTAGCTTTTTTACCACTCAGGTTTCTGGATACTGTATAATTCATTTTCAAGTAGGGATCTGTTGCGGCATTCCAAACCTGAGTGTCGATCCCATTGAGAATTCCAATACATTTATCAGCTTCATGACTAAGCAATCCTTCCAGACCATTGGCAGCTGTTTTTAATTCTTCCATATAACTAGGAGAAACCGTATTGACTCGCCAGGCACATTTTATAGCACAAGCCAGCGGATTTATATTTCCATACCAATCTAATAAACCAGAGTGTTCTTCATTAAATGCAGGAATCAAATCGATTTGCTCATAAGAAAACCAGCCTTGATATTGAGCGTTATGAATACTTATAACACTGGGTATATTTTTAAAAGCAACAAATTCATCGCAATATTGCATCATAAAGGGAATCAATCCCGTGTGATGATCGTGGCAATGAATCACGTCTGGTAATTGCGTTTGTTTACCTAACCAGTGTAAAGCAGCAATTTGAAAAGCCATAAACCGCTTTGTATCATCGCTAGAGTAAACATGACTTTTAAAGAGCAGCTCTGGGATATCGATCAAATTGAGTTCAAAGCCCAGCTCTAAATTTAAGAGTTGAAGCACGTTAAATTTATATTCTCTGTCCGCTAATTTAAGTTTCCCTTCATTAATTTTTTTGAATTTATTTTTAGCAGTAAATGCCAGGTCGTAAAAGGGCATTATAACGCTAGCTTGCTCTCCAAGATCATTTTGATATTTAGGAAGTGCTCCCACAACATCTGCCAGACCGCCTACTTTGGCCACTGGATAACACTCTGCGCTTATATGTGTAACTTTCATAATATTAATTTAACATCTCACAGATTATATTGAATTAACCGGCGTTATTTTTAGAGACCTAAATATAATATAAGAAACTGAGATTTACAAAAAATTATTCAATGATAGAAAGTTGATCTGCCGCCCATATAATAGCTCTGTTCATATTTGAGAAAATTTCAAAGGGTTTTGAACTAAATTACTTTTCATAAAGCGCTGTATTCCAATTCATAGCACTATGAGTAACTCTACACATAGCTTTTAAATTATCCATCTCAGCACCCTTTAAATAAACCAGAGAATTAACAGAATAGGAATTTACTCTATTAGTTATATAGACCCTCTATAAAATGTTTGTCTATCATCGCTCTTAAATTTTGAACTCTACAACCAGTGTCTCCCCCTTCTTTTATTTGGTTGACTAAGTAATTTTCAAAAACTAAAACCTCTGAAGACCCTAGGTGGTAATACTTTAATGTGTTTATAAATAGGTACACCAGTAGAAGTGTTTCTTATGGTTTAAAATTGGTGTATTTATTTTTTTATCTCTTTACCATCTCTGCCATACTCTGTTGTTTTGGTGGTGCTTATTCCTCCATTAGGATTGTACGTTGTTATAGTTTTAGCATATATGTTTTCACCATAGGCGTACACAAATTTTTTGATGCGTAGTTCGTTTTCAAATTCTTCGATTAGCTCAGGGTATACACCTATAGATTTAGAGCGCTTCGCGAGTTTTTATTCCTTATGCAATGTTTCGATAGTTAAGGGAAGCTTCCATTTTTAATTCTCTTACCATCTTCAAAACTGATTTGCTTTATAACATCATCATTTTTATCTTACAACTAATTAAATTTATAATGTCGTGCGAATAAATTGAATCTTACTAAAGCGTAGCTCAGTTCAGGTTTTTTGATTGAAATTAAAAATAATTAGCATAGCCTTACTCACGGTAATTATTTTTGATAAAAAGCAGGCGAAAAAAGCCTGTGCCAAATTCGTTTCGGTGAAACGAATTATTGCGACATTATAGGTTTAACCTGGTATCTTAATAAGACTCATAATAGAAAGGTGACTTTAACTTCTCCATTTCAAAAAAAAGGCCTGCTCCTTTAACAATAATCGGGCATAGCCTTCTTAATATCTGCTTTATCTTGTTTACCAGTGCCATCCATTTCTGTTACTTCAAATACATTTTATTTCTGTCTTTAAAGTTTTTCAAGCTCTGTGTTTAGAGTTTAGCCCTTGATAAGAACGGGCGTCTGTCCGAGAATTTTAACAGACAAACTCCTCGGGAAACCTTCTTGATATTACTCTTTTTAAATATTTCTTATGTACACTCAAAAATCAAAATCAGAGACGTGTGCTTTATAGGCTTGCCACTTCTCTTTGAGTACCTTTTTTATCTTTAAGATTGATGTGCTTTTAAATAATAGTACTTTGAAATGGCGCCATTAGATATAAAATCTCAGTGAAGATTGGTCTTCTATGATACAGCGGGTCTGCTTTTGGTAAAAATTTAGTCTCGCTTATATCTTTTTGTTTAACGTTGATCTTTTTCACTGACCTAGAATTGAAGCCCACTCTTGGAAATAGCCATCCAAAAACGGCTATTTCACTTACTATCTTTTTTTAGTTTCAGTAATTTTTAAGCAAGTTTAAAATGAATTAACTAACATTAATCCAGAATAGAACCCCGCTCCTGCAAATAGACATCGAACAATTCCTATCTCACTTACTATCTTTTTTTAGTTTCAGTAATTTTTAAGCAAGTTTAGAATGGATTAATTAGTGCTGATCCAAAGTTGAAGCCCACTCCTGCAAATAGACATCCAAAAAATGCCATCGCATTTGTCTTGTTTTCCTGATCAAAGTAAAGCTTTAAGCAAGTTTAAAATGGATTAACTAAGGTTGATCCAAAATTGAAGCCCACTCCTGCAAATAGACATCCAAAAAATGCTGCCGCCTCTTTCTGTCTTTTTTATTTGGCATAAACCTTCAAGTAAGCTTGAGTTTATTCCAAATAAAAAATCCAATGCTTTCACATTGGATTTCTGTTTTCTGTGGGTCATACTGGATTCGAACCAGTGACTTCTACCCTGTCAAGGTTAATTTTAAGCTTTTATTGTACTGTAAAACAGTAATTTATAGTATTTTAATAACATGTCAGTAACAAAAATACAGCGACTATTTACAAGAATAAGAAAGGAAATAGGGGATCAAACTTTAACATTATTGAGCTACAGTTTTCGCAAATGAGTCTAATTAATATTTCAATTAATCCCATTTACAATCTCTATAGCTTAATCAAATGAAAGCCCTTTTGAAAGCTAATTTATATAAGTATTTTCCATATCACGTAAGAGTGCATTGATATGATATATTTTGCCATCATCTTGACTTTTCTCTACATCTTTTCTAATTTGTATTAAAAGATGCCTTACATCATCATACATATCCATTTTAGATACTAAGACAGATTCATCAAGTTGTGCAAGATGAGACTTTAAGACAGAAGTCTGAAATAATACCATTAGGTAAAAGTATTTCTAAATAGATTGGTCCTCTAAAATAGTAAACTTATTGAGTAATAGAGTGAAATTATTATTACAGTTTTAATGTATTACATTTCATAGTCTATAATATTATATTCAACATGATAGAATTAAGCTTGAATCCACTCGATTTCACTATTTGTAATACAAATCAACGGTGTTTACAGGGTGTCATACACGATTTGTAATACATTTTAAAGGTTTTCTCCCTTTTGTAAGACAATGAATCTCCCTTTTGTAAGACAATGAATCTGCCTCTGTATTACATTCCAAATATCATTTAATTATCTTTCAATTTCATGTGTCATTGACTTAAGCGATGAAACTGGAAACTAGAAACAAAAGCCTGTAAAGTCATAATCAAATGAATTACAGGCTTTTAAAATGATGGCATAAAATGTTTCAAGTTTCCTGTTTGCTATGTTTTGTTCTATATTTTAAGATCCTGTATAATTAAATGCCTAGATTTTCTCAAACAGTTATTTTAAAAATTTATTATTATCGTCTTCTGTAACAAATACTATTTACCTGCTTTATGGTTCTCAGTAATAATAACTTTTAGTTCTTTTACTGTATATGCTGGCTTTCTTTCCGCAAAATTGAATGACAGTTCGGACATACTGGTATTAAATCAGTTTTAGGATTTACTGAATATTCTTTCCCAATTGTTGAAATTTCAACTTTATGATGAACGTGAATAAAACCAGCTCCAATTTCTCCGTATTTTTCCTGAAAATCCAATCCGCATACATTGCACTTTGCTCCAAAATGATCAATACATCTTTTTCTTGCATCTTTATCTCTTTCGTAGCTGTTGACTTGAATGGTTTTAGATGCGCCCTCTAAAGGGTCTTAATTACTTTTTACTTGATCTGGATAGACTATTCTCTCTGTTTGGTTTTCTAACAAACTTAAATACTTATCATAAACGTTTTTTTGACTCTTTATCGATGTGCCAAAGGTATTCTCATAATATTAAAAATGTTTTAAAAGAGAAGAAAGAGCTTTTCTCAAACCATTGGACCTAAAACATCAATTATGTTAGTGGTTTTAACAGGTGGTTTTGATCGGTTTACAAGTGCAGCAGAACTATGTAGTTACGCTGGTCTAACGCCAGTGATTAGGCAAAGTGGTAGTCGTGTAAAAGGACGACCTCGAATAAGTAAAATAGGGAATCAGAAACTGAGAAATTTATTATTTATGTGCAGTTTTAATGCTTGTAAATACAACAAGGCTTGTAGAGAAGTTTATGAGCGAATAGTAGCAAAAGGTAAGAGTAAAAAATTAGCATTAATAGCGGTATGTTATAAGCTATTAAAACAAGCCTTTGCTATTGCTAAATCAGGGTTGATATATGATAAAGAATATAAAAGTACTCTAGTGAGAAATTAATGCATTTTTACTTGTTTTTTACCACAGTACTTTGTTGGGCATAGTTATTTTCCTTTGTAATGGCATTCTCCTAAAGTTTTTCCACTTCCACAAGGACAAGGGTCATTTTTAGACATAAAACTCTCTTTTACGAGAAAGTTGGGTTCTCCTTTAAATTCCCCTTTTTCACCTGTTTCTGCAATTTTTAATATTTCTTCAAATTCCTCTTTTGCTCTTGCTTTATCTTTTTCCGAAGGTTTTAATTTAGCAGATAATTCTAAATTAAAAAGACTATCCCAAATTTGAAATGTTTCAGTTTCTTTATCAGGCGGAATTTCAGACCAATTTTCACTTGTGTTTAATTCTTGAAACTTCACTAAATCACCTTTCAATGATTTCAATGATATGAATCGGACATTTTTTGGTTGAATTACACTAAAAAGAGAAATTAAAAATTTATCATTTGTACTAAATACGCTTGAAAATGGTGCGTAAAATAAATATTCTAAATCTAATAAATTGGTTAATCTATCTCCGAAAAGACTATTGTTCATACCAATGAAAAACATTGAAACAATCGAATAACAATAATATGCGTATTCTGCAAATTCTTCTAATTGGTAAACATTTCCGTTATTATATCTTTTTAAAATCTCTCTTTTTTTATCTTCTTCTATTTGAAAATAGTTAAGCATTAATATTAGAGTGTCCTCTTCATCCATTTCAATATTAATTCTCTCAAAAAATCGTTCTTTTAATTCCTCAAATTTTTTCGGATTTGTTGCCTTGGTATTTTTAACTTTTATATTATCTAAATGCTCAAATTTATTTTTAAAATCATTTATTACATTTTCATCATTAGATTCATTTCTCCATAATGTCGAAGTTATTTCATCAATGGATTTGAAGTTTCCTACTTTCCAACGTTTGATAGATTTTTCTTCTTCAGTTTCTTTAAAAGTCAAACCATTTTTTTTTCCTGTTTTTATGGATTCGTTTGCAATTAAAAATGGCCGATTTTCGCTATCAGTAAACTTTCCAAGAAATGAATATTCTATAATTGATTTGCAAGGCATATTTACATAAGAATTATATGGGAATAATTTTTTAGATAAATTGATCACCTCTTCTTTAGGTGTTTTTCTCCCAGCCTTTTCTTCTTTCGATAAATCTCCTAAAATTTCTGAAACCAATAAAGGTGTTATATTGACTCTATAGTATCTGTGTAATTCAATAATATCTCTATAGTTTAGACCTTGAAAAGTAGATTTATCTAATACAATTGGTACTGACATTATGGGTTGGTTTTAATTACTTACAACAATTAGGCTATGCGCCGTTGCGCTTAATTAAAGATAAAATTTATTTCGGAGTAAGGACTTGCGAATTTGAATGATTTATCATTCGAAGCGAGATTTAAGCGATGGAGTATAGGTCGTGTTAGGTACAGTCTAATTTTATTGCTTGTTTCATAAACGGTTTTTTATTTTCAAAAATTGAATTGACATATACAAGTTCAAACACGAATTTTCTGTAAAAGCTTTAACCATGATTTTTTTCAAGAAGCATAAGCCCGATGTCTTTTTTGGCGCTGTGAAGCACATCACTTCTTTCGATATAGAGTATTGATGAGATTATTTTGCAATTGTTCAATTTTAACTTGTCTTCCTTCCTTCCTTCCTTCCTTTCTTCAAATCTAGCTCCGCGAGCTATTTTCGTTAAGTCGTATTTCAGGAACTGATGTAGTATTTAATCTTCTTGAACTATACTTACGGTGGGTTTTAAATTTGTAATTTCTTTCATGTCAACCTTTTGTATGACCTAAATGTCAACTTATTCGCTGACATTTGATTAGATGGATAAAGAAGAACTAAAAGGGCAAATAGGTAGACGAATCATTAAGTTACGTGCAGTAAAAGGCTGGAGTCAATCAGATCTCGCAAGAGCAAGTAACAAAGACCGACAAGCAATAGAAAAGCTTGAAAACGGTAGGGTTAATCCAACAATTTTCTCTTTGTATGAAATAGCCAAGGTATTAGATGTTACTCTTTCTGAACTGTTGAAATTAAAATAGAATGAAGAAAAAAGATATTGTTTCCTCAGGGAACCAAATGAAAGCATTGGCAGGAGCAGCATTGGATAAGTTCATTGATCAGGAGTTAGATATTATAAAACATGAAGGCATAATTAAGGATTACAAAAAGCGGGTAAATTTTAATCATGTTGAGTATCCTTATGATAAGCAGTTTTTAGCTAATTTCTTGATTGAAACATTAGAGAAGAAATTTATTGTGGTTAGAAGTTCAAATTCTTTTAGGCAGGATCGATCGAAAATTGGTTTTTATGATTTCGATGGAATACTCAAACATTCAGAATTTTCGAAAGAAATTATTGCTACGATTTATCTAGTTCCAGATTCGGAATTGGATAATGTAAACTTTATTCATACTAGAGAAAAAATTAAGAGCAAGGAATTTTATTGTCCTGCTACTCATCTATTGTCTTTTTCAGAATTTATGTCCTTTTTAGAAGGACATAAATATGAGGTGTTAAACTCGGATGTTGATGAAGAGGAGGTTTTAATAAAAGAAGAAGAAGCCCTTGCGTTAATGACCGCCGAGGAAAGAGGGAGTTATTATGGAAAAAAAGGAAATTCCTATGAGAGACATTTAGTTTCAATGTTTTCAGATAATAGAAATCTAAGACTATTCAGAGAAGGTCAATTAACTGGTGACAGTACATTTAATCTAGTGTTAGCGAGAATATTGAATGATAACGATGTAAACTTAGAAGATGTGCTTAAAGTCAGTGCAACCAATTCGGTTCCTTTATTGATGAATGGAGGAACGCCTAAAACAGATGTCATTTTAATAATAGAGGTGTCAGGTAATTTGGATATAGTAGAAACTCTTTCGTTAAAGAATACCAATAACACTCGTGTTTCATGTCATGATTATAAAGCATTCGATTATATCCGAATATTGAAATGCGAAGGGACGCGATTAGCAGATTATTTCAATCGCTTTCAAAATAATCCTTCAGCTAAAGATTTTTCAGAACTTCTTCAAGAGGGTTATTCGGTAGAGAAATTTTCGAGCCTCCTTAATGATAAAAAGGAAGTTTTTAATAATTGGGTTTTGCGCGGAATGTATGATGAATTAAATTTAACTGTTCCAGAGGTACAAGTATCAAATTACCTATTAATCAGGAAAGGAGATATTGTATCATTTTATTCAATGCTGCAATATATTGCTTTGATTTCGGAAAAATCGAAGAAAGTTTTTGGAGTACCTTTTGGATGGACTTACCCTTCAAAACAAAGAGGTAAGCGGATCCAATTAAAAGTTCCTGTAATCATGTAATTATCGGAATTCGCAAATTTTATATGTAGATTTGTTATTCATTTAATCAAAGTTTAAAACACATAATATTTGTTAAAGTAATGGCTCGTAAGAAGTATAAATTTATAGATTTATTTGCTGGTGTTGGTGGAATTAGAATTGCCTTCGAGAAGAATAGTTGCAAATGTGTTTTTAGTTCAGAATGGGATATTTATAGTCAGAAAACCTATTTCGAAAACTTTGGCGAAATGCCCGATGGAGACATTACTAAAGTTGTTGAAAATGATATTCCGAATCACAACATATTAACTGGTGGGTTTCCATGCCAACCCTTTAGTACAATAGGAAAAAGACAAGGTTTTGATCACCCAACACAAGGGACATTATTTTTCGATATTGTAAGAATATTAGAAGCAAAAAAGCCGGAGGCTTTTTTGCTTGAGAATGTTGCCGGATTGGTCAATCATGATGGTGGAAAGACATTCAAACAAATCATAAAAACACTAGAAAATGAACTTCATTATAAAGTAGAATCGAAAGTTTTAGATTCAGCAGACTATGGAGTAGCTCAGCATAGAAAAAGAATTTACATTGTTGGTTTTAGTGAAAAAGTATCAAGTTCAAAAGAGTTTAAATTTGAATGGCCAGAAAAGAATAAGAAGAAAGTTGGAGTAGGTCAGTTTGTTGAACAGCATGATAGTGGCTATACTATTTCAAATCATTTACAGAAATCTTACATATATAAATTACCAGACGGTAGACCTCAGGTTATAAATGAAGAGTCAGATATTCAAGTTAAAACCTTGGTTTCAACCTATCATAAAATACAAAGGCTTACAGGTACATTTGTTAGTGATGGTAATACTGGTTTAAGATTACTTTCGGAAAATGAATGTAAGGCAATAATGGGATTTCCATTAGATTTTAAGTTCCCTGTGTCACGAACTCAAATGTATCGTCAAATGGGGAATTCAGTTGCAATTCCAGTCGTTCAAAAAATAGCTAAACAGATAACAACAACACTTAGCACAGCGGGTATCTAACAGGTTATGGACTGGGGTTTTAGTTAGCTTTTCTTATTTTAATAGCTTCATCTATCCAGCTGTCAATATTTTATGCGATATAGGCGTACACTCCTATGCTTGTTGTCCTTTGTGGGTCATATACTTTTGCGATTGTTGAAAGCCTATTTTTTGTTGGACCATGGGTTACATAAAAAAGAGGGTTAGCTCCTTTAGAGCATTGCTTTTCATCCACATCAGTTATATTATGAATATATATAACAAGTATCCCTATACCGTTGTTCCAAAATTGAACAATTTCATGATTAATCCATTTACGGTTTGCTGTGTTTGATTCCGTAAGAATTACTGTGCACGTCCGACCTTTCATTTGGTCAGCAATCCATTCTTTAATTTTTTTATCTCCTCCACCAGTCATGGTTTCCCAATCATTATCTTTTGCAGGTTTATTTCCTTCAATTGTTCCAATATTACGCACTTTGGATACTCTCCAATTATAAGGTTTGTATTGGAAACTATAAAAACATTTTCTATCCATTTTATTAAGTATTATTCTTTACTCACAGTATCTACAGAGTTTTCATTTGAATAAAAATTATTAATTATTATTGGTGGTTCTGTTTTAACTTTTAATTCGATTTGACTTGATTTAAGGTTTGCATCAACTTCTATGATTTTTGTTTCACTTACTGTAAACACATATAATAACGAAGCGATAATTAATGATATGACAACCAAAGACAAATAAAAGCCTAAGATTGTCTTTAACTTTAGAACAGCAACCCATGAGTTGTTTTTCCAAATTTCAAATTTCTTAAAATTCATGTTGAAATTAGAGATTTCCCCCGTTTCGTTATCGAATAATGTTTTATCAAAATATTTTTTATAAGTTTCTTTTTTTGGTAATACAAAAGACCCATTTGCAACAGCATTGTATAAATCAACAAAACACCTTTCATTAGATAAATAAAAAGCATCTAACCCCCAGAAAATAACAATGGGGGCAATAGAAATTAGAACAATACTTGGTTCTTTTATTGTTCCAGCCAAAGCATAAAGTGCTGCTGAAATTGTTATTGTCCAACCTTTTATTGTAAATGAATTAGAGTTATGCCTGTTAATTACACCTTGTATAAACTCTAAATGTTTTCGTTTATCCTCCTCAATAGCTGTCATAATCGTTTAATTTTCGGAAAAGTAATTTCGTATAATCTATCTAATGCTTTCTCTTTTTGAGATACACTTTTATTTTTTTTCCATTCGTTTAGTACAGTATGGTCAATTTCTTTTAAGTGTTTATAGTTTAATTCATAAGAAACTTTAAGCACTTTCTCAGGTGTGTCATCACCATCAAAATTGTAGAACTTTTGTGATTCGTTTATAATTTTTATTCGTTCAGGAGTTGTTTTTCTAACTGTTTCTGAAAATGCAATTTCAGAATAAATCCAAGGAGATTCAGTCCTCTTTCCTTTATCAAATGATTTGATTGAATTTGGAGTGTCATAAAAAATCAAACATTCTGTTTTATCAATCATTGAAGATAATGCTGTTGCAACCATCATATGAACATGACTTGATGAAGAAAGAACTTTATTATAACTATAAATGCGATTTTCCTTATCCAGCCAACTATACTTATTGTCAATCATTTGAATCAAATCATTACCATAACCCCAAATACAAGAATCTATAAAAGTGGTTAAGTTGAATGTTTTCTTTAACCAACCTGCAAAAACAATAGTTTCTTCTTTGTCATTGTGGGAATGTGAAAGAAAAATATTTGCTTTAATTTTAGGAAACCAAGAGTCAATTATCTGACTGCCGTCTAATGTTTTACTATCCAAAAAGAAATTGTTAAGAGAATTTTGCACGTAATTTTCATACGATTTATATAGGTCATTACCTATACGATAGCATTCATCATATTGAATACCAAAATTTACCTTATTTAGTTTATATCCTTTAAACATTATTTAAAATTTGAAGTATCTTTTCCTTACCCATAGCGTTTAGTATAAGGAACGTAGGGCAGTTGATAAGCACTTCGTTTCGGTTTATTACTTAGCTAAATATAAATATTTTGCTTTTATCTTTTTTTCTATAAACGCCAAATTTTATATTTAGCGGACTTTGTTAATATTCACAGACCTTTCGGTTTAGCACAAACGCCCTATGTTTTTTATACATTGTTAGCATTTCGTGTTTTTATATCTAGTTCTTCAAACTTTTATCTTTTTTATCATAAAACTTCCCAATAGTATAAGTTTCAATATCTAACTCGCTTGCAATCATTGATGTGGTCATTATTATTTGAAATTTATCATTTTTCAACGAAAGTGATTTTGATATTTCAGCAATATTTTTTTGAAAATTTTTACTTCTTTCTTCTTCCATTCCTTTATCCTCAATGTTGTCACATAATATAAATCTTGGGTATCTAAAATAGTCCAATTCAACAGATGCAAAAAATATAGCGAAACGAACACAGTTTTTTAATAGAACTAACGAACTGGCAGAAAATCTATTTCTATCATCTAGGTAAAAAGAGTTCTTCCCAAAATTAATTGATATTTTTCTACCATTTTGAAACTTTTCTTCATAAGCACCATCACCTTTTAATAATTCTAGAGCATATTTTTGAATTGTTGAATATGCAGAAGTCGCTTTTTTTCTTTGTAATTTGGAATGTCTTTCAATTGCATCTGAAAGTCTTTCTTTTGCGCTACTTAAAACAAATATTTCGTTTTTGAATTCTTCATA